>NZ_JAWOQP010000003.1:0-304792 GCF_033337375.1 Vibrio sp. YT-17
CGCTGGACTAAACAAAGGCCCCCTTTTAGGGGGCTCACACAAAGCCACCTTCTTTAGAAGGTGGTAATTTACTTTCTTTAAAATAAAGTATGGTCTCCCTCCTTTTAAAGTGGTAAGTGTTGAATAATTCAGCAGTGGTTAGGTAAATGAATAAAATAACTAAACTCGCTTTGACTTTGTCCGTATTGACATCTGTTGTTGGGTGTCAACTGGTCTCAAATACGCCGATGCAATCGACAGCAACGAACGAAATAATTGAAAAAGCAAAGGCAGAGTTTGATGGACAACGTTTTTATAAGTTGAATGAATATGATGAAGAAATCAACGTTTCAGATGACGGGGTCATTACCTTCAAGTCTTACTTACCACGCAGCGGCGGCTATGAATGGGTACCAATTGTGATACGCGATACTAGTTTTCGTGTTTCTTGCGATTATTTCAGTGAATATGTTGAAGCTGGAATGGTTGTTCAGGTTCAGTTTGTAGGTAAACGCGGGCGCATTGAAAATTACGACAAGCAACGTTGTGAAGAGTTTGGCGAGCCAAAATGGCAATAAGATCTATGGATAATTAAAGCGCCGACAGGCGCTTTTTATTTACGTTTGAGTTAACCGTTAGAAAAGATGTAGACCAATCTTCGGAAGATTAGGCAAGCAATGCGTAGTATCTGGTCACAAGTTGGTATGAACTTGCCTTTTAGAAAACGCTAATAAAATCGCTAAACAGCTACATGCTAATAGAACGACACCTAAGTTTTGTGCTGTTCCAGCCATCGCTAGTCCCGTCCCGATCATGATGTAGTACATGAGCCCAAATAAAGCGCCTGCGCTACCTACCTGTTGTTTATAATCAACGAGTGCGTCACTGAGTATATTGGGTATCGCAATCCCATAAGACATGACGACTAACACCATTGGAGCAACAAACCAGATTGATTGGCTCAGAATCAACACACCGACTGATCCCAAACTAAGCAATACTGCTGAGAGCCAAAGTAGTTGGCTTTTTCGAACATTTTTAGACACTAGGGATTTGTTTAAATAACTCCCAAGCAGAGTGCCTAACCCCAGTACCATGCCACTGTATCCAAATTGTTCGGAGTTATACCCAAGTGCTGAGAAAGTAAATGCGCCAAGCTGGTAATAAGAAAATAGAGCAATGTTATACAAAGCAACCAATAATCCTGAGCGCCAAATTCGCGCGTCTCTTACCATTTCCCAGCTAAGTTGATGCAACCGCACTGGTGTCTGTTCCTTCTGTGTTTCAGGAAGCTTAATAACGTTATAAGCGAGTAATACTAACGCGATTAAAAACAAGGCAAAAAACACATAACGGTATCCACCGAACGCTGTAAGCTGCCCACCTAATAGCATGCCAACTACCGGGCTGATTGATATGCCCATCCCCATTAAGCTGAAGACTTTACTCAGTTCTTGGCCGTCAAACGCGTCACGAAGCATGGTCTGTGTGACAACGGATCCTACCGCGATACCAAATGCGCTTAGGGCTCGCGCGGTCATGACAACAGCAAAGCTTTCGGTTTGAGTTGCGAGTAAAGATGCGCAACCATAGATAAAGAGCCCAATAAGCATGGTGGGCCTTCTTCCCAGTTTATCTGCGAGAACTCCCCAAACTACAACGCCAATGGCAAAAGCTAGGAAGTAAATCGACAATGTTTGGGCTGCTTGTGCGTGGTTTACATCAAATGATAGAGCGATTGAGCTCAACGCTGGGCTATAAATAGTTTCTACAATTTGCGGAAACATCAACATAACCAGCATGAGCCATAAAGAGGGCTTAGTATTCATATTGTTACCCATCGTTAATGAAGTTGGCGGGCAGTATAAATGAGGCTATGATTGATCTAATAACAACATAAAAACCAAATACATCAACATTCGGACAAAATGGCGCTTATTAACGAAAAAACACAATTTGATGCAGACAAGATTACTAATTATGTAGTGGGAATTGCTGCTGATATTGGCAAGCACGACTCAGGTATGCATATGCACAAGAAAGGGCAGTTATTGTACGCACCTCAAGGTTGTATGAGTTTTGCTCTGGAAGACTCGATTTGTATTTTGCCACCGACAAAGGCGGTTTGGATCCCACCTAATACGCCGCATCGCGCACTAATGACGAATGTGGTGGCGTATCGATCTTTGTATTTTGATTGTGAGGAGTTTGCCTGTCCGAGTAAGATCACGATGATAGAAGTGAATAATTTGCTCCAAGCTCTTATTGATAAAATGTCATTTTGGGAGTGGGATAAGCCTAGCAGCGAGATGGTAAATACGACGGCGCTTTTTTGGGAGGAGTTTTATGCTGCGAAACGTTATTCGTTTCAGTTGCCTTTGCCATCGCATCGGCGCTTAACAACGTTTCGTCGAGAGTTGGTTGAACCTTCATTTCTGGCTCCTTCGCTTACTACTCTTGCAAGCAAAGTTGGGGCAAGCACCAAGACGGTAACACGATTATTTAAGTCGGAAACGGGAATGAATTATCAAGATTGGCGGCAACAGTGGAGGCTTTTAAAGGCAGTTGAATTGTTATCAACGGGCATGCCAGTCAGCGCAGCTGCCGATTGGCTGGAGTTTTCGTCAGACAGTGCTTTTATTGCATTTTTCAAAAAGCAAACTGGACAAACACCTCTGACGTTTATGAAAACCAAACCTTAAGCGTCAAAATGCTCACACTCTTTCTAGAACAATCCCCAGGTTCACAGGCTCAGCCTATAAAGCATACATAGACAGGTACCAACGTGCAGGTTACTTGTCTTTACTCTGCAGTTTGCGAAAGTATTGCGTAGTAAAATCAACAAAGGCTCGGATGCGTTTTGGTTGATGTCGGTCGTGATGATAAAGGAGTGAAAATTCCACACTCGGAATGCTCCAATTGGTAAACACTTCTTTTAGCTTGCCTGTCTGGAGTTCTTGTTGACAATAAAGTGCTGGCACACGGATGATGCCATTTCCCGCCAAGGCTGCTTTTATCATTACTCTGCCACTCTTACATCGTAACTGTCCACGTATCTGGTGTTCCGTTGACTGCTTTGTATTCGTGTTCTCAAATGCCCACCGTGTCACACTACCTGTCAAACAAACGTGTTTTTCTAAGTCCTTTGGATGAGAAGGATAGCCATATGTTTCTAAATAGTTTGGGCTTGCGTATGTCCCCATTTCCACATCGATCAGTTTGCGAGCGATAAAGTTGGAGTCGTCTAACTTTCCCATTCGAAAAGCGATATCGAATTCATCCGCGATTAAATCGACACGATGGCTACTAAAATCTAAGTTAATGCTCACTTGTGGGTGTTGGATTAGAAATTGAGCAACGATATCTGCGACAACGTCTTCTCCTAAATAGCCCCCCACACAGTTGATACGAATGTCACCTCTTAAGTCTTCTACATCATCAACCACTGCCATAACAGCTTGATCAATATTGTGAAGGGCAGTTTCACACTGTTTATACAGAACCTTGCCTGCTTCGGTGAGGTTCAGTGTTCGAGTGGTCCTTTGTAGCAAAGTGACACCAATCTGTTGCTCCAGATTTGTTATTTGACGTGAAACGTGTGAGCGAGAAACGCCAAGTTGCTCTGCTGCTTTCGTGAAGTTTCCTAGTTGAGCGATTAGGACGAAAGAGCGAATATCCGCAAGGTTGATGTGTGTTTGCATGATGACTTCTTCATAATTCAAAAAAGTATTGTTGCAGTATAACAACAGTGTTTCAACTAGGTCGGTATATATCAACAAACAAAGTTTTCTTAAACTTACCGCCACTGATGTAAACCGTTCGATTAAGGATTCAAAATGAAAAAGTTAATTGTTATTACAGGCGCTAGTTCAGGCATTGGTGAAGCGATTGCACGTCACTTCAGTGAACAGGGCCATGCTCTTCTTTTGTTAGCAAGACGTGTAGAACGTTTGGAAGCATTAAACTTACCAAATACGCTTTGTGAAAAGGTAGATGTGACCGACAAAGCTTCTTTTGAGGCTGCAATTGAGAAAGCTGAAGCGTTGTATGGTCCGGTAGATGCACTTGTAAATAACGCAGGCGTTATGCTTCTAGGTCAGATAGATACTCAGGAAGCATCGGAGTGGAAGCGCATGTTTGATGTGAACGTAATTGGTTTGCTCAATGGCATGCAGTCCGTCCTAGCACCTATGAAAGCACGTAACAGTGGTACGATCATTAACATCAGCTCTATCGCGGGCAAGAAAACATTCCCTGATCATGCTGCTTATTGCGGTACCAAATTTGCGGTTCATGCTATTTCTGAAAACGTACGTGAAGAAGTTGCGTCATCGAATGTTCGCGTTACGACGATTGCACCTGGTGCAGTGGAAACGGAATTACTTTCACATACAACGTCTCAAGATATTAAAGATGGCTATGACGCTTGGAAGATGGATATGGGCGGCGTGTTGGCAGCAGACGACATTGCACGAGCAGTGCTGTTTGCTTATCAGCAACCGCAAGGTGTATGTGTTCGTGAAATTGCTTTGGCACCGACAAAACAACAACCTTAACATTGAGTTACGGCGATTTTAGGTCACTAAAGCCGTAAAACTTTGCATATCGATTCGTGATTGAGATGGCATCTTTAAACTAAGTTGCGTGAAAATTTAGGCCATCTATTTAAATCCGGACAATAAGTGTGTTATTGCTTATACCCAAGTTACTTAAGGTGAGAAAAAACTTTGAGTAATTTGGGTTTTTATTTGGTCTTAACTTTAGGTAGCGGAATTTATTTAGGTCGAAGGCGATAGTTGTGAAGAAAGGAGAGTGTGACGTAAAACAAAATGAAGCAATATCCGTCTCTTAATGAGAATTGATTTCATCAACGTCACAAGCCGTTACAATTATCCGTTAGGTATTATACTTTGTGGGTGGTTAATATTTAACCAAACAAGGAGGTGTGTATGAAACGATTCGCAAACATACTTTTTGCAACACAAGGATTGCCAGGCCATAGTGACGCCCTCGAACAAGCGATGAGGATTGCATCTAGCAACAAAGTGCCTGTCTCAGGGCTAATAGCGTGTCCTGATTTCCCAACAGACATGATCCAGTATCAGCAAAGTTATGAGCAATCGCTGCAAGACTCCCTCAAACAAAGTATTCACGAATATAGACAGAAGCTGGGACTCTCTGAAGAGGATCTCGCATTTCCTCTTACTGTGAAAAGCAGTGAAAAGCCCGCTGTCTGTATTATTCAAGAAGCATTAGCTGATAACAAAGATCTCATCATCAAAGAAGCTGAACCGCTCGGTGAAGGTGCTGAGGGTTTCAAAGCTATTGATATGACTCTGTTACGAAAATGCCCTTGTCCGCTTTGGTTGCACCGACCAATTGATAAGCCAAGAGATAAGCGCCGTGTTGCTGTGGCTATCGACCCATTAACGGCAAGCGATGAACAGCACTCATTAGCCGTGCGTTTACTCGAATTATCGCGTTCGATTGCCGACACCTGCGATAGTCGTTTACACGTGATTTCTTGCTGGGAGTATTACTTAGAAAACTACCTAAATGGTAACGCTTGGATTCAAGTCGATGATGCTGAGTTGAAACATGAACTCGACAAAGCAAAAGCCGATCATAAACAAGCTCTGCAACAGCTGTTGGAGGAGTCTGGGATTACAGGTGAAATTGTGATTCACCACCTGCATGGAAAACCCGACGAAAAGATTCCAGATTACGTAGAGAGTATTGAGGTAGACGTGCTGGTAATGGGAACCTTAGCGAGAACTGGTATATCTGGCTATGTCATTGGTAATACGGCTGAAAATATTTTGCAATCGATTAACTGTAGTTTGGTCGCTCTTAAGCCCGATGGTTTTGTCTCACCGATTCAGTAATTGAGGTGTAACAAAGTTGGGTTTAAGTGATGTTTTAGGTAAAGGAGGGAGATGGATCTCTAGAACATGGAATTATCAATGTATCAATAAGTTATCAGAGGAGAGAGACATGAAAAACCTATGCCCGAAATGCCACACAGAAATGATAGAACGTTCGAATGTTTATGTTTGTCCGAGAAATGATATCGGTGACTGCACCTACGATGCATTCGAGTTAGCTGATGACGATAATCCATATACATTCAGCCAAGAACACGTAAGTAGTGACCTACGTTCTTATGCCGTAGCAGACAGCAAATAGCGGTTTGTATCGGCGTTCCTCTAAGTAGCACTCAGTGATTACTGTTTGCTACTTTTCCCTTGGTTTCATGATCGTTTTTGAAGCGCTTGGGCTAAAACAATACAGTGGAGTTTGTCATTTGCGCCGAATAGGGCGTACCTTCTTATAATAACGAATGGGCTGCGATGTTGAATAACATAACGGGTAAAGAAAACCTGCCGAAAAACCTAGATAATCAGTTGGTCTTACTGATTTTCCCTGCGCTGCCAGTTTTAATCTTCTCTTTTCTCCTCTACATCTATACTCCTGCAGGCGTGAGCTGGAATGCGGAATGGATACCAAGCCTCGATATCAACCTTAGCTTTAGACTAGATGGCCTTTCATTTCTTTTTGCGGGACTGATCAGTGGGATTGGCGCACTGATTCAAATCTACGCTTTGGCTTATTTACGAGAAAGTGATAGCCGGTTTTCCTTTCATTTGTATCTAACCCTATTCATGCTTGCCATGCTAGGGATTGTGATGAGCGATAACATTCTGTTGTTATTTGTTTTCTGGGAACTCACCACCATCACTTCTTATTTACTGATCGGGTTTAATCACGAAAATAAAACGTCTCGGAAAAACGCCTTGCAGTCGCTGATTGTTACTGGTGCTGGTGGACTAGCGTTGCTAGCTGGTCTTATCTTGCTGGGAGCAATGGCAGGGAGTTATGAGCTAAATACCATTATCGAGCAGGCAGACACTATTGCGCAGCATGAATGGTTTATCCCATCTCTAGTACTCATACTACTCGGTGCATTTACTAAATCTGCGCAATTCCCGTTTCATTTTTGGCTACCTAACGCGATGGCAGCTCCCACTCCGGTCAGTGCGTATTTACACTCGGCAACAATGGTAAAGGCAGGCATTTACCTATTAGCACGTTTATCGCCAGTTTATGCCCACAGCGAGATCTGGTTTTATGCTTTAGTCATCACTGGGAGTATCACGGCCATTTGGTGCACATTTGTCGCATTAAAACAAACTGACTTGAAGCTGATGCTAGCCTACAGCACGAATGTTGCTTTGGGTAAATTAACATTATTACTAGGTATGGGCACAGATTTGGCCGTTAGTGCAGTATTGATGTTTATTCTCGCTCACTCTTTCTATAAAGCTGCGCTGTTTATGGTGGTGGGTAATATCGACAAAGCGACAGGAACACGAGATATTGATCAATTGTACGGCCTGAAGTCAGTTCTCGTCATCAGCATGGTTGCGGGGAGTTTGGCTGCATTGTCTAAAGCGGGGTTCCCGCCGTTGTTAGGCTTTTTGAGCAAAGAATACATGTACAAGTCCGCAGTAGAGCTCAATAACTGGATCGCCTTTGTACTTTTAATCGTGAATATACTGATGGTCGCGCTAACCATTATGCTTATTGCGAGACCATTCTTTGCTCGCCGTGATCTCGTGCCGATTGAAACTAAGCCAGTTGAGACAAAAAAAGCCATGTGGATCTCGCCTTTGCTCTTGGCAGTTGGCAGCCTCCTAGTTCCGTTATTCGGTTTGAATTGGTTAGATCGCAATATTATTTTTCCGGGCTCTACTGACATTCTGCCCACAGCAACTCTTAAAGAGACATCACTATGGCATGGCGTGAATGTACCGTTAGTGTTAAGCGTTATTACGCTAGCGTTGGGGTATGTGGTGTACCGTGTTTATCCTACTGTGTCTGCATTTTTTCAGCGGCTACATCTATTCGTCCCCAAAGCGGAGAATATTTTTGAACGACTATTAGATGGCATGATGACAGTGGCGAAGTGGCAAACGGCGCGGTTACAGCAAAAGAAATTGAGTCGCTATGTCCTATTATTTTTCACGGTACTTGCCGTTGCGTTACTGAGTCAGGTAGCGCTTATTCCTCTGCCTTTGGTTGGCGAACTTTCAAGTGTCACTTTCTATGAGATTGGTATTGCCTTATTGTTGATTGGTGCTGCGCTCGTATGTACGTTGTCCCACGCAAGACTTCTTGCGATTTCTGCGCTTGGTATGATTGGCTTCATGACCACGCTTGTTTTTATGATTTATAGCGCCCCGGACGTTGCGAAGACTTTACTGTTAGTGGAAACATTAATGGTGGTCTTTCTTGCATTGTTAATGCGTCATATGCCACGTCTAACCACCGTGCCTAAGCATTCAATAAAACGTAAAGTAGCGAATATTTGCATAGCAGGTGTGATAGGTGTTTCGGTTACTTTACTTTTGTTAGGAATCACGTCTCAGCCGATGGACTCTTCGGTGTCAGATTTCTTTGCAGAAAACAGTGTCCCGGGTGGACATGGGCGAAACATTGTTAACGTTATTCTGGTCGACTTTCGCGCATTTGATACATTGGGAGAAGTTGTTGTCGTTGTTATTGCAGGGATTGCTGCAGTGAGTTTGCTTAAGACAAGAGCGAAAAAGCAAAATCGTATCCAATCATTAATTTTTGCAACCACGGCACACATTGTTTCGGCACTCATGCTCGTATTTTCAGTGTATCTGTTGTTACGTGGTCATAACGAACCGGGTGGTGGCTTTATTGGTGCGTTGATTGCCGTTATTGGTTTATCACTTCTCATGTTCGCGGAATCACCGAAATACGTTCGTTCTAGGTTGTATTTCAAACCGTTTCTCATTGCGTTATCTGGCATCGCATTGAGCTTAGTTTCTGGTGCTTTGAGCTTTGCGTTTGATAAACCGTTTTTGACCGGACTGTGGTGGAAAGACGTGATACCACTAGGGACGCCATTGGTTTTTGATGTTGGTGTTTACCTTGCCGTTATAGGTGGCGTGATGGGTATGCTGCTTCGTATTAATGAGGAGCTAGAGTGATGGAAATAGTCTGGAGTGTTGTCGTTGGAGTATTTGTCGCAGCAGGTGTTTATTTAATGCTTGAAAAGCATATCTTGCGCCTTTTGTTCGGCATCATGTTACTCAGTAGTGCGGTTAACCTTGCTATTTTTACCGCTGGAAGGCTGACGCCCGGAGAGCCGCCATTGATTGGCGATAATGCTCTTTTACCACCAGATAGCGCGGCAAATCCTTTACCTCAAGCGCTTATCTTAACTGCGATAGTCATCGGTTTTGGACTACTTATTTTTGCTTTAATGCTGTTCTATCGAGCTTATAAAGACACTGGAACTGCAAACGTCGATGAAATGCAACGTTCTGAGGAGGGTCAATGAGTTCGATTTTGCTTACGTTACCGGTTGTTCTCTCGCTGAGTACGGCGTTGACTATCTTCTTCGTCCGTCGCTCAACAAAAAGTGTTGAGTGGTTGAGCGGTGTAAGTGCGATTTCGAACCTTTTCGTTGCGGGCTTTCTCACAGAAAACATCATAAGTAATGGTATTCAAGCCGTTGCTTTTGGTCAGTGGAGTGCGCCATTTGGTATCGTGTTTGTCGCAGATTACCTCAGCGTTGCTATGGTGATGATAACGGCGGTGATTGGTGCGATATGTGTTTTCTACGCGATGGCGGACCTTCACCGAAAGCCCTCCTATAGCAATTACCATGCGTTAATGCACGTGTTGCTTGCTGGCGTTTATGGTGCTTTCCTGACTGGAGATATTTTTAATCTGTATGTTTGGTTTGAGGTCATGCTCATTTCATCATTTGGTTTAATGGTGTTAGATGCAACGAAAACTCAAGTTGATGGTGCAGTAAAGTACGTGATGTTGAACCTGATTTCGACGCTGGTATTTTTGCTTGCTATCGGTTTATTGTATGGAGCAACGGGCACCTTGAACTTGGCCGATCTCTACACCAAAGTAGGGGAAAATGAATTGAGCATCAACATGATGCTGTCCGCGCTATTTTTGTTTGCCTTTTCTATTAAAGCGGCACTCTTTCCTTTATTTGCTTGGTTGCCAGCTTCTTATCACACGTTACCAAGCGGTGTGGTGGCACTGTTTGCCGCGTTGCTTACTAAAGTCGGTGTATACGCGTTGATAAGAGTCTTTACCTTGGTATTTCCGCTCGCCGAGAGTGGTTGGCAACCGACGTTAATTTGGGTCGCAGGGCTAACCATGTTAACGGGCGTTTTAGGAGCGGCTAGCCAATTCGACATTAAGAAAATTCTTTCTTTTCATATTATTAGCCAAATAGGCTATATGATCATGGGGTTGGCTATTTACACTCCCTTAGCTTTAGCCGGTGCCATTTTCTACATTGTTCATCACATCATTGTAAAAGCGAATTTGTTCTTAATAGGTGGATTCATCGAGCGCAAATATGGCTCTAGTCAACTTGAACATTTGGGTGGGGTATACAAAGCTATGCCTTGGTTAGCGTTCTTGTTTCTTGTCCCTGCGTTTTCTCTGGCCGGTTTCCCACCGCTATCGGGTTTCTGGGGAAAGCTATTGGTCATCAAGTCGAGCATACAGGCTGAGTATTACTGGTTAGCAGGTACCGCGTTATTGGTGGGGTTGCTTACTGTCTACTCGATGACGAAAATTTGGAGTGAGGCATTTTGGAAAAAGCCATTTAGAGAGAAGCCAGAACAGACTCTGCAGGCCAAAGTACATTGGTTGTACTGCGTTCCAATTATTGTATTGACAACGTTGACGCTAATCATTGGCTTAGTGGCGGAGCCTTTTTATCAATTTTCCGTTCAAGCTGCAGAACAACTGTTAAATCCGACTGAATACATCAGAGTGGTGTTAGGAGGAAATGCATGATCTATCTATTCCTCAATTTTTTCTTAGCGTTAGCGTGGATGATGCTTAATGGCAGCTATTCGAGTCTGAATTTTGTTGTCGGATTTACGGTCGGCTTTTTTGCTTTAAGGTTGAGTCAACCATTTGGATTGAAAACGAGCTATTTTCAACGTTTTGCATCTGCATTGAAGTTATTGGTGTACTTCGCTTATGAAATGGTTATATCGGTTGCGAAAGTGGTGTGGGACGTCGTGACACCTACTCATTTGAGTCAGCCTGATATCGTTTATGTCCCTCTGGAGGTCGATTCTGATCTAGAAATCACATTACTGGCGAACATGGTTTCTTTAACACCGGGCACGCTTAGTTTGGATGTTACGGCTGATAAAAAGTATCTTATCGTTCATGCCATGTTTGCACCTGAACATGAAGAGGTTATTCGCGGAATTAAAGATGGGTTAGAGCATCGAATTTTGGAGGTGACGCGTGGATAGTTGGCTGAAAATAACGGTCACTTTTGCCTATTCTGGGCTACTACTCAGCTTTGTTATGGCTTTTGCTCGTTTAATTCTAGGACCAACGCTAGCTGATCGAGTTGTGGCGTTAGATCTGATTTCATTTATCACTATCGGATTTATTACGGTTTACACCTTAGACAGCGGTGAGGACGCTCTGTTAGACATCGCCATTACATTAGGTTTGGTCGCATTTCTCGGCACGATCGCATTTGCACGTTTGATCGTTAAAAGAAAGGAGAAAGAATAATGGACGTGTTGATTGGACTATTTTTATGCTTAGGAACATTGTTGACCTTGGTTGCAAGTCTAGGTGTCCTGAGGCTTCCGGATTTGTATACCCGAATGCATGCAGCGACCAAAGCTGGAACTGTCGGAGTGAGCTGCTTGTTATTAGCGGTCGCTTTCTCACTCCCTGAAGTTACCGTGATCTCTCGGGTTATCGGTACGATGTTGTTTATCGTTCTCACTGCGCCAGTCGCCTCCCACCTGCTCGGCAGAGCAATGCGAGAGGTCGGATATAAGATTTGGCGCAATGATTAACCATTAGCGTCGAATAGTACTACGTCCTAGTTGAAATAAACTCGAAGCTGTATTGATGAAGTCGGAAGTAATTGACGGTATATTCAAATGCACGACCATCTTCTAGGTAACCAGTGGACTCAACTTTTAGAATAGGGGAAGCTTCTGATTCATTCAGGTATGAGGCCGTCTCTGCATCTAACAAATACGGTTTGACAGACTGACTGCTTTTCGCAATTTTCAATCCTTTGCTATTTTCAATGTACTCATATTTAGAACCATTCATTATGGCTATGCTCAAGTCTGGAAATAACACTGCTGGCATATGAGTGACTTCGTAAATTTCAGGCTCATCATTAATACATCTGAGTCTATGTATTTCATATGTATCATCATTGGGCGAGAGATTTAACTGCTTAGCAACCTGTTCATTCGGTTTTTTAAGTTCGAACTTTATGACTTGAGAGCTAGGCGTTTTCCCCTGTTTACTGACTTCCTCGATAAAACCCAGCAAATGTAAGGCATCATGTTGGGCTTTTAGATCGTTTACATAAGTTCCACTACCTCTTGTCCGACTAATTAAATTATTGTCGACCAGAATTTGTAAGCTTTTTCTGATGGTTACGCGGCTTACGGAAAACTCTTCTTGCAAATCACTCTCTTTTGGAAGCATCGATTTAGGTTGTAGTTCCCCATCTTTGATCTTTTTTTCTAATCGTTCCGCAATGTCTATGTATTTGGGTTTCATAATACCTCGCTAAGTCTTGGATCATGATAGCAAGAATGTGATCTGAGATGTAGTTAATACTTTTCCTTAGGATCTTTGTGTGATTTTTATCTCGTATCTTTGTGCTTACACTTTAAATGTATCATAAAAGTATTAATACTTATTTTATACATTTTCAGGATAAACATTTGAGGTAGCGAAATGAAACGTCAAAAATTAACGATTGTTGGTGCTGGCAGTACATACACACTTGGTATGATGAACAGCCTTATTGCCGAAAAAGATAACTTTCCACTCGCAAAAGTCGTGTTTTACGACATAGATGAGAAACGCCAAGAATCGAATGCATTAGCTACTGAAATTCTATTGCGAGAACACTATCCAGAAGTTGAAGAGTTTGTTTATACAACGGATAAATCTGTCGCATTCGCAGATTCGGACTTTTTCTTTATCCAGATCCGCACTGGTGGGTTGGCCATGCGCGAGCGCGATGAACAAATCCCGCTATCCAACTCTTGTGTTGGGCAAGAGACATGTGGCGCGGGAGGAATGGCATATGGACTTCGCTCTATCGGCGACATGATCCAGCTAGTGAACGAGATCCGACAAACGTGTCCAGATGCGTGGATTCTTAATTACACCAACCCGGCGGCAATTGTCGCTGAAGCTTTAAATCGTGAATTTCCGCATGATAAGCGAATTCTAAATATCTGTGATATGCCAGCAGCGATTATGGTCAGCTATGCGCAATTGTTAGGATGTGAAATTTGGGACTTCGTTCCTGAATATTTTGGGCTTAATCACTATGGCTGGTTTACCAAAATTCGTAACAAACAGGGTGAAGACTTAACGGACAAAATTAAAAATATCATCCTAAAAGAAGGGATCAGTGCGGTTGATGCGGAAATAGCGGATGACCCATCGTGGCAAGCCACATTCAAAAACATGAGAACAATGCTTGCTGATAATCCAGAGTTTTTGCCGAATACGTATCTTCAGTACTATTTGTACCCTGAAAAAATGGTGGCGAAAGAGGATATCAACAATACCCGCGCAAGGCAGGTAATTAACGGCCGTGAGAAACGAGTGTTCGAATTGAACGCAAGAATAATTGAAGCGGGCACCACGAAGCACGAAACACTGCATGCCGATATCCATGGTCGATACATGGTGAGAGTTGCGGCTTCGCTTGCCTACAACTTGAGCGATGTGTATCTCGTCATCGTACCGAATAATGGTGCTATTACAAATTTACAAAATGACGCCATGGTAGAAGTTCCAGCTGCGCTAACTAGTGATGGACCGAAAGCTTTTACTGTAGGAAAAATCCCAACCTTCCAAAAAGCCATGATTGAAAGCCAACTTGGTTACGAGAAATTAGTCGTGGATGCTTGGTACGAAGGAAGTCAGCAAAAGCTGATTAATGCACTCACACTTAACCGTACCGTGGTTAATGTGCCAAAAGCTAAAGAAATAACAAAACAATTACTAGAAGAAAATAAAGCCTACCTTCCTCAATTTTTTCAATAACAACTGGACGTTCGGGGCCTACTTGTAGGCTCCGTGAATGAAACAAGAGGTTTATATGAAAGACATTATTCAAAGGTTCGGAGCCGCGATGTTTGTTCCCGTTCTATTATTTCCAGCAGCGGGCATGTTATTGGGTTTCTCTGTTGTGCTGTTAAATCAAGAAGTGTTCCCTTGGGCACTAGAGGGGAGTGCTTGGGTTAAAGTCTCGACGATCATTTTACAGGCATCTCTCGCTGTATTTAAAAATATGGCACTTATTTTTGCCGTTGGGTTACCTATCGCTTTAGCTAAAAAAGCATCTGGTCGCGCTGTACTTGCAACACTTGTTTCCTACATTACGTATAACTACGTTATTGGTGGAATCCTTCAATTTTGGGGGCCAGAACTGGGCGTTAACTATACGGAAGGTGAGCGAGGTTTGACTGAAGTTGGTGGCATTCTAACGCTTGATACCAACTTGCTAGGTGCCATTTTAATTGCAAGTCTCTCTGTTTGGGTTCACAACCGATTCTTTGATAAAAAGCTACCGGATTGGGCGGCTGTATTTGGCGGAACGCCATTGGTTGTGATCATTAGTTTCCCCATTATGGTCGTGATGGCAATTCTAACTTGTTTGACTTGGCCAAGTATTCAGCATGGTATTAACAATCTGCAATCATTTTTGGTTTCTGCTGGATCGTTAGGGGTATGGCTATTTACGTTTTTAGAGCGAATCATGATACCAACGGGATTGCATCATTTCGTATATGGTCCCGTTTTTTATGGGCCAGTTGCAGTCGATGGCGGGACGGTTGCCTATTGGATTCAAAATATACAGACATTCGCCCAGAGCTCGGAAAGTTTAACGACACAATTTCCTCAGGGTGGTTTGATGTTGACGGGAATGGGTAAAGTGTTTGGTTGTACGGGTATCGCACTAGCACTCTATTCAGTTGCGAAAAAAGAAAATAAAAAGATGGTGATGGGGTTAGTGCTCGGAGCCGCAATCACAGCAATTCTTACAGGGATCACCGAACCAATAGAGTTTACATTCTTATTTATCGCACCTGCGCTGTTTGCTTTGCATGCGTTGTTATCTGCGACAATGGCAACGATCGCCTTTATGTTTGGTGTTTCCGGTAACTTTCAGACTGGCTTGATAGACTTCATTTTCCAAAACTGGTTGCCTTTGGCTGGTAACCATGCAGGAACATACGTGATTCAGATTATTATTGGTCTCATGTTTACTGGTGTTTACTTTGTTACGTTTCGCGCGCTTATTTTAAAATACAACATACTTACTCCGGGGCGTGAAGGTGCAGATAGTAAGTTGTATTCCAAAGCTGACTACAAAGAAGCGAAAGCGGTCCATAGCAGTAGCGCAAGTCCGTCACAAGCTAGTGCCTTTATTGAAGGTTTGGGTGGAAAAGAAAACATTGACTTGTTAACTAATTGCGCGACGCGTCTGCGTGTTAAAGTTAAAGATGTCTCTCTGGTAAAGGAGAACGCATTTTTCACACAGCACGGAGCGGTGAATATTGTTAGAAATCAAGAGAGCCTTCAAATCATCGTTGGTTTAACGGTGCCACAAGTTCGCGAAGATATGAGCCAACTGATAAAAGCTTAACCCCCAAACTAATGCTCCAGCTCATATGGCTCAAAGGTGAGATAGAATTATCTCACCTTTTTTGTGTACATGAAGCATATTTCGCGCAGTTTCCACGAAAGTGGGGAGGAGTTATCGAGCGAGCTAAAAATACAGTTAGGTTATACCCGTCTGTATTGTTGGAAGACTTGTTGAGTCTCTAAGTGATAGTGGCGCCACTTTCTATGTTGAAAAGCGTTTTAATTTCTTCCAGCACTTCTGGGTTAGCAATAGCACCAATGTTTTTTACAGCTTGTCCGTTTACCAATTGTTTCACTGCTAGCTCAACCAATTTGCCTGAGCGCGTTTTAGGAATATCACTGATAGCAAAAATTTGTCGTGGGACATGGCGCGGTGAACATTTTGTTTTCAATGTTTGGCGAATTGAATCGGTGAGTTGTTGGGTTAACTCGACATTGTGAGCGAGTTTTACTAGTAACCAGATTTCTTCAGACTGCTGGTTTAACTTGCCGACAGCGATGGAGTCTTCAACCTCGGGTAACGCGTTCACTTGCTGGTAGATTTCAGCGGTACCGATTCGTACGCCGCCTGGATTTAAGGTTGCGTCACTACGGCCATAAAAAATAAAGCCGCCATGTTCGGTTTGCATCACATCGTCGCCATGGTGCCAGATATCGGTAAACTTGCTCCAATAAGCGTTGTGATAACATTCGCCGTTGTCGTGCCAGAAGCCAATAGGGAAGTTAGGTAGCGAGTTATTACAAGTCAGTTCGCCGCGTTTTTGCGTAATAGTATGTCCATCATCCTCTAGAACACGTGCGTCGATTCCCAGCCCTGAGCCTTGGCATTCACCTTTGTAAACTGGTGAAATAGGGTTTCCAAGTACAAAGCATCCGCAAATATCTGTGCCGCCAGCGATAGAAGCGAGATGCAAGTCCTGCTTGATGTGCTGATAGACATAATTAAATTGTTCTGGGTAAAGCACCGAACCAGTTGAGCACAGAGTTTTGAGTGACTTCAAGTTATGTTCTAGTTTTGGAGAGCAGTTCGCATGCTCCAGTGCCTCTAAGTATTTCGCTGAAGTACCAAACAGCGACACGTTATGTTCTTCTGCTAATCGCCATAAGACGGAGTGATCAGGATAAACCGGACTACCGTCGTAAATCACTAAGGTTGCACCACTCGCAAGAGCGGAAACATGCCAGTTCCACATCATCCAACCACATGTTGTGTAGTAGAAAACCTTGTCTTGCGATTTGATGTCGCAATGCAGTTGATGTTCTTTGAGGTGATTGAGCAAGGTACCGCCTGCGGAATGAACAATACACTTAGGTTGACCTGTTGTACCAGAAGAATACAAAATGAATAACGGGTCATTAAACAGCGTTGGTTGATATTGAATTGATTGTGGAGAAAAGTGGTGAGTAATATCGGACCAAGAAACAAACTCAGAAGTGCTAGCACTCTCAGCGTTTTGTAAATATTCGATTTGGCATACGCTAATAGTAGTCTCTTCGGAGGCACTGCTTAACTTACTACTAAGAGTGGTGTTCTTGTCCGTCATATCGAAAGCTTTGCCTCCGAACTGGTAGCCATCACAGCAAAAAAGAACTTTCGGTTTGACCTGACCAAAACGCTCTACGACGCTATCGATACCAAAATCAGGAGAGGTTGAAGTCCAAATGGCACCAAGACTGGTGGTGGCCAGCATGGCAATAACGGTTTCAGGAAGGTAGGGCAAATAACCCGCAACGACATCGCCTTTACCGACACCACAATTGAGTAGCCATTGTTGAATGGCAGAAACTTGTTCAAGCAATTGTTTACCGGAGAGTTGTCGGTGTTCACCGCTTTCATTGCTAAAAACAATAAACTCACGCTCTGGTGATTGTTCAGCCTGAGATAGGAGGTTCTCTGTGTAGTTCAGCGTGGCGTCAGCAAACCATACTGCGTCTCTATTTACATGGTGATGATTAGAACCTGTTTGTGTCCATTTGGGACTGCCAAGGCTCTTGATTTGCGAACCTATATCTCCGATTACGTTGCAAAACTGCCAAGTATGTCGCCAAAATTCATCATTGTGCTCAATGGACCACTGGTGTAGAAACGTGTAATTGTTGATTACGGTACCTTCGGCTTTGTCTTTATTAACCTTTTCGATGAACCGTAACAAGTTGCTATTGCTGACGCGCTCAGCAGATGGTGACCAAATAGGTGCAGAATTTGGCATAGGTCCCTCTAATTTCAATTCTTTTGAATATGACCAAAAACAAAATAAAGGGGCGAACATAGCAGTGTTCGCCCCTTATCTGATCGTTTAAAGTTGTTCGGCAAGCTGAGGTAGTACCTCAAATAAATCACCAACCAATCCATAGTCGGCAACTTCAAAGATAGGAGATTCTGGATCTTTGTTGATCGCGACAATCACTTTGGATTCCTTCATTCCTGCAAGATGCTGGATGGCACCGGAAATCCCAACCGCTATATAAAGCTTAGGTGCAACGATTTTACCGGTTTGACCCACTTGTAAGTCGTTGGCAACAAACCCGGCATCAACTGCCGCGCGAGAAGCGCCAATGGCAGCACCTAGTTTATCGGCAACTTGTTCGATCAACGCGAAGTTCTCTTTGCTACCGACCCCGCGTCCACCTGACACAACCACCTCTGCCGCGCTTAATTCAGGACGTTCTGACACGGTTTTATCGGCAGAAACCAATTCAACCATTGGAGCTGAGATAGTGACCTGCTGATGCTTAATATCAGCTTGGTTGTGACAAGTAACCGGCTCAAACGCAGACGCGCGCACGGTGATGACGCGAACCTTGTCGCTGGTGGTCACTTTGGCAAATGCGTTTCCTGCGTAAATAGGGCGGATAAAAGTGTTTTCATCGATAACTTGGACAATATCGGAAATTTGCCCAACGCCGAACTTCGCTGCTACTCGCGGTGCAAGATCTTTCCCTTTTGATGATGAGCTAGCCCAGATTGCGTCAAAACCTTCAGCAACACTCACTACAATAGGTGCGATACTCTCGGCAAATTGATGCTTAAGTTGCTCATCATCGACACAAATTACGTTTGATATACCATCAACGCGACAAGCTTGTTGAGCGACTTCTTCACACTGGTGGCCCACTACGATCAAAACATTGTCTTGGCTGACTTGTTTTGCTGCATTAACCACTTTGAGTGTGTCCGCATGCAATTGGTTATTGTCATGCTCTGCTATGATTAAGTTCTTCATGAAATCACCTTCGCTTCGTTACGCAGCTTATCGAGAAGCTCTGAGACAGATTCAACCTTGATGCCACCTTTTCTTTGCGCTGGCGGTGTGACTTCTTGGATGGTTTGGCTAAATACCACTTCAACACCCAGACTGTCAGGTGTGATGGTATCTAACGGCTTGCGCTTAGCTTTCATGATATTAGGCAAAGAGGCAAAACGCGGTTCATTCAGGCGTAAGTCAGTACTGATCACCGCAGGTAAGTTCATCGCGACCGTCATCAAGCCGCCGTCCACTTCTCTCACGACCTGAACTTTTTGATCTTCTATCTTCACGTCGGAAGCGAAAGTTGCTTGAGGCCAGTCAAGTAGGGCGGCCAGCATCTGAGCCACTTGGTTGTTGTCCGTATCAATGGATTGTTTACCCGTAATCACAAGCTGTGCTTGTTCTTGCTCAACCAGAGCTTTGAGCAGCTTAGCGACGACCAATGGCTCTATTTTGTCTTCAGTATCGATATGAATAGCGCGATCGGCACCTAGCGCAAGCGCAGTACGTAGTTGCTCCTGACACTGGCTACCGCCGGCACTGACAACGATGACTTCATCTGCAATACCTTGCTCCTTTAGTCGTACGGCTTCTTCAACGGCTATTTCGCAAAATGGATTAATCGTCATCTTGACGTTATTGGTTTCAACATCGCTATGGTCCGCTTTCACGCGAACTTTAACGTAGGGATCAATGACCCTTTTGATTGGCACTAGTATTTTCACGTTAGATTCCTTTTACAGTGAAGACTATGTGTTTACAGTGAAGACGATGTGATGACGTCTTTAAAATGATGTTAATTTACCTTTACGTTTGCGTCAACTTTAAATATATTGTTGGTTAACAAGTTGGCAACATGCAAAGAAAAAGGAATGCAATCATGGAAAGAGACTGCATGGAATTTGATGTTCTGATTGTAGGCGCTGGTCCCGCAGGTTTGTCTGCGGCATGCCGAATCAAACAATTAGCAGCAGAAAAAAAACAAGAGCTCTCTGTTTGCGTGGTAGAAAAAGGTTCTGAAGTTGGAGCGCATATTTTATCGGGCGCGGTGTTTGAAACGCGAAGTTTGGATGAGCTTTTTCCCGACTGGAAAGAGAAAGGCGCTCCGCTCAATACCAAAGTAAACCAAGATAAAACCTACTATCTAGGCAATGAAATCAATGGTCATGAACTGCCTTCTTGGGCGGTGCCTAATACGTTACATAACAAAGGTAATTACATCATAAGTTTGGGCAGTCTATGCCGATGGATGGCGTTGCAGGCTGAGAACTTGGGGGTGGAGGTCTACCCAGGTTTTACCGCCAGTCAAGCGATCATCGATGAAGATAGTCGTGTTTGTGGCGTGATCACGGGCGATATGGGATTAGATAAAAATGGTGAACAAAAAGGAAATTTCGAACCTGGTATTGAACTGCGAGCGAAGTTTACTTTATTTGCTGAAGGCGCACGGGGGCATATTGGTAAGCAGTTGATTAACCGATTTAATCTTGCTGAAGAGAAAACGCCTCAACACTACGCTATCGGTTTTAAAGAGCTGTGGGAAATCCCATCAGAGCAGCATCAGCAAGGTTTAGTAGTGCACGGATTAGGTTGGCCGTTATCAAATGAAGCTACAGGTGGCAGTTATCTCTACCATTTAGAGGGAAACCAAGTTGCCGTCGGGTTGATTGTTGACTTGAATTATAAGAATCCGCACTTGAGTCCATTTGATGAGTTTCAACGTTTTAAACACCACCCGTTGATTGAGCAATACCTCAAAAATGGGAAGCGTATTAGCTATGGCGCGAGAGCGATTACCAAGGGCGGCTTTCATTCGCTTCCCACGCAGCAGTTTGCTGGTGGCTTGTTAATTGGCTGTGATGCAGGAACACTTAACGGCGCTAAAATCAAAGGCACACACACCGCAATAAAATCTGGAATGCTTGCCGCTGAAGCAGTATGTGAAGCCCTTGAGAGTCAGTCAGTTACTGCTGATTATCAAAAGCATTTCAAACAGTCTTGGCTGTATGAAGAGCTTTATCAAGCACGTAACTTCTCAAGTGGAATCCACCGCTTTGGATCGTGGCTGGGCGGTGGTTTAGCGCTGCTGGAACATAACGTGTTAAAAGGTAAAGCTAAGTGGCATATCCGCTGTGATAAGCCTGATCATCAGTCTCTGTTATTGGCGGAAAACAGCAATGAAATTGTCTATCCGAAGCCTGATGGCGTGTTAAGTTTCGATCGCCTCTCTTCCGTTTATCTATCCAATATCTTCCATGAGGAAGATCAACCATGCCACTTACGACTGGAGAACCAGCGGATCCCTATTGAGCAGAACCTTGAATTATATGCAGAGCCAGCACAGCGCTATTGTCCGGCTGGCGTGTATGAAATCGTACAGGGGGAGCAGCAGCCAGAGCTGCAAATAAATGCGGCCAACTGTATCCACTGTAAGACCTGCGACATCAAAGATCCAAGTCAAAATATTACCTGGACTCCGCCAGAAGGTGGTGGTGGTCCGAACTATCCAAATATGTAAGCGTTTGAGAATAATTTTTATTAACAATTTATTTACTTAAAGTTTGCGTTAGTTCAAATCTTTCTCGATGAACTCGATTGCAACTTAATCTTTCAGGCACTATTCTGATTTTAAATTGACGTTTACGTAAACTGAATACAAAGTTGATGCATAGGTGTAAAAGCGGTTACCAGTATCAAAGTTAGGTTTGATCAAATAGTGCTCAATGGAACGCACTTAAAATAACGAAAGGGAGATCAACTATGGTATCGGAATCGCCTCTGTTGCAGGTAAACGATATTTCATTGGCTTTTGGTGGGGTGAAAGCTTTAACTGACGTGAGCTTCCATGTGAATGAAAAGGAAATTTTTTCAATCATTGGTCCAAACGGTGCAGGTAAAACCTCAATGCTCAATTGCATCTCTGGTCGATACACACCAAACAAAGGCTCTGTAATCTTCGCTGGAGATGACGTAACTAAACGTACACCAAGCCAACGAGCTGAGTTAGGGCTGGGAAGAACCTTCCAAAACTTAGCGCTCTTTTCTCATATGTCGGTACTGGACAACATCATGGTTGGCCGACACCACCTACTGAAAAATAACTTCGTCACGGGGCCACTCTATTGGTTCTCCAATGCGCAGAAAGAAGAGATGGCGCACCGCAAATATGTGGAAGACGTGATCGATTTTCTAGAAATCCAGCACATCCGAAAAGCGACTGCAGGCACGCTATCTTACGGCTTACGTAAGCGTGTAGAGCTTGCTCGTGCCATTGCCTTAAAACCTAAGTTACTGCTGCTTGATGAACCAATGGCAGGTATGAACTTGGAAGAAAAGGAAGACATGGCACGTTACATCATGGATCTGAATGAAGAATTAGATATCACGATCATCATGATTGAGCACGACATGGGCGTGGTCATGGACATCTCTAATCGCGTTTTGGTTTTGGATTTCGGTAAACACATTGCTACGGGTGAGCCTGAAGAAGTGATGGCCAACCCACATGTGAAACAAGCGTACTTAGGCGAAGAGTTACCGACATTAGAGGAGAGTGCATAATGGCACAGCAACATAATGATTGGGCAGATATAACCCGCTTAGATACCTTTCCAAAAGTGTTGCAACACAATGCCAAGAACTGGCCCGAACAAGTCGCAATGCGTGAAAAGGAGTTTGGTATATGGCGAGAGTTCACTTGGAAGGATTATGAAAACCGCGTCAAGTGGATGGCACTGGCACTACGAGATTTGGGTATTGGTGAGCAAGATGTCGTTGGTTTGCTAGGTGATAACCGCCCGGAATGGGTATGGGGCGAGTTAGCGGCACATGCGATCAAAGGTTTCTCGCTGGGCATCTATCAAGATTCTATGCACGAAGAGGTGGCGTACCTTATCAACTATGCCAAAGCAAAAGTCGTGATTGCCGAAGATGAAGAGCAATGCGACAAGCTGCTTGAGCTTGGTGATGAAATTCCTAGCGTTGAATACATTATTTACTGCGATCCTCGTGGAATGCGTAAATACGATGATCCAAGATTGATTGATGTTGAACAGGTCTACAAAAAAGGTCAGCTGATTGATAAAGCGGACCCAGACAAATATCTCAATATGGTTGTTGAAACCAAAGGCAGCGATCTTTCAATTCTTTGTACAACGTCGGGTACGACTTCTAAACCAAAATTGGCTCAGCTGCACAGTGGCACGTTCTTGGATCACTGTGCGGCTTACTTGCGTGCAGACCCTCGTTCCCCAGGCGACAACTACG
This sequence comes from Vibrio sp. YT-17, assembly GCF_033337375.1. Taxonomy (NCBI): domain Bacteria; kingdom Pseudomonadati; phylum Pseudomonadota; class Gammaproteobacteria; order Vibrionales; family Vibrionaceae; genus Vibrio; species Vibrio sp. YT-17. The sequence goes on from NZ_JAWOQP010000003.1 coordinate 23,238, forward strand.
TTTCTGTTCTGCCTTTGCCTTGGATTATGGAGCAGGTTTACGTGGTTGGTCAGGCGTTGATTTCTCGTCAAATCGTTAACTTTGTGGAAGAACAAGAAACCATGATGTCCGACTTGCGTGAAATCGGTCCAAACTTTGTGCTGTTAGCGCCGCGAGTGTGGGAAAACATTGTGGCAGACGTGTCTGCACGAATGATGGATTCGACACCGTTTAAGCAAAAGATGTACAAACTGGGCATGAGCTTAGCCAACAAAGCGTTAGAGCAGGGCAAACGTTCTAAACTCGCCGAATGGATTCTTTTGCGTGCTTTGCGAGACCGTTTAGGCTTTTCGAACCTAACATCTGCTGCAACGGGCGGCGCGGCGATGGGGCCTGACACTTTCCGTTACCTACAAGCTATTGGTGTACCACTCAAGCAGCTTTACGGTCAAACCGAAATGTGTGGTGCGTACACCGTCCACCAAGCCGATGACGTGGACTATGATTCGGTTGGCGTTGCGTTTGATAATGCAGAAGTGAAAGTCATCAACCCAGACAGCAATGGCGTTGGTGAAATCATCGCGAAAAGTACAGGCATGTTTACTGGCTACTTAAACAACCAAGCAGCATATGATGAAGATGTTCAAGATGGTTGGATGCACACAGGCGATGCGGGCTATTTTAAAGATTCCGGTCACTTGGTGGTGATTGATCGTCTGAAAGATATGTCGGAAACCAGCCACGGCGACCGCTACTCTCCGCAGTTCATTGAAAACAAACTCAAGTTCTCGCCGTTTATTGCAGAAGCCGTGGTGGTAGGTAAAGGTCGACCTTGGCTGTCTGCCATCATCTGTATTCGCTATGCGATCGTCGCGAAGTGGGCAGAGCAACGCGGCTTGGCATTTACCAACTACACCAACTTATCTGCTCAACCAGAAGTGTACCAAGCGATTCGTGAAGAAGTTCAAAAAGTGAACGAATCCCTACCGGATGCACAGAAGATCAGCAAATTCATTCTACTTTACAAAGAGCTGGATGCCGACGATGGAGAACTAACTCGCACACGTAAAGTACGCCGTGGTGTGGTTGCAGAGAAATACGGAGACATCATCGAAACCATCTACAGCGACGATCCAAAAGTCGATGTCGATACAGTGATTACTTATCAAGATGGCACTAAAACACGCATTCAAACGTCGCTAGTTATTGAAACGCTTATTGAGCATGAGCCAACACTAGTGGATAGCGAACAACGGAGGATCGCATAGTGAATACGGATTTATTACTGCAACTCGTCATTAATGGCGTGATCGTTGGCATGTTGTATGGTGTTGTCGCCATGTGCTTTGTATTGATTTACAAATCGACCCAGGTGGTCAACTTTGCTCAGGGTGAGTTCCTGTTGATTGGCGCATGGGTATGTTGGGCGGCATTGGTACACCTACAGTTACCGTTTTTTATAGGCTTTTTACTCACGCTCGCGTTCATGATGATTTTTGGTATCGCCGTGCAAACCATTGTGCTCAGACCGTTGATTGGTGAACCGATTATCTCTGTGATCATGGTGACCATTGGTCTATCGATGTTTTTCCAAGCGCTGATGAAGTGGATATTCGGTGTCTCTGCTGTGTCGTACCCGCAAGTGTTCGAAACCAACGTGGTGAATATCGGAGGTTTGAATGTTGAGTTTGCTTACATTCTGAGCTTGATCTTCTCAATGCTCATCATGGGCGCGTTCTACTGGTTCTTCAAATTCAGCAAAATGGGTCTGGCAATGCGCGCAACGGCATTCAACCAGCAAGTAGCCCAGAGTCTTGGCATTTCCATCAAGAAAGTGTTCGCCATCAGTTGGGCCATTTCGGCAATGGTATCTGCAACAGCAGGGATTGTTATCGGTATCGTTAACGGCGTATCTGACGCGCTATCCATTATTGGTATCAAAGTTTTCCCAGCCGTTATTTTAGGTGGCTTAGATTCGGTAGTCGGCGCAATTGTCGGTGGTATCACCATCGGGGTGCTAGAAAACTTGGCTGAGTTTTTTGATAGCCAATACCTGCAAGTGGGTAACCTGTACAACATCGCACCATTCTATGTGCTGTTAATCATTCTTGCCTTCAAGCCATATGGCCTGTTTGGTACCAAAGATATTGAGCGTATTTAAGGAGAAATAACATGGCTCAACTTAGCATGCGCCCATGTGGGGATTTTCGAACCACATACAAAAGCGATACGCCAATTTTTGAAACCAAAACCATCAGAAGCCTTGCGATTGCAGGTGTCATCGCCATGCTGGCAGCACCGCTGGTCTTGGATATTTACTTCCTAAACCTGTTTATTCAGATTGCATACCTCGGTATTGCGGCATTGGGCTTAAACATTCTGGTTGGTTTTACCGGACAAATCTCGCTAGGTCACGGTGCGTTCTTTGGCTTTGGCGCCTTTGCATCGGCTTGGCTAAATAACCAGTTTAACATTCCAGTCGTGTTTGCGATTCCGCTCGCGGGTTACTTAACCATGATTGTGGGGATGCTGTTTGGTCTGCCAGCCGCTCGAATTAAAGGTTTATATCTAGCTATCGCAACGTTGGCGGCGCAGTTTATTTTAGAGGACTTCTTTGCTCGCGCAGATTGGTTCAGTGGCGGCTCATACGGTGCAAGCGCGAACCCAATTAATTTGTTTGGCTTTGAGTTTACGACTGACGAAAGCTTCTTCTACATCGCTCTGTTTGCGCTGATCTTCATGTATATGTGGGCATCAAACTTAATCCGTTCTCGTGACGGTCGCGCGTTTGTCTCAGTACGAGATCACTATCTGTCAGCAGAGATCATGGGCATCAACCTAACTAAGTATCGTCTGCTCTCATTTGGAGTGTGTGCATTCTATGCTGGCATCGGGGGCGCACTCTACGGACATTATCTAGGGTTTGTATCAGCAGAAGGTTTCACCATCATGATGTCTATCCAGTTTTTGGCCATGATCATCATTGGTGGCTTAGGCTCAGTCAAAGGTACGCTGATGGGTACGATATTTATCGTACTTCTGCCTGAAGTTTTAGAGTTTGGCGTAACGGGGCTTTCAGCGTTTGGTGATACCACCGCTTTCACTGATGGTCTGGCTTACTTCAAAGAGATGGCGATTGGTTTAGTCATCATGCTGTTCCTCATTTTCGAACCTCAAGGATTATCGCATCGCTGGCAACAGATTCGAGCATATTGGAAACACTATCCGTTCTCATATTAACGTGGAATTAAGTGGAATATACCTCAATAACAAGGACAACGAGTTATGAACAAAGGACATTTAGCGACAACGTTGGTGCTGTCATCTGCACTGTTTACTACCGCAACTTGGGCAAAAGATTCTGTGTTTGTCGGGCAATTAGTCGACTTTTCTGGACCAACTGCCTATGTGAGCAAGCCTTATGGTTCTGGCGTGCGAGACGCATTGCGTTGGATTAACCAAAACGGTGGCATTAACGGTACCGAGCTCGAATTTGAAACAGTAGACATGGCGTACAAAGTACCAGTGGCGATTTCTAACTATAAACGTTGGGTTGCGCGTAAAGACATGGTTGCGCTGCAAGGTTGGGGTACGGCGGATACCGAAGCGCTTATTTCGTTTGTTACCAAAGACAAAGTGCCGGTGTTCTCTGCTTCTTACTCTGGTCACTTAACTGACCCAACTGGCAAAAACCCAAAAACCGCGAAACCAGCGCCTTATAATTTCTTTTATGGTGCGTCGTACTCAGATGCGTGCCGTGCGCTAGTTAAGTGGGCGAAAGAAGATTGGGAATCTAAGGGCAATCAAGGTGCGCCGAAATTTACGCACATTGGCGATAACCATCCATTCCCGAATGCGCCAAAAGAAGCGTGTGCAGAGTACGCCAAAGAGCTTGGTTTTGATGTGCAAAACCCAGTCGTTGTGTCACTAAAACCAGGGGACTTTAAAGCGCAATGTTTGTCGCTGAAAGAGTCAGGCACCAACTACGGTTACATTGCCAATATCGGTAGCTCGGTTATCTCACTAGTGAAGTCTTGTAACACGGTTGGGACAGAGTTCCAGTACATGGCAAACATTTGGGGCGGCGACAAGCCAGTGCTTGAAGCAGCAGGCGATGGCCTTAAAGATTACGTTTTCCCAGGTATGACGGCGTTTTGGGGAGACGATAACGAAGGCATGAAGCTGGTTCGTGAGATTTCTAAGCAGTCTGAATCAGAGCCGGGCGAATTCAGAACTCACCATTACATTCGCGGTATTTGTTCTGCGTTCTATATGAAAGAAGCGATGGAGTGGGCGAAAGATAATGGTGGCATCACAGGTGAAAACATCAAGAAGGGCATGTATGTCCATGACAACTGGGTACCACAAGGCTTAGAAGGTGTCTGTGTCCCTGCGAACTGGAAACCGGAAGATCACCGAGGCACAACAACCGTGAACGTCTTTATGGGTAACAACGATGGCGGTGCAGTTGATATTAAGAAAGTATCACAGGTGACATTGTCACGTCGTGACGATTGGCTAGGTTACTAATTTACGACTTATTAATAACAAAGCCTACTGAAAATAAGGATGGGTGAGAGAACACTCTCACCCTAGCAAGGAGTAGCTTGATGGCTGAATTAGCAACGAATATCGAACCGGCAGAAATACTGCTTTCAGTGAACAACATTGAAGTCGTCTACGACGAAGTAATACTAGTACTTCGCGGTGTGAGTTTAGAAGTTCCAAAAGGGCAGATTGTGACCTTACTGGGCGCCAACGGTGCGGGTAAATCCACAACGTTGAAAGCCATTTCTGGTTTATTGAAAACCGAAGATGGTGAAGTGACGCGCGGCGAAATCAACTTCATGGGCGAACGCATAGACAACAAAAGCCCGGAAGAGATCGTCCGTTCGGGCATCTTCCAAGTTATGGAAGGGCGCCGAATTGTTGAAGATATGACGGTAATAGAAAATCTTCGCTTAGGCGCTTATACACGCACTGACAACGAAGTTGAACAAGACATCGAAATGGTGTTTGACTACTTCCCGCGACTCAAAGAGCGCACTGGCCTGGCGGGCTATTTGTCTGGCGGCGAGCAACAAATGTTAGCGATTGGCCGAGCGTTAATGGCTCGACCGAAGATGATTTTGTTGGATGAACCGTCTATGGGGCTTTCTCCACTGCTAGTTAAAGAAGTATTCAGCATTATTAACAAGATCAACAAAGAGCAAGGTATTACCATGCTTTTGGTTGAACAGAATGCCAACTTCGCTCTTCAAGCGGCCGATTACGGTTACATCATGGAATCAGGCAAAATCGTACTAGATGGCAGCAAGCACGAATTGCTAAACAATGAAGACGTAAAAGAGTTCTACCTTGGCGGCGGCGATGAAGATCGCAAGAGCTTTAAGAATCTGAAATCTTACAAACGTCGTAAGCGTTGGTTGTAAGGAGCAAGGATGAACGAACTATTTGATGCGAAAGAATCGTTGTCTCTACAGGCGCGAGAAGAGTCGCTGTTTCAACGTTTGCCAGCGCTGATTGAGAATTCGAAAGCCAATAGCGAACATTACGCAGCGCATTTTTCTGAGTTAGAGCCTACATTGGCAAACAATCGTGAAGGGCTTGCTCAGTTCCCGATTACACGTAAGTTCAATGTACCTAATCAGCAGCAACTTAAACCGCCGTTTGGTGGCTTAAATAGCGTTGCCATTGGTCAAATGGCGCGTGTTTTTCAGTCTCCTGGGCCTTTATATGAGGCTCAAACGGATGAGGCCGATTTCTGGCGTATGGGGCGCGCGTTTCACGCTGCTGGGTTCTGTGCGGGTGATTTAGTGCATAACACGCTCTCTTACCATTTCTCTCCTGGCGGATTTATTATGGATGGTGGCGCAAGGGCTTGTGGTTGCGCTGTATTTCCGGCTGGAGTAGGCAATACCGAAGCGCAAATAGAGGCAATTAAACAGCTTCAACCTAATGGTTACACTGGTACACCTTCCTATTTGCTGACGTTGCTACAAAAGTACCAAGAGAAATACGATGAGCTGCCTAGCTTTGAGAAAGCTCTGGTCTCTGGTGAAGCGGTTACAGCAGACATGCAACAGATGTTTGAGGAAAAAGGCATTGCAGTCTTTCAAGCCTACGCAAGCGCAGAACTTGGTTTGATTGCTTATCAAGTGTCTGGTGAACAAGGATTAGTGATTGCCGAAGATATTATTGTTGAAATCGTTGATCCTGATGGTGTTCCTGTACAACCGGGAGAAGTCGGTGAAGTCGTTGTAACGTCGCTCGATGGGAAGTTCCCGCTGATTCGCTACGCAACGGGAGATTTATCGGCATATCTAGAGATTAGTTCTGATTCTTCACGCACGAACGCACGAATTAAGGGCTGGATGGGACGAGCAGACTCCGCGGTGAAAGTAAAAGGGCTGTTTGTTTATCCGCATCAGATCCAAGAAGTCTGTCGTCGCCACGATATTAAAGGCTCCTTGAAAATTGAGCGCGATGGCTTCAACGATGCCATTACTTTCTGTTGTCATGATGTGCATGTATCAGCAGAGGACATTCAAGCAACACTCCAGTCTGTCACTAAACTGAAAGGCAATGTCCAGTTTGTACCGAACCAAGCGGAGCAGCCGTTAATCAATGATCTTCGCAGTTAACTCATTGGTGGCATAAGTGCAGTAGAAAGTGGTTGTCATAAAAAACTAACAACGTCAGACAAAAGGCTAGAAAAGGGATACCACATTGCGCTGCGTATCCCTTTATTTTTTACTACCGCAATCAGGGAGCGGGTAAATGAAACAGGCACCAATGATTAACACACAATTCTGGGATGATTTGTTTATCCGAGGCACTATGCCTTGGGATGCCCAATCGACACCTCAAGAACTCAAGGATTATCTCGACAATTCACTTCATGTAGGCCAGTCAGTGTTTATTCCTGGGTGTGGTGCCGCTTATGAACTGAGCACTTTTATTCAATATGGGCATGACGTGATCGCGATGGATTACAGCCAAGAAGCGGTAAAAATGGCGCAATCAACGTTAGGTAACTACAAAGATAAAGTCGTATTGGGTGATGTATTTAATGCCGATTTTTCTCACTCGTTTGATGTCATTTACGAGCGGGCCTTTCTCGCAGCACTACCGAGAGACATGTGGTCAGAATATTTCTCTATGGTGGATAAATTGCTGCCAAGAGACGGTTTGTTAATTGGTTATTTCGTTATAGATGATGATTACCACTCTCGCTTCCCTCCATTTTGTTTGCGAAGTGGGGAGTTGGCAGCTTTTCTAGAGCCCACGTTTGAACTTGTGAAGTCCTCAGTGGTGGCAAACAGTGTTGAGGTTTTTAAAGGCAGAGAGCAATGGATGGTGTGGCAGAAACGTTAGTCGTCACTGAGACTTCTTTAGAAAGTATTCGCGGAAACTGTCTGGTTCTTTGTGAATCGCTGATACATAAGTCTTCACTCTATGCCTGATGGAATGCTCACATAGTTTGTCGGTTTGTGTGAAACATTAATTTCTCGTTGCTGGTTTAAGTTGTTGAGATATCTCTAACAGCGGTCGAGTGGTTGAGTTTATTGCTGGCACGGGTTGTGTGCTCAGAGCGTAAAGCGACAGATCAGCATCGATCCGAAAGGTAGTAGAACGTCTCTCACTGATCTGTCTATTTCATGCTTATACTATTTTAGGTTGACCATCTGATGCGGTGGCACCGCCGTCTACAGGTAGGTTTGCGCCATTAATGAAAGATGCGTCATCACTTGCCAAGAAAGTCACGACAGACGCAATTTCTTCAGGTTCGGCTGCTCGGCCAAGCGCAATGCGCTCATTGAATTTATCGCGGATGTCCTGCGGCCAGTCGTTTGTCATGTTGGTTTTTACTAAACTTGGGCATACGGCGTTAATTCTTACCCCATCCGCACCATGGTCCAATGCCATCGCTCGGGTAAGGTTCACCACTGCGCCTTTACTCGCGCAATAGAATGCGGCACCCCAGTCACCACCCAAACCGGAAACGGACGCGGTATTTACCATACAACCTTTCGTTTTTAAGAGTTCAGGCAAAGCAAACTTCGAGCAATAAACAACACCATCAATGTTTACACCAGAGATCTTCTTCCAGTCTTCCACACTACCTTCAATCACGGTACCAGGGACATGTACGCCAGCATTGTTTACTAAAATATCCAGTTTACCGAAACGGGTAACAACATCAGAAATCAGTGCTGCGACTTTGTCTGGATCAGAAACATCAATGGAATGCGCAGACACACGCTGTTTATCAAAGCCCTCAACGGCGTTTGCCAACTGCTCTTCATTCCAATCGGCAAGAGCGACGTTTGCGCCTTCTTCATACAAACGTTTTGCGATGGCCAAACCAATGCCATTGGCAGAGCCAGTCACGAGTGCGACTTTATTTTTTAATCCTCTCATGCGATTTCTCCTTCGAAACTTACAAAAACGGGATCTTGATTTTTCTCTGTGCGCGGCAACATCAGTTTGTCGTTGTCGCTGTAATCTACGGGGATAGCCACCACTGCTGGTCCTTCAACGTCCATGGCTTTATTCAATGTCGGTAGCAATTCGTGTTGACTAGTCACTGCGAAGCCTTTCGCGCCAAATGATTCGGCGTAGGCCTTGAAATCAATTGGTCCAAATTTCACACCAGAGCAGCGCTGATATTTGTTGATCTCTTGCATTTCTACCATGTTGTAGGCGTTATCAACCCACACAATATGGACGATATTGCAGTTCAGTCTAACCGCGGTTTCTAACTCCATGCTCGATTGCATAAAACCGCCGTCTCCCGATATCGATACCACTTTGCTACCAGGTTTTAGTAGGCTGGCACCAATGGCCCATGGTAGTGCAACGCCCATCGTTTGTTGGCCGTTAGACACCAGCATTTGGCGAGCTCGAAAACAGCTTAAGTAACGAGCGATCCAGATGTGGAAGCTCCCCATATCAAGGCATAGCGTGGTATCTGGTGTGATGATGGATTGCATGGCTTTAATTAGCGCCAGTGGATGAAACCCTTGCTTGTTATAGACATTGGGATAGGTCTTGATCACTTGCCGTTGCAGTGCTACCTCTTCCAGTACTGAAAGTGCCGTTGGGGAAAGGCGAGCATATTCAGAGATATAGCTGCCCATTTTGTCTAATGACTGCGCAATGTTTCCGACGATTTCAACACAAGGTTGATAATTAAGTTGGTATTCTGCTGGTTCAATATCGAGGTGAATCACTGGGTTGCGGTGGCTGTTCCAAAGCTCAGGGTCATACTCTATTGGGCTAAAGCCGATGGTGAGAATTAAATCGGCGTCCCGCAGTAAAACATCGCCAGGTTGGTTATTAAACAAACCGACACGCCCAGCAAAGTGATGATAGTAATTGATGTCTACCGTGCCGGCGGCCTGGTAAGTGCCGACAACGGGTAGCTGCGTATTTTGAAGAAATCGGGCGATAGCAGCAGCGTTTTGACTGCGGCTCGCGTGAAGGCCAAGTAAAACCACACAGCGCTTTGCTTTACTGATTCGACTGACCGCTTCTTCGATTGCTGCGATGTCTGCGCAACCAGGCTGTGTGTAAGGCGAGGGGACAATAATGTCCGTTTGGGTTTGCTCGGATAAAACATCTTGGGGGAGACTCAAAAAGCAAGCCCCAGGACGACCTGACTCTGCGATACGAAATGCGTTCGCCATGATCTCGCTTGCGGCGTCCACATGCTGCACTTCAGCACTGAACTTGGTTATAGAGCGAAAAATACTGACGGTATCCATGCTCTGGTGTGTTTGTTTTTGCTGGTCAGTTCGTTTCACCGCACCACCGATAGCAATCAGCGGATCGCCTTCGGAGTTTGCTGTTGCAACCCCCGTAACTAGATTTCCACAGCCAGGGCCTGACGTAACCATCGTGACGCCTGCTTTGCCGGTTAGTCTTCCCATAACGCCCGCCATAAATGCGCCGTTAGCTTCGTGGCGTACCGGAATCATTTGGATGTTAGTGTCTTCAATCGCATCGAACAGTCGATCGATTTTTGCACCGGGAATACCGAAAATGTACTTAATGCCGAGAGACTCTAGCTGTTGAGCGATCAACTGAGCTCCATTTTTATTTGAAGGTTTGGATTGCATTTGTTGTCCTTATTATTTGCCTGACTTTGTTACTTTTCCGCCTTTTCTATGGCGGTATTTATATCTTCCGGAGCCAAATTGGCGTTGAGGAAGTCTGTCGATACTGGGGTATCAATCACTAGCCGTGAGACTTTGCCAATCTGGAGGAACCCTGACGAAATGCTGTAATCCTGGATATGACCACCTCCTTGGCGGTCATCGGTAATAAAATGTTCGTGATAGCCGGGTACATTAATGCCAGTCGTGTATTTAGGACTGCGAAAGCCGGCGACCACGCCTTGCTTATGCGTGAAGCGGAATGTTGGTTGTTCTTTGACCACTTCAAGCATTGGTCGATAAGGGCGTGTTTGTTTAGGTACGGTACGAGTACGAACTGAATCGAAAACACCATCAATGCGCACTGCGCAAAATAGGTTATCGCTTGGAACCAGGTCGTCTATGAGGCTATGGACTTCATGACGTGACATGCGCGATGTCAATGGCAGCTCGATATCAGGCTTAAAAAAAGTCATGACAGCAAAGGGCGTTTTTTGCGCTAGGTCTGCCGGGTTTGCGGAGCCATCCGACTTGAGTTGAAAAACTTCCTTATCAAAAGCAATCAACTCACCATCCAATTCATTGAACGTACCTAAACCAAAATCCCCATGTTTCAGCAGTTCTTCTATGGTTGTTGAGCCTTCGTAAACACCAGCTATCAAAGCACTCATTAACGAAGTCTGATAAATCTCACCATCTCCGGTAACGTGATGGTATTCAGAAAATTCTTTCGCTACTTCAAGCGAACAAGCACATAGAGGGTTATAAAATCCACGCATGAGTAAGACCAGTTATGCAATGAAGAGTATATTTAGATTGACTTCTACACGGTGCTAAATCCAATATAAAAAAGATTTATTTTGATATGGAAAATATATGGAATTTCGCTACCTGAAGTATTTTGTCTCGGTCTCCGAGACTCGTCACTTTACCCGAGCAGCTGAACTGTTAGGGATTGCGCAACCTCCTTTGAGTCAACAAATCAAAAAGCTAGAGCACGAGCTTGGCGTGGACTTATTTAAGCGCTTGTCTAGAGGAGTAGAGCTGACCCGTGCAGGGCAAGTCTTTTATACGGATGCGGTAAATATTCTTGCTGATGTGGAACGCGCTAAAGCAAAAGCTCGTCAGATTGCTCGTGGTGAAAATACGCAGGTTAAAATTGGGTTCGCGACGTCAACATCAACCTGCATTAAGGTATTGGAGAGGATTGGGCGTATTCAAGAGAATGGGGTTCATTTACAGACGGCGGAACTATCAATGCCAGAGCTTGCCACTCAGTTAAAAAGCAAACAACTTGATCTCGCAATCATGCGGCTACCCTGTTACGCCAGTGAGCCTTTTGAGCACAAGGTGTTGTTTAACGACCCGTTTGTCGCAGTGATTCCGGCGGGCCACGAACTGGCAAAATATCCCTGTATCCAGATGAAACAGTTGAGAGGCCATAAAATTTTACTGTTTCCACGAGAGACTGGACCCGCATTGTTTGATGGTATGAGCACACTTTTTGCCGACGCAGGAGTAAGGCTCGAACCACAGTTCGCAGCACCGCAACTTCGTACGACGATTGCCATGGCGCAGGCCGGGTTAGGTATTGCTCTCGTTCCGCGCTCACTGGCTGAACATCTCGATGATTCCGCGACAGTCGCTGAGATTGATGATATCCCTCTCATTAGTCGTGTTGTTGTTGCTTGGGAGGCATCTAATCTCAATAAACAAGCGCTAAAAGTAGCCATGCACATCGGTCATGTTGAGGCTTAAAGATGAGTCATCGAATTGGCTCTGATAGCCACAGGCAAATGTGATACTCTCACTCGTTATATGCAAAGCTATGCTTTGGTTGAATAGACAAATCTTACTCAACGAATAGAACTTACTGAGGATGTACCAATGATATACGCTGCGGTCTTTGATATGGACGGGTTGCTGATTGATTCAGAACCTTTGTGGAAGGAAGCGGAAAAGCAGGTGTTTTCATCAGTTGGTGTCCAAGTGACCGAAGTGCTGTCAAAGCAGACTGCAACTATGACGACAGGTGAAGTAACAAGGTTTTGGTATGAACGTAATCCTTGGCAAGAAAAGAGCCTAGAGGAAGTAGAGAATGCTGTTGTGGATAAAGTGGAGGCATTAATAATTGAAAAAGGATGCGAATTAGAGGGTGTTACAGAAACACTCAAATTGCTTAAGGAAAAAGGGTTTAAGATAGGGTTGTCTACTAATTCACCTTATCAACTCATTCCCATCATTTTGAACAAACTCGGTATTGCCAGTTACTTTGACGCGATATCATCGTCAGACGATGTAGAGCAGGGTAAGCCAGAGCCAGATGTCTACCTTTCAACAATCAATAAACTAGGTGTAGATTCAAGTAACTGTATTGCCTTTGAAGACTCTTATTCGGGTATGCTTGCGGCAACACGAGCAAACATAAAAACAGTCGTGATACCTCAACCTGATAAGTTCTACCAAGAGTTTAATGAAGCCAGTCTAAAGCTGCAAAAGCTATCAGAGTTTAATGAAAGCCATTTGGCGAGTTTAATGGACTTGAATTTGAAAGCAACACTTGCACCAACACCGCATGAAAGTTTTTTAGAAGAAGGACTTGATTGTGAATAGCCGGTCGCTGAAAAAAATACCTACTGCCAATGTTCTTATTGGTTTTACCTATAGAATCATTCGCAAAAGATACAACTATGTTGGACGAGCTCAATAATCGATTTGTTACATTTGAAAGGCGATTTGATGATTGTATCAACTCTGCTTCTCAAAGTGATATGAGTGAAAACATTGTCAGTCAGATTCAAGCGCTTAATATTGATTTTGAAATTTCGGTTGGCTATTTATACAAACAATCACTTTATTTATGCTCTGATGATGAATTCAGTGATTTAGCAAGAATTATCATGATAATTGAAACCTCCGATAATGATGGATTGCAATTATCAAAGGCAAAAGCTAGTCAAATTAGAAAGCTACTTTTTAGCAAAGTGGATTTACGTTTAGAGTCGAAGTTTCAAAGTTTACCGCAAGATAAAAAGGAAGCATTACTGAGCATTGCGAAAAAGCTTGAACCTTTTGATCTCGTAAGCATGCATGAACGACTTCAGGCAATGTAGACTTATGAAAGAATGTTTTGAGTAGATTCTTAACGCTTGGCTTTTTCATTAAGATTGAGTATTAGGTTCAACGCCTCTAGCTCTTACACAAGATCTAGAGGCATCCATTTTTTATTGACTTAAAAATGCCGCGCTAAGATTTTAACCCTGCAGCGGTCATCATGACGCGAAATAACATAGACACTAACCCTAATGCAGCGACGCTAACGACCCAAATTCCAACCATCCACGCCCATTGGCGGCACCAATTTTTGACTTTCATACTCACTCCTTATCAACTCGTTAATGGTACGCTTCGTCTTCTTTCACTTTTCCAGAGAAGACGTAATAACTCCAAAAGGTGTAAGCCAGAATGATCGGGATGATGATCACCGCTCCAACGAGCATAAAGCGCTGACTGCTTGCAGGAGCCGCTGCTTCCCATATTGATATGCTAGGAGGAATGATATTTGGCCAGATACTGATGCCAAGCCCTGCGAACCCGAGAATCACGATCACTAGCGCCATCACGAAAGGGCTGCGCTCTTTACGCTTTTTAACGGAGTCAGCAATCTTCAAACATACCAGTCCAGTAATGACTGGTACGGGCAGTAAGTAGAACAAATTCGGCAGAGAAAACCATCTTTCCGCAATGGTAGGGTAAGCAAGTGGAGTCCAAGCGCTCACAATGACTAATGCGGAGATCATCGCCAGTAGTGTTTTATTAGTGAAGCGGTACATCGTGTTTTGCAGTGCACCTTCCGTCTTCATGATGAGCCATGTGCTACCGAGCAGCGCGTACGTTGCGACTAAACCCAAACCGCAAAAGATGGGAAAAGGGGTAAGCCAGTCTAGTTGGCTACCTACGAAGACGCGGTTTTCCACCGCAAAGCCTTGAATTACCGCGCCAACAACGATGCCTTGGAAAAACGTGGTTAAAATCGATCCGACCATAAAAGAGCGATCCCAGAACTTTAAGTGGCTTTCCAATGCTTTAAAGCGAAACTCAAATGCGACTCCACGAAAGATCAAAGCAATCAACATCAACGTTAAAGGGATGGTTAGCGCTTCAATAATCACCGCGTAAGCCATCGGAAAAGCGCCAAATAGAGATGCGCCTCCAAGCACAATCCAAGTTTCGTTACCGTCCCAAACTGGCGCGACACTGTTGACCATGACGTCTTTTTGTTTTTCATCCTTGATGAAGGGCATCAGTATTCCAATACCCAAATCGAAGCCGTCCATGATGATGTACATCAAAGTGGCAAAAACGATGATCGCGAACCAAATCACGGATAAATCAAAATGCATATTCTCTACCTTAACTTTGTGACAAATTCTAGATGCGGACTGAAACGGTCGTCATGTCGTGCTCATCGTGCTCGATTGCATCGGGGCCTTTCTTGATTTGGTGGATCATGTAGTAATACCCAAAACCAAACACCAAGCTGTACACAACAAGGAAACACAGCAGGCTGATGCTCATTTGTAGGTCTCCGTGTGCAGAAACCGCATCACGCGTTTTTTGTACGCCATACACGACCCAAGGTTGTCGACCAACCTCTGTCGTAAACCAGCCAGCGAGTATTGCGATAAGGCCAGATGGCCCCATAAATAATGAAAATTTGAGGAACCAACGCGAGGTATAAAGCGTGTTCTTTTTTCGTAACCACATGCTGTAGAAGCTTTGAAAAATCATCAGAAGTCCTAGCCCGACCATGATTCGAAATGACCAAAAGACGATAGGTGAGTTCGGTCGTTCCTCTTTCGGGAAGTCTTTCAGCGCCGGGATTGGCTCAGTTAAACTGTGGCGTAGGATCAAACTTCCTAGAACAGGAATTTCTAAGGCATAGTCTGTGCGTTCTTGTTCCATGTTTGGCATGCCGAACAAAATCAATGGGGTTGGTTTGCCATCACTGTTATCCCAATGTCCTTCGATGGCAGCGATTTTGGCGGGCTGGTGTTCCAGAGTGTTTAGCCCATGCACATCGCCAATCACGGCTTGGAGTGGCGCAAGGAACACTAAGATCCCGAGCGACATCGAAAACATGGTTTTTACCGCAGTCGATTGATTGCCTCTCAATAAATGCCAAGCGGCTGACGCGCCTACAAAGAGTGCTGAACTGACAAAAGCTGCGACGCTCATGTGAGCCAAACGATAAGGAAATGAAGGATTGAAAACGATAGCAAACCAGTCGGTTGGCACCACACGTCCGTCGACAATTTCATAGCCTTGTGGCGTTTGCATCCAACTGTTGGAGGCGAGAATCCAGAAGGTCGAAATGATCGTGCCTAACGCCACCATCGAGGTTGCAAAAAAGTGCAGCTTTTCGCCGACGCGACGCCAACCAAACAGCATCACGCCAAGAAATCCGGCTTCGAGAAAGAAAGCCGTTAACACTTCATAAGTCAGTAATGGGCCAGTGATAGAACCAGCGAAGTCGGAGAAACCACTCCAGTTGGTGCCGAATTGATAGGCCATGACAAGGCCAGATACAACGCCCATCCCAAAGTTAACCGCAAAAATTTTCGACCAGAAGTGATAGAGCTTTTGGTAATCGGGATTACGTGTTTTTAGCCATAAGCCTTCCAGCACGGCGAGATAGGTGGCCAAACCTATGGTGATAGCGGGGAAAATAATATGAAAGGATACCGTGAAGGCGAACTGTATCCGTGCAAGCATAAATGCGTCGAGGCCAAACATTAAACTTCCTTTGATCTTTTAAGTTTTATGAGAGAGCTATTTTAAAAGGAGCGGAATGAGGGAAGTAGGTACAGACAGTGACTATAAACCTATAACAGATTAAATATTGAAGTGTTATTATTTTGAATTCAGCTTTATGGAGGGGGATTTGCGTTTGGCGAAGTATCAAGAGTTAGTGGAACAGCTTAAAAGGCAGATAAAATCGGGGATATGGCATCCGGGTGACAAGCTGCCTTCTCTGCGTCGCCAATCTGAACACTCGGGTTTAAGCTTGATGACGGTGTTGCATGCCTATCAAATTCTGGAATCTCAAGGCTGGGTCACCTCACAGCCGCGCTCTGGTTATCGAGTCGCTCCCAATATTAAGAGTTCAAATGAACCCCAAGCGCCAGCCGCGGTTTCGTGGACAGAACAGGTAGACATCAATGAATTTATCTTTGATGTGCTGCAAGCGAGTAAAAATCCATCCATGATCAATTTTGGCTTTGCCTATCCAGATCCAAGTTTGTACCCACGCTATCACGTGAATCGGGCGATGAGCGCAGCCGCTCGCAATATGCCGATTTCTACCGCCTTTGATAACTTACCGCCGGGAAACGAACAATTACGCACCATCATCGCGAAGCGTTATGCTGCGAAAGGCATTGAAATTTCACCCGATGAAATTGTTATTACGGCAGGCGCGCTGGAGGCGTTAACGCTCAGTTTGCAAGCCTGCACAAGACCGGGAGATTGGGTGGTTGTGGAGTCGCCTGCATTCTACGGTGCATTGCAATCCTTAGAGCGGTTAGGTTTGAAAGCGCTCTCAGTAAGAACAGACCCAGTCACGGGCATTGACCTAGACTCATTGGAACGAGCGCTGCAAACACACGATGTGAAAGCATGTTGGCTGATGTCGAACTTCCAAAATCCTCTGGGTTTTACGCTCACCAACGAGAAAAAACAAAAGCTGATTGAGCTGACACAGCGATATAACGTACCAGTGATTGAAGATGATGTGTACAGCGAACTGCATGCAGGGAATGACTCGGTCTACCCACTAAGAATGTTTGATGACACGGGCAATGCCATGTTGTGCTCCTCGTTTTCAAAATCATTAATCGCAGGGCTACGTATTGGTTGGGTTGCGGCGGGAAAGCGGGCGCTAGAGGTACAAAAGTTACAGCTAATGAGTACATTAGCGACGAGTGCACCAGTGCAAATGACATTGGTGCATTATTTAACAAGCCGCAATTATGAATCGCATTTGAAGCAGTTACGGAAAAAGCTGTTTGAACGTAAAAGTAAGATGACGGATCTGCTTAGTGAGCTGTTACCTGAAGAAGTCAAAGTGTTAAGCCAAAGCGGCGGGTACTTTATTTGGTTAGAGCTTCCCAAGCATATCGACGCCTTGCAGATATATCGAGAAGCGCTAAAAGATAATATCAGCATCGCACCGGGAAAGATGTTCAGCCTGACAGAACAATACGATCACTGTATTCGTCTTAACGCTTCTTTTGAGCTCAATGACAAATACGTCCATGCTCTCAATCTGCTTGCCAACATTATTCGCTGTCATTTGGCGAAATAGCGACTTTCTTCAGTTTTTTGGTTTAATAGAGCGCGCGGGATTTCCAGCAACTCGATCGCCCGGCGCAACGTCTTTGGTTATGACAGAGCCAGCGCCGACGACGGCCTCATCGCCAATGGTCACGCCTGGCAGTATGATAGCGCCCCCACCAATCCAAACGTTATTGCCGATTTTTACCGGTTTGGCGATCTCATCTCCGGCTAAGCGTCTTTGTGTATCGAGTGAATGAGCGGCTGTGTAAATTTGCACTCTAGGCCCAATCATGACGTCCGCGCCAATCTTAACCTGCCCATTGTCCAGAATAATGGCATCCCAGTTGATGTAGGAGTTTTCCCCGATGGACAAGTGACAACCGTAGGTAAGTTGAAGCGGTGGCTCTATACAGGCGCTGTTTTCTAATTGGACGCCCATTTCCGCCAATAGTTGTCTACGGATACTTGGGTTTGGCTCGTGGTTAAATTGGAAGACAAGCTGCGCGGTTTTGGCGCGCATCAGCTTTAGTTCTTCATCCAGACAATTATAGGTTTCTCCAGAGCGCATCCGAGTCAGTTCTGACATAACAATCATTCCATCAATGTTGTTTGCAATAAGGTGCATAATAATAAATGAAGGTGATTCGAAGTGAAAATTTGATGCTTAAAAATCAGAAAGTTATCACTGATTTGCCTTGCGTATTCAGTCGGTTGATTGGCTCGTTGAGTACACAAAGACGTACTCCTTAAATGGCTTAATCGTGTTGAAGCCAAAGCGGGAAACCACTCGAAGCGTTTTACGTAGATTACAATATAGTTAATAAGTAGAACTTAATTGAGTCGCTTGCGCTATCGATTGACCTAAAAATTTAAGACTTATGCGCTCTGGCTTGCTGGCAACGATGAATCAAGAGTGAGCACTTTATGTTCGAACGGGTCATTTCATTTTTAGAAACAACGCTGTTTACCTTTAACGAACAACCTATCACGTTGTGGGCGATATTGATGGTGCCGACATGGGTGATTGTCGCTTTATGGTTGTCCAAAATTTTAATCAAAACCGTTACGTCAAGAATGTCCTCATCGGGGAAAGATCCAAACGTCATTCATTTGGTTAAACGGATATTATTTGTCATCGCTCTCGCCATTATTTTTATGACCACACTTTCGATGATCAATGTGCCAATCACCGCGTTCGCCTTTCTGTCTGGTGCCATCGCTATCGGCTTCGGTTTTGGTGCACAAAACATCATTAACAACTTCATAAGTGGCTGGATTTTGATTGGTGAAAAGCCAATCCGAATTGGGGACTTTTTAGAGGTCGAGGGAGCCAAAGGCATTGTCGAGCAAATAAATACGCGTTCAACGCGAATCAGGCGAACCGATGGCGTTCACATGCTCATTCCCAACAGTCAATTGATTGAGAACGTGGTGATCAACTGGACGTTATGCGACAGATTAGTCCGTGGCTCGGTCGTCGTCGGCGTCGCGTATGGGAGCGATGTCAAACAGGTTGCTGCCTTAATGGCGGAGGTGACTTCGCAGCAAGCGCAAGTTCTGAGTTCGCCAGCTCCAGACGTGTTTTTTCAAGACTTTGGCGATAATGCTTTGATCTTCGAATCTTATTTTTGGATTAACTCAACGGTTGAAGGCGGGATTCGATCGGTCGCAAGTGCCATACGTTTTGAAATCTATGAAGCTTTCGAAAAGCACGGTATTGAAATCGCGTTTCCACAACGAGATGTGCACATTGATGGGGAAATCAAGTTGTCTAGGGAGAGAAACGGATAGGGCGATAAGCGGTGTAGGTGCCCTTATCTTGGCTTCGAGTAGTGATAGCGAGGCGGTCACAATATGGATTCACCTCGCTAGAAACCAGTTTGAAGGCGTTATTGGTTGTCCCACATGACTTCGCATTCTTCTTTGATTGCTGATTTTAGCAACTCAATCAGTGGAAACGCTCTGCGTCCTAGGCTTACCGCGGGCTCTGCTTGTTCTTCCTCTTCGTCTACATCAGTAGGGAGGTTTTCTTCAGCTGCATTTTTCGCAGATAGAGCAGAAGTTAATCTTGATAGCGCGTCAGGAACATCTTGAGCGGAAATTGATCCCGGCACCGTGCCGCTGTGACCCATCATTTTGAGCATATCTAATGCAATATCACCAAACATTGTGACGTTTGAGTGGCTTCGACAACGAAATGTTATGAGCATTTACCTGATCCTGTTTTATATGTTCGGTTTGAAACTAAATTGTAGCTGAAATCAGACACTAATTAATGTGATGAAGACCGTTGAGCGTTAAGGTTTTTATGAGTAACAACAAAAAACGGGCACGTACGTCTGCATGCCCGTTGAAATACATTACCTGATTGGTTGTTGATGATTTACAAGCTATACGGATCGCCTAGAGCCAATGCGACCCTAGAAGCAGGAGACTTTCCTAACGCACGGCAAATTTGCCAACCCGCTTCATTGATGACGCCAAGGTCAACGCCTGTTTCAATCCCAAGTTGCTCACACAGATAAAGTACATCTTCCGTTGCAACATTGCCACTGGCTCCTTTCGCGTAAGGGCAGCCGCCGAGCCCCGCTACTGCGCTATCAATGGTGTTGATGCCCATTAACAAGGCTTGGTAGATATTGGCTAATGCTTGTCCATAAGTGTCATGAAAATGTACTGCGAGCGCGTCTTTTGGCAGTAGCGTTAACAACGAATCCAGCATGGCGATAACGCGATTAGGCGTTGCTTTACCGACAGTATCACCGAGCGAAATCTCATAACATCCCATATCAAACAACGTATTGGCGACCTTGGTAGTTTGCTCTGGCTTGATTACTCCCTCATATGGACACACCATGGTACAAGACAAGTACCCGCGTACAGGAATGTTGTGCTGGTTCGCCAATTCGATAACGGGTTCAAATCGAGCGAGACTTTCGGTAATGCTGCAGTTGATGTTCTTCTGGCTGAACGTTTCTGAAGCGGAGCCAAACACCGCAATTCGCTTTACACTGCTTTCCAGCGCACGTTCTAACCCTGCGAGATTTGGTGTGAGCGCGCTATAAACCACGTCAGGCTTTTTTGAGATACCAGCAAACACCTGATCGGAATCGGCCATTTGAGGCACCCACCTTGGAGAGACGAAAGATCCCGCCTCAATATGCTTTAAGCCACTGCTGCTTAGTTGGTTAATCAAACGGATTTTATCAACCAGCGTCACTGCCGTTTCATTTTGCAGACCATCACGAGCGCCGACTTCGACGATATTAACCTTCGCTGGTAGCATATTCGCGCTCCTTATCTTCACTGACGTTATCCGATATCAAAGACAAATTCAGCAGTATGGAACCGTGCTGTACTTGGTCCCCGTGCTGATAAAACAATTCGTCGACTGTTGCTGCGACCGGAGCCGTGATGGTGTATTCCATTTTCATTGCTTCGAGTACCAAAAGCAGATCGCCCGTCGCCACTTCGTCACCTTTAGCCACCATAACTGCTGAAATTATGCCGTTGAGTGGTGCGGTTGGACTTAGTTCATCATCTACATCTTTTGCAGAGTCAAAGTTAGGTTGATGAGCGAACGTACGCTGCTGACCAAGATAAAATAGTGTTGTTCTTTGTTCATCGCTAAGTGCATTAAAGGTGTAACGCACATTATCAATATCGACGATAATCTGGTTGTCACTTTCAAGCAGGATGACCTGATGCAGCTCCTCACCACATCGGACAGTGAAGTGAGATCCTGTATCTTGCGATGATTGTTGCAAACGTACCTGATGGTTGGCATTGGCATCCGTGAAGTTAAATCGGTAAACGTTGTCAACTGACAGTCTAAAACCTCGTCTGGTTGGCGCGGGTAACGTTGAGCTGTCTGATTTTGAAATGAGATCATTCCGGTGAGCAACCGCCGCCAATGTAAGCCAGATTGAATCCGACACGTCTTGCTGCTCATTTATGCCTTGTTGATGTGTTACGAGGAAACCTGTATCGAGCTCAATCTCGGCAAAGGCTGGCTGCGAAATAATACTGTGCAGATAACCAATGTTTGTCGTTACTCCACGTACGTGATATTGAGTTAACGCCTGCTTAAGCTGCTTTAGCGCGATATCACGAGTTTGCCCCCAGACGATCAGTTTGCTGATCATTGGATCGTAATATTCGCTGATGCTATCGCCTTGGGTAACACCACTATCAACGCGTACGCACGCTAGGCGCACATTACTGTCTGATACGGGTTCTTTTAAGTAGTCAATGCGGCCAGTCGACGGCATAAAGTCATTGTCTGTATCTTCTGCGTAAATTCGCAGCTCAATTGAATGGCCGTTGTGGGTGATTTCAGATTGCGAAATAGGTAAATGCTCGCCAGCTGCAACTTTGAATTGCCACTCCACCAAATCAACGCTGGTGATCAATTCAGTGACAGGGTGTTCAACTTGCAGACGGGTATTCATCTCCATGAAGTAGAATTGACCTCGGCTATCGAGTAAGAACTCCACCGTGCCCGCGCCAACATAGTCGATCGCTTGAGCGGCCTGAACCGCAGCTTCACCCATTTGTTTACGCAGTTCATCACTAAGACCGGGAGCTGGTGCTTCCTCCACAACTTTTTGGTGACGGCGTTGAATGGAGCAATCGCGATCAGAAAGATAGACACAGTTGCCATGTTGGTCAGCAAATACCTGAACTTCAACGTGGCGAGGCTGCAATATGCATTTTTCGATTAGAAGCCGCTTGTCGCCAAAGCTTGAAAGTGCTTCACGCTGCGCACCGTCGATGGCCAGCGGCATTTCGGCTGCGCTATTGACTACTCGCATGCCTTTACCGCCACCCCCTTGGGTTGCTTTAAGCATCACTGGGTAACCGATTTTTTCAGCTTCCGCTAATAAGTGCTCTACGCTGTTGTCTGTGCCGTGATAGCCGGGAACCAAGGGCACGTTCGCCTCAGACATGATGGCTTTGGCTTGCGACTTCGAACCCATCGCCTCAATTGCGCTGGTGGAAGGGCCAATAAAGACAATGCCATTTTCGCTGCACGCTTTGGCTAGTTTCGGGTTCTCGGAAAGAAAACCATACCCAGGGTGGATAGCATCGGCTTGCCATTTTTTCGCAGCGCCGATAATCGCATCGATATAGAGATACGATTCACTCGCAGGAGCGGGGCCAATGAATTCAGCGAAATCCGCTTGTTTAACATGTAAGCTGCTGCGATCCGCTTCGGAATAGACGGCTACCGTCTCGATAGCCATGCTTTTTGCGGTTTTAATGATTCGGCAGGCAATTTCACCGCGGTTTGCGATCAGTATTCTTTTAAACATGATTCCTCCAATTGGCGGCGCGCTTTTCAAAAAATGCAGCTAGTCCTTCTTGTCCTTCACTGGACACGCGAGCGGTTGCAATAGCTTGGCTGGTGTATTCAATTAATGAATGATCGATAGGTTGGTTATCACAGCGTAAACAAAGTGCTTTTGCAGCCTGCATGGCTTGTGGACCGTTGTTGAGCAGGTGATCAATGGTGCGATTGACGGCTTCACGTGGTTGAGCGTCTATCTGATGAAGAATACTCATCGATAGCGCGGTTTCGGCATCAATCAGTTCCGCGGTTAAAAAGTAGCGTCGGCTTTGTCGTTGTCCAATCGCTCGGATTACGTAAGGTCCGATGGTGGCGGGTAACAAACCGAGCTTCACTTCACTCAAACAGAAGCGGCTTTCAGGTGTACCAATAGCGATATCGCAGCAGCAGATAAGCCCAAGTGCGCCGCCAAATGCAGCGCCATGCACCATAGCAATAGTCGGTTTGCTAAAGGTATCCAGCGTATGCAAAAGTTTTGCTAGTTGCTGTGCATCTTGCAGGTTTTCACTCTCGGTTTTGGTGGCCATTGACTGCATCCAGCCAAGATCCGCACCCGCAGAAAAGTGTTTCCCTTGCGCCGTTAGTACCAATGCACGTAGAGAGTCGTCTCTCTCAAGTTTTTCCAAGGTTTCGATAAGTGAAGCAATTAATTCATCATTAAACGCGTTGTGTTTCTCTGGTCGATTGAGGCTCAACCAAGCAACGCCATTGCTGTCTTTTTCAAGCAGTAGTCCGGTCATGTGACTTCCTTTGTCTGACATTTCAGTCTCTATTCCAATGCTCGCTAACCGTTACTTGTATAAACATCGGTATTCGCGAGGAGTTAAGGTTTGCCTTGCATCCGGCTACATACGGAAGATGCCAAATTTGCTGTCTGGTATTGGCGCATTAAGCGCAGCAGACAGAGCAATGCCGACAACATCACGGGTTTTCGCAGGGTCAATAATGCCGTCGTCCCACAAACGAGCACTGGCGTAATAAGCGTGACTTTGAGTCTGATATTGCTCCGCAATTGGACGTTTGAACGCTTCTTCTTCCTCTACGCTCCAGCTTTCACCTTTGCGAGTTTTGATATCGCGGGTCACTTGCGCCATCACGCCAGCCGCTTGCTCTCCACCCATTACGGAGATGCGTGCGTTTGGCCACATCCACATCATGGTTGGATCATAAGCGCGGCCACACATGCCGTAGTTCCCTGCGCCATACGATCCACCAATAACCACGGTAAACTTCGGCACGTCTGCACACGCAACAGCAGTTACCATTTTCGCACCATGTTTGGCGATGCCTTCGGCTTCGTACTTCTGACCGACCATAAAGCCCGTGATGTTCTGCAAGAAGAGCAGAGGAATTTTGCGTTGTGCGCACAGCTCAATAAAATGCGCGCCTTTTTGTGCTGATTCCGAAAATAGAATGCCGTTGTTAGCGACAATGCCAATCGGCATACCGTGAATATGGGCAAAGCCACAGACCAAGGTTTCGCCGAACAAGGCTTTAAATTCATCGAACTGGGAATCATCAACAATTCGGGCAATGACCTCTTTAACATCAAACGGCTTTTTGAGATCGGTTCCGACGATGCCGTACAGCTCTTGGGCAGGAAAACGCGGCTCCAGTGGCGTTTTTTGCTTGAGTTGGACGGGTTTCAAGTGGTTAATTTGAGAAACGGCTTGTCTTGCCAACTCTAACGCGTGGTGATCATTTTCTGCGTAATAGTCCGCCACACCAGAGGTGCGACAATGAACGTCTGCGCCACCAAGATCTTCCGCGCTGACTTCTTCACCTGTCGCTGCTTTTACAAGAGGTGGACCTGCCAAGAAAATCGTGCCTTGTTCTTTGACTATGATGGAAACATCACACATCGCAGGAACATAAGCGCCGCCAGCGGTACATAGCCCCATGACCACAGCGATTTGCGGGATACCCTTGGCTGACATTCGGGCTTGGTTATAGAAAATACGACCGAAGTGGTCTTTGTCTGGGAAGACCTCATCTTGGCGGGGTAGGTTAGCGCCGCCAGAATCGACTAAGTAAACACACGGCAGTTGGCATTTTTCTGCAATTTCTTGTGCTCTTAAGTGCTTTTTCACGGTGAGTGGGTAGTAACTGCCGCCTTTTACCGTCACGTCGTTCGCGACGATCATGCACTCAGTGCCGTCAATTACACCCACACCGGCAACCACTCCAGCACATGGAACGTAATCTGGATACACATCCCAACCCGCGAACTGGCCAATTTCTAAGAAGGATGAACCGGGATCGAGGAGGGCAAGAATGCGCTCACGTACCGGAAGTTTGCCTTTCTTCTGCTGATGCTCACGTGCTTTCTCGCCGCCACCATCTTCGATTTGCGCAGTCACGGTATAGAGTTGATCCACGAGCGACGCCATAGAGCGGTAGTTTTCCTGATACTGCTCTGAATGGGTATTAATATTGGTCGTCAAACAAGCCATAAATAGCCGATCTCCATTCGGTAGACGGGTGACACCACCCGCCTTTATCTATGTTGAATAAGATTTAGGTTGAATAAGGAATTTATTTAGATTCAGAACGCCTAGGTATGTTGATTAGGCGCTTTCGTTAAACAATTCGCGACCAATAAGCATGCGGCGAATTTCTGAAGTGCCCGCACCGATTTCATACAGCTTGGCATCTCGCAACAAACGGCCCGTATCAAACTCGTTGATGTAGCCGTTACCGCCAAGTAGTTGAATCGCATCCAGTGCCATCTTGGTTGCCAGCTCTGCGCTGTAGAGGATCGCGCCAGCAGAATCTTTACGTGTGGTTTCACCGCGATCACAAGCGGCAGCGACGGCGTAAACATACGCTTTAGCGGCATTCATTTGTGTGTACATATCGGCGATTTTTGCTTGAACTAGCTGGAATTCACCGATGGATTTACCGAACTGTTTACGGTCGTGAATGTAAGGCACAACGATATCCATACACGCCTGCATGATGCCAAGTGGGCCGCCTGCAAGCACCACACGTTCGTAGTCGAGGCCGCTCATCAATACTTTCACGCCTTGGTTTTCTTCGCCGAGAATATTCTCCGCAGGGACTTCGCAGTTTTGGAAGACCAGCTCACACGTATTCGAGCCGCGCATGCCCAACTTGTCGAGTTTTTGTGCTTGAGTAAATCCAGGGAATCCGCGTTCCACAATAAACGCCGTGATGCCTTTGGAGTGCTGGCTTGGGTCTGTTTTTGCGTAGACAACATAGGTGTGTGCATCAGGGCCGTTGGTGATCCACATTTTGTTGCCATTTAATAGGAAAATATCGCCTTTACGTTCGGCTTTAAGCTGCATAGAGACCACATCAGAGCCGGCGCCGGGTTCACTCATAGCAAGGGCGCCGATATGTTCACCGGAGATGAGCTTAGGTAGGTATTTCTCTTTTTGTGCTTGTGTGCCGTTGCGGTGGATTTGGTTGACACAAAGGTTGGAGTGAGCGCCGTAACTTAACGCAACCGAAGCGGATGCTCGGCTGATTTCTTCCATAGCGATAACGTGGGCGAGATAGCCCATGCCTGCACCACCAAACTCTTCGCTGGTGGTCACACCTAAAAGACCCATGTCACCTAATTTGGACCAAAGATGGTTTGGAAAGTCGTTAGTTTGGTCGATAGATTGCGCTAGCGGCGCAATTTCTCTTGCAGCAAAACTATTGATTTGCTCGCGAAGCAAATCGGTATTTTCGTCATAAACAAAGTTCAGGGAAGAGTAGGTAGATTTCATTGCGTGTCCTTGCCTTTACGTCACCTACATCCCAGAGTTGAGGTGTTAGGTGACTTTTTCGCCTTTCATGGAT
This sequence comes from Vibrio sp. YT-17, assembly GCF_033337375.1. Taxonomy (NCBI): domain Bacteria; kingdom Pseudomonadati; phylum Pseudomonadota; class Gammaproteobacteria; order Vibrionales; family Vibrionaceae; genus Vibrio; species Vibrio sp. YT-17. The sequence goes on from NZ_JAWOQP010000003.1 coordinate 49,875, forward strand.
CTCAGTGTGTTTTGGCATCGCAACTGCGCAGCATTTAACTCCATCATTACCGCTTGAATGTCGTTTGCTTGCTGTTGCAATGCTGCCTTCTTCTCTTCGATCAACCGAATCATATAGTTCAACTGCTCAGTACTTTGATCGGTATCGTAGAGTTCAAATAACTCTTTGATATCTGCAAGAGAAAAGCCCAATCGCTTACCTCGCAAAATCAGTTTTAGTCGAATTCGATCACGACCATTGTAGATTCGAGTGTTGCCTTTACGTTCTGGAGTTAGGAGACCTAAATCTTCGTAGAAGCGAATGCTTCGAGTAGTAATGTCGAACTCTTTCGCGAGCTCGCTGATCTTAAATGTGTTCATTCCTTAACCTTACGACTTTCGTATAACATTTACATGAATATACAATTCGTTAACGTTAAAGTAAACAAACAACATCCACTCTTGAGCCTTGATATCACTCGCATTTACTCGAAATCAAAGAATCACTCGAACAAACAATAACCTCAAACTTGACGTTGACGTAAATGTTAGTATAGTTATGACGTAAACGTCAACAAAAGGTTAATGGAATGAAAAATGAAACATGGATTGTTGCCGCTAAGCGAACGCCTATCGGCTCTTTTCAAGGTGCATTAGCTTCAACAGATGTCACGGAACTCGGTGCGAAAGCCATTCAAGGGGCGCTAGCCGAAAGCCAACTCGATGTGCACAAAATAGACGAAGTGTTGATGGGGTGCGTTTTACCCGCCGGTGTGGGGCAAGCGCCTGCAAGACAAGCAAGCCTTAAAGCTGAAATGCCACAATCGATTGGTTGTACGACACTGAACAAAGTTTGTGGATCGGGTATGAAAACCGTGATGCTGGCATATGACCTTATTCAATCTGGTAATGCGCATGCTGTCATCGCTGGTGGCATGGAAAACATGTCGTCTTCTCCTTATCTATTAAAGAAAGCGCGTGATGGTTTCCGTTTAGGTCACGAGCAAGTGCTTGATCACATGTTTTATGACGGTTTGCAGGATGCCTACCAAGGCGAGCTGATGGGTGTCTTTGCAGAACAGACGGCGCAAAAGTATCAGTTCAGCCGTGAAAGTATGGATGCCTGGGCGCAGCAGTCGGTTACTCGTGCGCAGCAAGCAATCGAACAAGGTTTGTTCAAAGAAGAGATCGTGCCCGTTAACGTAAAAAGTCGACGCGGCGAAACCTTGGTTGTAGATGATGAGCAACCGAGCAAACTCGACGTCACTAAAATTCCTACCTTACGCCCTGCGTTTGCCAAAGATGGCGGCGTAACCGCAGCAAACTCTAGTTCCATTTCGGATGGTGCGTCGGCAATGATCTTAGTCGATAGTGAGTTTGGTCGTCAGGAAAACCTTCAGCCTCTAGCCAAAATTGTCGCGTACAGCACGCATGCAAGACAGCCTGATGAGTTCACCATCGCACCAGTCTTCGCGATTGAATCGCTGCTGGAAAAAACGGGCTGGGACAAATCAGACGTGGACCTTTGGGAAATCAATGAAGCTTTTGCTGTCGTGACTCAATACGCGGTGAAAGCTCTCGAACTGAACGAGAGCAAAGTGAACCCTCGCGGAGGGGCTTGTGCGCTGGGGCATCCAATAGGCGCAAGTGGCAATCGAATCCTTGTCACTTTGATTCATGCGCTAAAACAAACTGGTGGTAAGCGTGGCGTTGCATCGCTTTGTATTGGCGGCGGCGAAGCTACCGCTATCGCGATTGAAATCTGCTAAATCACTCTCAACAAAGTTTCACTTACATAACAGTAGTCAGTAACAAGCTGAAAAATACAAGGATGTCATCATGACAGAACAAGTAAAGCAGTATATCGGTGGTGAATTTGCCATCTCCGATTCAAAACAATGGCTAGATGTAACCAACCCGGCAACCAACGAAGTGATTGCACAAGTACCTTGTGCCACGGAATCGGAAATGAATGCGGCGATTGCCAGCGCAACAGAAACGTTCAAACGCTGGAAAGAAGTTGCAGCGCCGGAGCGTGCTAGATTGATGTTGCGCTACCAACATCTGTTAAAAGAGCAACACGATGAGTTGGCGATACTGCTTTCAAGTGAGACAGGCAAAACCCTCGCGGATGCAAGGGGTGACATTTGGCGCGGAATTGAAGTGGTAGAGCAAGCTGCAAACATTTGTAGCTCAATGATGGGCGAAACGGTTGAGAACGTCGCGACCAATATTGATGGTTACTCTTACATTCAACCGCTCGGCGTTTGTGCTGGCATTACACCGTTTAACTTCCCTGCGATGATCCCATTGTGGATGTTCCCGATGGCGATCGCTTGTGGCAACACCTTTGTTTTGAAGCCGTCAGAGCAAGTGCCACTAACGGCAATGAAACTGGCGGAGCTGTTTGAACAAGCTGGCGCACCAAAAGGCGTATTGCAAGTTGTTCACGGGACCAAAGAGCAAGTCGACCGCATTCTGACTGATCCAGTTGTTCGTGCGATCTCTTTTGTTGGCTCTGTGCCCGTTGGTGAGTACATCTACAAAACAGGTACAGACAACCTGAAACGCGTGCAGTCATTTGCAGGTGCTAAGAACCACATGGTCATCATGCCGGATGCAAACAAACAGCAAGTCATCAATAACCTAGTTGGCGCGTCAGTTGGTGCTGCAGGCCAACGCTGTATGGCTATTTCGGTTGCCGTATTTGTCGGCGAAACCAAAGAATGGATTCCAGAGCTTAAAGAGGCGTTAGCTCAGGTTCAGCCTGGCGCGTGGGATGATGAAACCGCTGGTTATGGTCCGCTGATTAGCCCTCAAGCGAAGCAGCGAGTGGTGAATCTGATTAATGAAGGCAAAGCGTCAGGCGCGAATTGTGTTCTGGACGGGACAGACTGCCAAGTGCCTGGCTTTCCGAACGGTAACTGGGTGGGGCCAACACTGTTTACCAACGTGACCACAGACATGTCGATTTATCAGGAAGAAATTTTCGGGCCTGTGCTGTTAACTATGGAAGTGGATGACCTAGATGAAGCGATTGAACTGATCAATGCAAACCGCTTTGGTAATGGTACGTCTATTTTTACGGCGAACGGCGCTGCCGCGAGAAAGTATCAACACAATATCGAAGTAGGTAACGTAGGCATCAACGTGCCGATTCCGGTGCCATTGCCATTTTTCTCATTTACTGGGTGGAAAGGCAGCTTCTACGGCGACCTGCATGCTTACGGTAAACAAGCGGTTCGCTTCTACACCGAGACGAAAACTGTCACCGCGCGTTGGTTTGAAGATGACATTCCAAGCGGTCCAAACATGACTATTCAACTTAGCTAATTACTGGATTAGCGACACCTCTAGCCAAGCCCTTCATCCTTTTAGAGGGCTTGGCTCGGATACAAATGCAACGAATTAGACCTTAGGACTTCAAGATGGATTTTGAATTAAACGAAGATCAACTCGCGTTTGCCGAAGTAGCAAAGCAGTTTGCAGACCAAATGTTAGCGCCGCACGCGGCCGAGTGGGATGAAAACCATCACTTCCCTAAAGATGTACTGCGTCAGGCGGGTGAGCTGGGCTTTTTGAGTATCTACACGCCACCAGAGCACGGTGGCTTGGGGTTATCTCGTTTGGATGCGGCGATCATTTTCGAGCAGTTGGCTATGGGTTGTACCGCGACTACTGCGTTTATGACCATTCACAACATGGCGACGTGGATGATCACCAGCTTTGCCAAAGCCGAAGTGGCGCAGCAATTTAGCGCGGATCTAATTTCGGGTGAAAAGCTCGCTTCCTACTGTTTAACCGAACCTAATGCCGGCTCTGACGCCGCTTCTCTAACGACTAGCGCAGTGCGTGATGGCGATGAGTTTGTTCTCAATGGCGCAAAAGTGTTTATCTCGGGTGCCGGTGATACAGATGTATTAGTCGTGATGGCGCGTTCCTGTGGTGAAGGAGCGAGTGGCGTTTCTGCATTCGTTGTTCCTGCTGATTGCGAAGGCATTAGCTACGGTAAAAAAGAAGCCAAAATGGGTTGGAACTGCCAGCCAACTCGCATGATTACCTTCGAAAATGTCCGCATTCCGGCTGACTATCTGTTGGGTGAAGAGGGAGAAGGCTTTAAGTTCGCCATGCTTGGTCTGGATGGCGGTCGAATCAATATCGCCACGTGTTCCGTCGGTACTGCGCAACAAGCACTGAACGAAGCCAAGCAATACATGAACGAACGCAAACAGTTCGGCCGTTCACTGGCGCAATTTCAAGCGTTGCAGTTCAAGCTTGCTGATATGGCGACTGAGCTGGTCGCTGCGCGTCAAATGGTGCGACTCGCTGCCGCTAAACTCGATGCCCAGCACGCAGAAAAAAGTGCGTACTGTGCCATGGCAAAACGCTTTGCTACTGATGTGGGCTTTAAAGTCTGCGATCAGGCGCTGCAAATTCACGGTGGTTATGGCTACATCAAAGAATATCCAGTCGAGCGCCATTTCCGAGACGTTCGTGTTCACCAAATTCTTGAAGGTACCAACGAAATCATGCGTCTGATCGTCGCAAGACGATTACTAACGGAAGGCGTTGAGCTGCTTTAGTCAGCGAGACACAGCCTTACCTAAAGAAATTAAAAAGGACTGAAAGATTATGACGGCACAAATGAAATTAGAGCGCGAAGCGCATATTGCCAAGCTCACGATTAGTAATCCGCCAGCGAACACTTGGACGCTTGAGTCTTTGAATCAGCTAAAAGAGTTGGCGATTGAACTTAGCAATGATCGCTCTATTTATGCGTTGGTTTTAACAGGCGAAGGCGAGAAGTTCTTTTCTGCTGGAGCAGATCTTAATAACTTTGCATCGGGTGATAAATCACAAGCAGCAGACATGGCGTTCGCATTTGGTGAAGCGTTTGAAGCGCTGTCTGCATTCGATGGGGTTTCTATCGCAGCGATTAATGGCTATGCGATGGGCGGCGGTCTGGAAGTGGCGATGGCGTGTGACATTCGTATCGCAGAAGAACAAGTACAAATGGCACTTCCTGAAGCATCGGTAGGTTTGTTGCCGTGTGCGGGTGGGACGCAAAACCTGACCGCGTTGGTAGGTGAAGGTTGGGCGAAGCGTATGATCCTGTGTGGCGAGCGTGTGACGGCCGAGCGAGCGGAAAAAATTGGGTTAGTCGAAGAGGTGGTGGCGAAAGGTCAAGCACTCGAAGCGGCTATGGAGCTAGCACAGCGTGTTGCAGGTCAATCACCGAAATCTGTGTCTGCGTGCAAAACGCTCATTCAAGGTCGACGCAGCCAAACTCATGCAGCTGGATTGGTTTTGGAGCGTGAACTGTTTTTACAGCTGTTCAATACACAAGATCAGACTGAGGGTGTGAATGCGTTTTTGCAAAAGCGCAAGCCACAATGGACAAACAGCTAGCGGAGGCCAAATGACAGGTACAGTAAATGTTTCAAAGCTTAAGTGCGCTGATGGCTCTGTTATTGGTGTGCTAGAGCTTGATAACCCAGCAGCTCTCAACGCGTTGAGTTACGTGATGATTGAGAAGTTGTACAAACAGCTTAATGAATGGCAAACGGACGACAGCGTCATCGCGGTATTCTTGCATGCTCAAGGTGAAAAAGCGTTTTGTGCTGGTGGTGATATTCAAGCGATCTACCGTGCACTTGAAAACAAAGAGCAAGACTTTGATTCTGCGTTTTCAGCGATGGAAACCTTCTTTGACCTCGAATATCGCTGTGACCATCTTATTCATACTTATCCAAAACCGATCATCGCGTGGGGACATGGTTATTTGATGGGCGGGGGAGTTGGCCTGTTTATGGGTGCCAGCCATCGCGTAGCAGAAACCACCACACGCTTTGCAATGCCAGAGATTAAAATTGGCCTTTACCCAGATGTAGGCGCGACGTACTTCCTGAACCAGTTGCCAAAACATTTGGCACTGTTCTTAAGTTTGACGGCTTGTCAAATTAACGCAACAGATATGAAAGCGTTGGGGTTAAGCCAATGGATTGCACAGCCAGAAAACAAGCAAGTGCTGCTGGATCTGCTTGCATCGGTAAGTTGGAAAGGTGAAGCGAACATCAACGAAAAAATCGCCACTACGCTGCGTTCGGTACACGTGGACGAGCCAACCGAAGGGATGTTGATGCCCTATGCGGAATTGATTGAGCAGTTATGTTCGGGTGACTTAGCGTCAATTGTTGATGCAATCAGCCGTGCTAACGTTGATAACAAGTGGTTCGTCAATGCGCAGAAGTCACTGAACTATGGCAGTCCGTTGTCGCTCAGTATCACTTATCAGCAGTTAACGCAGTATCAAAACCTCTCTTTGAAAGCGTGTTTTGATATGGAATTTAACCTAACACTACGTTGTGGCTTAGAAGGTGATTTTAGAGAAGGGGTTCGTGCGCTGATTATTGATAAAACCAATCAACCGACTTGGCAACATCGCACGGTTTCTGACGTAACGCCACAAGTTTTGGAGCGCTTCTTCTCGCCAATTGACTCAGCAGAATACCCACTGACCGCATCGTCGGTAGCTATAGCGGCACTTTAGTACAAGGAAGAAATACGATATGGACAAAATTGCATTTATTGGCCTTGGTAACATGGGTGCGCCTATGGCTAAGAATCTACTTAAAGCGGGCTTGAACGTCGAAGTATTTGATTTGAACCCAAACGCAGTTGAGGAGTTGACCGCATTGGGCGCTTCAAGTGCCGATTCCGTTCAGCAGGCAGTACAAGGTGTTGATGTGGTTGTCACTATGCTGCCAGCGAGCCAACACGTTCAAAGCGTTTATCTTGGTCAAGATGGCATATTAGATAGCGTCGAATCAGGCACCTTGCTGATTGATTCATCCACCATCGATCCTGCGACTGCTCGTTTGGTTGGCGAAAAAGCATCGCAACTTGGTATAAGTTTTGTTGATGCACCAGTATCTGGTGGCGTTGCGGGCGCAGCAGCAGGTACGTTAACTTTCATTGTTGGCGGCTCGCAAGAGAACTTTGTTCAAGCCAAAGCGGTGCTTAGCCACATGGGTAAAAACATCTTCCATGCGGGCGATGTTGGAGCTGGTCAGGTCGCGAAGATCTGCAATAACATGATGTTGGGCATTTTGATGAGCGGCACCTGTGAAGCACTAAATTTAGGGATGGAAAACGGACTCGATCCCAAAGTGCTTTCCGACATCATGTTGCAAAGTTCAGGGCGTAACTGGGCGCTAGAGCTTTATAACCCTTGTCCAGGTGTGATGGAAAATACGCCTGCAAGCAATGGTTATCAAGGCGGCTTTATGAGCCAGTTAATGGCTAAAGATCTGGGTCTTGCGATGGAAGCGGCGGTTGCCAGTCAAACATCAACGCCAATGGGCAGCTTGGCTCGTAATCTGTTTAATTTTCACAACGGTCAGGGCAACGGGCAAAAAGATTTTTCAAGCTTGTTTGAGTTCTACCAAAAGCAAAATCAGGCCTAAGGAGCGCTTATGGAGTTAGCAAATAAGGTCATTGCGATCACGGGGGCAGGGCAGGGGCTGGGTAAACAAATGGCACTGTCACTGGCGGAAAATGGCGTTCATCTTGCGCTTATCGACCTCAATTCAGAGCAACTGGCTGAAACGAAAGCGGAATGTGAATCTCTCGGCGTTACCGCTCGTTTTTATGTGACGAACGTGACTGACGAACAGCAGGTGTGCACTGCTTTTGAGCAAATTGAGGCAGATTTCAAGCAGCTCAATGGCGTTATCAATAACGCAGGTATTATGCGTGATGGTATGTTCATTAAAGTCAAAGATGGTCAGGTTAACACGATGTCGCTGGAACAATTTCAGTCTGTTCTAGATGTGAATGTAACAGGCACTTTCCTGTGTGGCCGTGAAGCGAGCAAGGTAATGCTGAACACCGATAGCAAAGGGGTTCTGATCAACATATCCAGCGTTGCGCGTGCCGGGAATATTGGTCAAACCAACTATTCAGCATCTAAAGCGGCGGTAGCCACCATGGCAACGGTGTGGGCGAAAGAGTTAGGGCGTTTCGGAATTCGCTCAGTGGCGATTGCTCCGGGTGTCATCAAAACTGCCATGACAGACCAAATAAAACCTGAAGCGATGGAACGTTTAATCGGAATGATTCCGGTTGGACGTTTAGGTTTGGCGGATGAAATTTCATCGACCATAAAATACGTGTTAACCAACGAATTCGTGACCGGACGAGTGTTCGAAGTCGATGGCGGAATGCGAATGTAACCCCCTCTGCAACATAAAAAAGGGGAGCGAGTTTGATTGTCCGCTTCCTTCCACTTTCTTCTTTCTTTTATTGCTTCTATCTGAAAAATGTATTGGATGCATGGTCGACTGCTATCTCATCGAACGGTATAAAAATTGATTCTATTTCTAATGTGAATGGTTAGTTCTATATTGCTTGTCATGTAAATGTATTAACTCACAACTAAGACGATCTTTTGTCTCACTAACGAGATCGTCATTCTTGGTGTGTAAAAAACATTCTTATTGGTCATATTGTAACCGAAAACTATTTCGGCATCTAAAGATGGTGATTTATTATTCAGCGCAAAATACATGGGAATATGAGGCTGACTGAATAACCTTCAGTTGTCTTAATAATAAATAATCAGAATTCTCAATTACACTGAAGTAACTACCCATTAGGGAAGAGCAATAATGTCACTATTTCATTCGCTTAGGACGATGCCGCTATTATTGGGGTGTCTGTGTTTTTCTGTTCAGGCCTCCACAGAAAAGGTGGAACAGGAAGGTAAGTTTTTACAGTCGTTAGAAGGCATCGAAAATCAAATTTACGCATTACCTCAGAGTTCTTTAGCTTTGATTGAAGCGTTAGAAGAAGAGTCTTTACTACAAAACCAACCAACAGCGCTGTTGGTGCGTTACTGGCTTGCCAAGGCCACGGTTTTAGAGCTGCTAGGGCGCGTAGAAGAGAGTCAGAGTGTCGTTCAAAAAGGATTGGAGCTTGTGCGTCCACAGAGCCATGAGTATCTCCTGTTTAAGTTGATTCAGATGCGAACTATGGTTGGAAAGAGCGATATCGATACCGCGCTTTCTGCGTTGGATAGCTTGTTGGAAACATCGCGTGAGAATGGTGATAAGCAACTTGAATCAGAAATCCTGTTGCTAAAAGGACGCTATTACGATGAGCAAGGTGAGTTTAAAAAATCCTATGCTGCACTTATGTCGTCCATGGATGTGGCTGAATCTTCAGGTGTTCACGGGCTGGTCGAACGTGCAGCACTAGAGCTAGGTGACGTACTTGTCAAAATTCAGGGTTACGACCGATCTGAGGCGCTTTTGGAACAAGCATATCGCTATTTTAGGGATAGGCGTATGTCGTTCAATGAGTTGTTGAGCGTTTTGACGATAGCGAAACTTCATAAAGCACAGTTCCAATACGAAGAGGCGATAGCGTCATATCAGCGAGCGTTAAAGCTGGCTCAAATTATCGGTGATGGACGCTTTAGATTTCGAGTTAACCTTGAACTTGCAGCTTTATATCGCGAGACGAATCAAGAAAAGAAGATGGTTAACCACTTGAAGCTGGCGGAGAATTTACAGTACAGAGAAACGTCTAGCGCGTATTTGGCAACATTTAAGTTGTTACAAGCCGAATATATGTTAGAGCAGCAGCAATTTGAAATACTTTTAGCGATGATCGCGCCAATGCTGCCGGAGATTATAGAGAGTCGATACGTCAAGCAACAGCAAATGGAGCTACTAAAAGTCGCCGCTATAGCCTATGCGGGGAGCAATGACTTTAAACTAGCATTCGAAACTTACGGTAACTATCACGATAAATTTATCCAATTTAGTAATCAAAGAGAAGTTGAAAATCTTGAGCGCCAGCAGACGTTATTTGAATTGGAACGACTTGAATATGAGAACGAAGATCTCAACTGGAACAATGTGTTGCAGCGTATGGAGCTAGAAAATAACCGTCGTACTTTTTACTTATTGGGTGAAGCGCTACTTGCGCTCATCGGTGTTCTATTTTTGATGGCGGTAGTATTTCTCGTCGTCAATCGCTCGCGTTTGAGAATGCGTCGCCTCGCAAAGACAGACACATTGACAGGGTTGTTCAATCGCCGTTTTTTAGAGGACTGGTTCACTAAGCCAGTAGAAGTGAGGCGTGAGCGAAAAGAGAAACCGGTACCTCAATCTAAGCAAGAAAAGATACAACACTTTGTTTTTGAGCAAGTCGAGCAAGTTAAGTACGGTTATCTAGCTTTAAATAAATGGGTAGATAGCAAACTCGATAAACAGAAAATGGTGCCAAATAAACCACAATCGGGGCCAGTAACTTTAGCGTTAATCGATGTGGATTATTTCAAGCAGGTAAATGATACCTATGGGCATGTGTTTGGAGATACCGTACTAACGGGCGTTGCCAAAGTGTTGGAGGAAACTGTACGTGAGAACGACATTGTTGCTCGCTTTGGTGGGGAAGAGTTTGTTGTTGTTATGCCCAATACAGACCATAAAAACGCCCTTATTACTGCAGAACGTTTACGTAGCGCTTTATCCCTACATGGCTTTGTTACGGAACAGAAAGAAGAAGTGAGAGTGACCTGTAGTTTTGGAGTCGTTACCACTGAAGATAATGAGATGAGTTTTAAATCACTTTGCGATCAGGCCGATAAATTGCTTTATCAAGCGAAAGCGAACGGACGCAACTGCGTGAAAGGTCGCTCGCTAGCGTAACAGAAATCAAAAGTTCAGGCTCATCGCACGATGAATCTGAACTTATCCCTCCCATTTACTTTGATAGCCAAGTGACTTTGAGATCCTTGCTTCGAATATAAAACGCTGAATCTAACATCTTAAAGTCACTTGGCGATATTACTTAAAAATGGCTTAAGGATATCGAATCGCATATTCATGGCGTTCAATATAACCTCTCTTTTTGCCTCCTTCACCTTCAAAGTGCGAATGCCACTTGTGTCTACAAAACTATAACAAACTAGTGTGTCTATTCTTTGTACAAACAAACCATGTACAGGTGAAATGATTAGTGGTCGATATAAAATTTTTGTGGCACAGATTTTTGTTGTTCAAAAATCAACTCGTTCATCATCGTTTTAAAAATAGAGAAAGAGTTAAGCGTTTGATTTTGTTTTTCTTGTTTGTTTGTTCTTAAACTGAAATCTAGTTATCCCGACAAGTTCTTACCGAGCGATTTTTCGTACACCCTCAACTTTTCATCCTTTTTTACTAACATTTTTCTTTAAAAATAATTTGAGTTCGAATTAATTTTCAGGCATTTTATATTTAACTAACCGTTCAATTAAAAATAACAGGGACGCAAAATGCCAAAGGTGGGGATGCCTGAAATCAGAAAACCGCAGCTTGTGAAAGCGACAATGTCAGTGATTGATAGAGTCGGTTTACACGCGGCGAGTATTTCGTTAATCAGCAAAGAAGCCGGTGTATCAACGGGGATTATCAACCACTATTTCGGTGGTAAGCACGGATTGCTGGAGGAAACGATGCGAGAAATCTTGCGTCAGCTTTCGTCCACTATCACACAGAAGTTACGTGAGCTGCCAAGTGATGCTCATCACCAAAGAATTAACGCCATCATTGATGGTAACTTTGTCGGCTATCAGGCAGAAAACCAAGTTGCTAAGACTTGGCTGGCGTTTTGGTCGTACTCAATGCATGACGAGCAGCTCAAGCGTTTGCAGCGTGTCAACGAACGACGTCTATTGTCCCACCTAAGAAAAGAACTCAAAGCATTATTAAATGCAGAGCAGGCTGAATTGGTTGCTCATGGTATTGCATCACTTATTGATGGAATTTGGCTGCGCGGAACGCTCAACCCGCAAGGCATTGATGCAGAAAGAGCGAGAATCATCATCAACGATTATCTCGAAAAACAACTTACGTTTTATTCTGAAAAAATATAAAAGTTACAGGTCTTCAAAATGGAAATGAAAGCACACTATATCAATGGTGCGATGTACGACGGGTGTTCAGATGAACACTTCACCACTTACAATCCGGCGAATGGTGAGCCATTGGCCAACATTAAACAAGCGAACCAAGACGATCTTCAAGCAGCGATTGAATCGGCAAAAAAAGGTTTTGCTGCATGGTCGGCGATGACTGCGATTGAGCGCAGCCGTATTTTACACAAAGCCGTTGCCATTTTACGTGAGCGTAATGACGAGTTGGCTGCATTGGAAGTGGCAGATACTGGTAAGCCCATTCAAGAAGCTATCGCGGTTGATGTCACAACAGGTGCCGATGTTCTTGAGTACTACGCTGGCCTTGCTCCAAGTCTACAAGGTGAACAGCAGCCACTCAGCGACGACCAGTTTTTCTATACACGTCGTGAGCCATTGGGCATTTGCGCGGGTATTGGCGCTTGGAATTATCCAATTCAAATTGCGATGTGGAAATCGGCGCCAGCACTGGCTGCGGGCAACGCAATGATCTTCAAGCCATCAGAAGAAACACCATTAACGGCGCTTAAGCTCGCCGAAATTTATTCAGAAGCGGGCATGCCAGATGGCGTATTTAATGTCGTGCAAGGGGATTACCGAGTAGGACAGATGCTAACGGCGCATCCTGATATCGCAAAAGTGTCATTCACAGGTGAGTCAGGCACCGGTAAAGTCGTCATGAGTGACAGCGCTAAGACACTAAAACAAGTAACGATGGAGCTTGGTGGTAAGTCTCCACTGATTATTTTTGATGATGCGAAGTTAAACGATGCCGTTTCTGCGGCCATGGTGGCGAACTTCTACACCCAAGGTGAGGTTTGTACGCACGGTACACGTGTATTTGTCCATGAAGGTATTTATGACGACTTTATCGCACAGCTTAAAGCCCGAACCGAGTTGTTAGTCGTCGGCGATCCGCTTGATGAGAACACGCAAATTGGCGCGCTAATCTCTAAAGATCATGAATCGAAAGTTCTAGGAGCGATTGAAGCCGCGAAAGCGAGTGGCGCGACGTTACTGACTGGCGGCTACAAAGTAACAGACAATGGCCTAGCTAATGGTAACTTTGTTGCTCCAACCGTATTTGTCGATTGCGATGATGACATGAGCCACGTTCAACAAGAAATCTTTGGCCCGGTAATGTCAGTTCTGAAATTCCGCGATGAGTCGGAAGTGATTGCGCGTGCAAATGGCACCGATTATGGCTTAGCGGCAGGTGTATTTACTCAAAACCTATCTCGTGCGCACCGTGTGATCCATCAAGTTCAAGCGGGTATTTGTTGGGTGAACACATGGGGTGACTCACCTGCGGAAATGCCAGTTGGCGGCTACAAGCAATCAGGTGTTGGCCGTGAAAACGGAGTCGAAACCCTTAAACATTACACACAAACGAAGAGTGTTCTGGTTCAGCTAAGCGACTTCGAAAGCCCTTACAAATGATACTACTCATAGTAGATAACTGACCACTTTAGCTTGTTAAAATGCTCGATAACTACGTTGTCAATTTTGATTGTAGGTTAACTACTTATCAAAATTTCCGCCTTGTTCTCAAGCATTTTTCCTACGCTAATTTCGTTCACTTATCTACGGTGATGAGTATTAACTCCTAGGAGAATAAAAATGCAACAACACTACGATTACATCATCGTCGGTGCGGGTTCGGCCGGCTGTGTGTTAGCGGATCGCTTAAGTGAAAGTGGTCAAAATTCGGTCCTATTACTCGAAGCGGGTGGGTCGGATAAAAGTATTTTTATCCAAATGCCAACAGCGCTTTCTTACCCGATGAACACTGAAAAATACGCGTGGCAGTTTGAGACGGTTGAAGAGCAAGGGTTGGATGGTCGCCAACTTCATTGTCCTCGCGGAAAAGTTCTGGGCGGTAGCTCATCTATCAACGGCATGGTTTACGTTCGCGGACACGCTTGTGACTTTGACCAGTGGGAAGAGGAAGGCGCGAAAGGCTGGAATTATCAGTCGTGTTTGCCTTATTTCCGTAAAGCAGAGTCTTGGATTGGTGGTGCTGATGAATATCGGGGTGATCACGGTCCAGTCGGCACATGTAACGGCAACGATATGAAGCTCAACCCGCTGTACCAAGCTTTTATTGATGCAGGCAAAGAAGCTGGCTACCCAGAAACAAAAGATTACAACGGTTATCAGCAAGAGGGCTTTGGCCCAATGCATATGACCGTCGACAAAGGCGTACGCGCTTCGACCTCTAATGCATACTTAAGCCGTGCTAAAAAACGCAAAAACTTCACCCTAATGAAGAGGGTGACGGTTCATCGAGTTTTATTAGAAGAAACTGGTGCAGAAGGAAAGAAAGCGGTAGGCGTTGAATTTGAAAAGTCAGGTTCAATTCAGCAATGTTTTGCGAATAATGAAGTGATTTCGAGTGCGGGTTCGGTTGGCTCCGTTCAGCTGTTGCAGCTTTCAGGCATTGGCCCTAAGGCAGTATTAGAAAAAGCGGGCATTGAGGTGAAACACTCGTTGGAGGGAGTAGGTAAAAACCTGCAAGATCACTTAGAAGTGTACTTCCAATATCACTGTAAACAACCTATCACGCTCAACAGCAAATTAGGTTTGGTGAGCAAGGGCTTGATTGGCACTGAGTGGATATTAACTCGCAAAGGCCTTGGTGCGACTAACCACTTTGAATCGTGTGCATTTATCCGCTCTCGAGAAGGGCTAAAGTGGCCAAATATTCAATATCACTTCTTGCCAGCGGCAATGCGTTATGACGGGCAAGCTGCTTTTGATGGTCATGGTTTCCAAGTGCACGTTGGACCTAACAAGCCAGAAAGTCGCGGGTCGGTCGAAGTTGTCTCTGCGAATCCGAATGATAAGCCGAAGATTGAGTTTAACTACATTTCCACTGAACAAGATAAGCAGGATTGGCGTGATTGTATTCGCCTTACTCGCGAGATCCTCAATCAGCCAGCCATGGATGAGTTTCGTGGGGACGAGATCCAACCCGGTCTGAACATCACAACGGATGAACAGATTGATGAATGGGTGAAGCAAAACGTCGAGAGTGCTTACCATCCATCTTGTACCTGCAAAATGGGCGCAGATAATGACCCATTAGCCGTCTTAAATGAGCGATGCCAAGTACGCGGTATTCAAGGCTTGCGTGTGGTGGACTCTTCTATTTTCCCAACCATTCCGAACGGTAATTTAAATGCGCCAACGATTATGGTGGCAGAACGCGCCGCGGATATGATTTTGGATAACGCCCTAGAAACGTCGAACAACGTACCAGTTTGGATTGCACCGGACTGGCAAGAGATGCAACGAATGCATCCGCCAAAAAGAGATCTCGATTCGATCTCATAAAATGAAAAAGTCAGTAATCATTACAAGGAATTCAACATGTCTAAGATGACAAAAATCTTCTCAACAATTGCACTAAGTACTTTAGCAACAGGCGCTTACGCCAACCAATGTGAAACGGTTCGTTTCGCAGATGTAGGTTGGACTGACATCACTGCGACCACTGCCGTTACATCAGAGTTACTTAAAGGGTTGGGGTACAAAACGAAGACTGATCTTCTGTCTGTGCCTGTAACTTACTCCTCTATGGCTAATGGCGATATCGACATTTTCTTAGGTAACTGGATGCCAACGATGGAAGGTGATATCGCGAAATACCGTGATGCAGGTACTGTTGAAACCGTACGCGCGAACCTCGTTGGCGCAAAGTACACGCTAGCGGTTCCAAAATACGTTTATGACGCAGGCGTAACCAACTTCGCTGACCTAGTAAAACATGCCGACAAATTTAAAGACCGCATTTACGGCATTGAACCAGGAAACGATGGCAACCGCTTAATTCAGTCAATGATTGATAGCAACGCATTCGGCCTAAAAGATTTCAGCCTAGTTGAGTCCAGTGAAGCTGGCATGGTGTCTCAAGTATCACGTGCCGCACGCCGCAATCAATGGATTGTGTACCTAGGTTGGGCGCCGCACCCAATGAATAGTAACGTTGAAATGGAATATCTAGCGGGTGGCGATGACTTCTTCGGTCCTAACTACGGCGGCGCGAACGTCTACACAAACGTACGTAAAAATTACCTCGCTGAGTGTCCAAATGTAGGTCAGCTAGTGAAAAATCTAGAGTTTAACCTAGAAATGGAAAATGAACTGATGGAAGCGATTCTTAACCAGAAACAGAAGCCATCAAAAGCAGCGCAAGCATGGTTGAATGCAAACCAAGAGCAAATTGAAGCGTGGCTAGAGGGCGTGAAAACGGTAGATGGCCAAGATGCGCTAACAGCTATTACAAACTACTTAAAAACAAACGCTTAATAAGCAGTATTTGAGCTCGTTTTTTTAAAAAGAAAGTGGGCAGACTTTTGCCCGCTTCATTAACACAAAGGTTTTATTTTGAATTTTATTACGGACAACAAACTACCGTTGGGCCAATGGATGGAAACTGGCGTCGATTGGTTAACCATCAATGCATCGGGTTTTTTCGATGCAATCTCTATTACACTTGAAACGATCATTCTTTTCGTGGTGGACATTTTTAAATGGATGCCACCTGCAGCGCCAATCATTATGACGGCGGCAATTGCTTGGTTCTTACATCGCAGCATTCCTCTTGTCGTATTTATCGTGCTGGCCTTACTCGCAATTCTCAACCTTGGTTACTGGCAAGAAATGCTGGAAACCTTTGTCCTTGTGTTTGCAGCGACAACGATTTCCGTATTAATTGGCGTGCCGTTGGGCATTATGGCGGCTCACCGTCCTTGGTTATACACCTTGTTGCGGCCAATACTCGATTTGATGCAGACCGTACCGACATTCGTTTACCTAATTCCAACCTTGGTTCTGTTTGGCTTAGGTATTGTCCCTGGTCTAATCTCGACCATCATTTTCGCTATCGCTGCGCCAATTCGATTGACGTACCTCGGCATTATTAAAGTGCCGGAGGAGCTACTTGAAGCGGGTAAAGCATTTGGTGCCAGCCGCATGAAGCTACTGTTTAAGGTGGAGTTACCTGCGGCATTGCCAAGTATTATGGCTGGCGTTACGCAGTGCATTATGTTGTCTCTGTCTATGGTAGTCATTGCGGCGCTTGTTGGTGCTGATGGACTTGGTAAACCAGTCGTACGCGCACTGAATACGGTAAACATCTCGCAAGGTTTTGAAGCTGGTTTAGCGATTGTACTCGTTGCCATCATTCTTGATCGCTTGTGTAAAGCACCAAACCAGAAGGAGGCATAATCATGGACGCTATTACTATTCACAATCTTGATGTCGTTTTTGGTCAGCAACAAGCACAGGCGCTAGCACTGTTAGATCAAGGGAAGTCTCGACAAGAAATCATCGACGAAACTGGCCAAGTGGTTGGGGTTGATAATGTTTCGCTGAACGTGAAACAGGGTGAGATCTGTGTTTTGATGGGGCTTTCAGGCTCGGGTAAATCAAGTTTGCTGCGAACAGTTAACGGGTTGAACGAAATTTCTCGTGGCTCTCTGAAAATTAAAGACGGCGACGACATGGTTGAGCTCTCTAACTGTGACGAACAGAAGTTGCGCCACCTTCGTACTCACCGCGTATCCATGGTGTTTCAGAAGTTTGCATTGATGCCATGGTTAACGGTATTAGATAACGTTGCGTTTGGTCTAGAAATGCAAGGCATTGGCAAAGCAGAGCGCCGTAAAAAAGCGCGTGAACAGCTCGAAATGGTCGGTTTGTCTGAGTGGGAAACGAAATTCCCGCACGAGCTCTCTGGTGGTATGCAGCAGCGTGTTGGCCTAGCGCGAGCGTTCGCGATGGACACAGATATCTTGTTAATGGATGAGCCGTTTTCAGCGCTTGACCCATTGATTCGTGCTCAGCTTCAAGATGAATTGATTCTGCTTCAAGAAAAGCTAAACAAAACCATTCTTTTTGTGAGTCACGACTTGGATGAGGCGCTTAAAATCGGCAACAACATCGCCATTATGGAATCAGGAAAGTTGATTCAACATGGCAAGCCAGAACAGATCATTCTTGCTCCAGAAAACGATTATGTGGCGGACTTTGTTGCTCACACTAATCCATTAAATGTGCTGAAGGGACGTTCCTTAATGCGTGACGATTTGGTTCGCGAAGATACGCGTGTTCTGATTTGCCCTGATAAAGATATTTGGGTGATACAAGAGAGCAAGGGGTTAAGTTTAGCGGATAAAGATAAATCGTTGATTCAATGGAAGAGCGACTCTTCGAACCTTGACGAAGTTAATGAAAATTCTCTGGTTCAGGTTAGCCCAGAAATCAGTATGAGAGAAGCGATTGAACTTAAACAGCGTAGCAATCAGCCTCTGCTTATGGTTGAAGATAATAAGCTGGTTGGTGTGTTAAGCGACAATGAGCTTTACGATGCATTGCTTGGTAATTTTAAGTCAGAGCAAGTTGCGTAAAGTTGACGCAGAACCAAGTAAAAAAGAGCCGCACATTAATGCGGCTCTTTTTAGTTTAAACAATGAGTTAAGTCGCTAAGCTAAGACAATGGTCGACTATAGAGTCGTAATTACGTCATCCATTGCAAGGCGTGCTTTTGGAAGACCATGATTGTAATCTTCCCCATCTTTATGGTAGCCAATCGCCAGCGCAACTTCACAAATATGGCCCTCGAGCTCTTCTTTAAACTCTTCTCCAATCAGAGCCGGATCGACACCTTCCATCGGTGTTGAATCAATGCCTAGTCGTGCCAATGTGTGTAGTAGGTTGCCTAGTGCCAAATAGACTTGTGCTTTTGTCCAGTTTCCGTTGAAGCCATTTTCGTCCGTATTTACATCGGCAAAAGCGTAAGCACCCATAAAGTTGTTGTACATCTCCGCTGGCAAGTGGCCAGATGTTACTTCTGCATCCACACGTTTCGCAAATTTCTCTTTAGTAAATTTAGGATCGTAAGCAAACAGAATCGTATGTGATGCGGCTTTCGCGTGTGGTTGGTTAAACTGGTGCATATTTGAAAACGTATTGTGGAAACGTTGCTTCGCTTCATCACTTTCAATAACGATGAATTTCCATGGTTGTGAGTTGATAGAAGACGCCGACAAACGCAGTGCTTCTTTGATTATCGCCATGTCTTCTTGAGAAACGCGCTTGGTTTCATCATATTTTTTTGCAGTGTAACGGTTATTTAGATCGGTAATGATTTGATGGGACACGTTTATATCCTCTTTATGTGATGACAGATGAGGATGCACTAGCATCGACAACCATGCGTACCTCGAATATGGGGTCATGATAATGGATATTTTTTCATTGATAAGAGGGTGTTTATTTAAATCACTTTTTACTTTTTGTTGAAAATCGATGTGAGTTGATCGATTTGAAACTTAAAAGTCCTTATATGGAAGCTTTTATTTTATATTAAATTAAACTCATATTGAGGCGTAGGGGAAAGCAACATGAACGTGATTGAAGTTTTTAATGATAGCTATGAACGTTGTACTTCAGATCAGGAGTTTTTCGACTTGTTCTACAAAAATTTATGGTCGAAAAGCGCCAACTTTAGACAGAAGTTTGACGGTATAGACATGCACCAACAAGTGAGAATGCTTAGAGGGTCTATCGTGTTTTTTATGATGGCAGATACCTCGACCGAAGCGCACAAAATGGTGGAAAAGTATGGGAAAAAGCATGCAAGTGCCGAAATTGGTATAGAGCCGCAGGATTTTGATGTTTGGCTTGAGAGTTTGTTAGAAACGGTTCGACAGTGTGATTCTGGGTACGATGCCGATGTTGAAACCGCTTGGCGAACATGCTTTAAAACGGGCTTAGAAGTAATGAAACAAGAATGTGATAAAGAAGATGGGCACATCCTTAAAGCGAGTACCAAATAAGGAAGTAACGTGAGCGGTCGTTACTTCCTAGGGGCAAAATCTTACTTATCTTGTGTCTCTTTATTCTTTTTCACCGCTTCGGCGATATCACTGACAGCTTCGACAAGATTGATCGGCATTGGAAAAATAATAGTGGATGTTTTGTCTGTAGTGATTTCAGTGAGTGTCTGCATGTAACGTAATTGCAGTGCATTCGGTGCTTCGTTGAGCATTTGCGCTGCTTCTTTTAATTTATTTGAAGCCTCTAACTCACCAGTAGCGTGAATGATCTTCGCCCTACGGTTACGTTCTGCTTCTGCCTGACGGGCTAGGGCTCTGACCATGCTGTCATTTAAATCAACATGTTTGACTTCAACCGTAGCAATCTTGATTCCCCAGTCATCAGTCTGTTGATCGAGAATGGATTGTAAATCCTTATTGAGGCGTTCTCGCTCTGATAGCAATTCATCGAGTTCATGCTGACCCAATACCGAGCGCAGCGTGGTTTGTGCTAACTGGCTGGTGGCATCGCTGTAGCTTTCAATATTGTTAATCGCCATTTGAGGATCGACTACGCGAAAATAAACGACCGCGTTGACGCGCACAGAAACGTTATCTTTGGTAATTAAATCTTGTGTCGGCACATCCAAAACGACAGTACGTAAATCAACCCTCACCATTTGCTGAATAAATGGGATAAGGATGATCAAACCAGGTCCTTTGACTTCTTGGAATCGACCAAGAAAGAACACAACCCCACGTTCGTATTCTCTCAAGACCTTGAACATTTGGGTCGCTAGTGCGAACAGCAGCACCACGATCACCGCAACGGTATAGAGCATCATAAAGCGCCTCCTATTTATTTTGGCGGTCATCAGGCATCACAGTTAAGGTCAGCCCTTTAACATTAACAATGGTGACGTGATCACCTTGTTTGAATTGTTGATGGTCTTTGGCTTTAGCTCGCCATAACGCACCGTTGAGTTGAACGCGTCCTTCGCCATCGATAAAGTCATCGCTTACCACGGCGACCTTCCCAGGGTATGTCTCTAAACCCGTCGTTACACGCCGGCGACGAATTTTGAGCAACAGGCCGACAGTCAGCACGATTAGAGCCACGGAAAATATGGCAATACCAAAAATCAAAGGAAGGGCGATCTGGAACCCTGGTAATTCACTGTCCATGAGAAATATCGAACCGAGTACAAAGGCGACAACGCCGCCTAAACCCAAAATACCAAAGCTCGGACTGAATGCTTCCGCTATCATTAGTGCAATACCGAGTAACAGCAGACCAAGACCTGCGTAGTTGACGGGCATCATTTGTAGTGCGTACATGGCAAGAAGCAGACAAATCCCACCTAGCACACCGGGTAAGCCAATTCCTGGGTTGTAAAATTCAAGAAGTAAACCGTAGATGCCGATGAGCATTAGAATGTAGGCAACGTTTGGATTGGTGATAACGGCTAACATTTCTGCTCGCCAATCTGGCGTTCTTTCAACCCATGTTGGATTTTCAAGTGACAATGTCACAGTGCGATTGTTTACTTTAACTGTTTGCCCATCTATGGCTTTGACTAAGTCCTCTGGCGAATTGGCTATGTAATCGATCACGTTTAATTCTAATGCTTCTGTTGCATCCAAGCTCGCCGCTTCGCTTACTGCTTTCTCTGCCCATTCTGCATTTCGTCCATGAAGTTTTGCTAAGCCTTTAATGTAGGCTTTGGCGTCGTTAATTACCTTTTTCTCCATTGCGGTTTTAGCGGGAACTTTCTCTGAGCTTTCGTTGGTTCCTTCTGGCGTTTCTTCCGCGTTTTGATCTTTGCCATCATCCGATGAAGGAGGTTGAGGCGTACCACCTAACGCGACGGGCGTTGCAGCTCCGAGGTTTGTCGCTTCAGCCATGGCGGCTACGTGACTAGCGAGCAAGATGTATGTTCCTGCACTGGCAGCTCTAGAACCAGATGGGCCGACCCAAGTTGCAATGGGAGTCGAGGAGGTGGTAATCGCGTGAATAATATCTCGCATTGCGCTATCTAAGCCGCCTGGTGTGTCCATCTGTAAGATCACTAAACTGACACCGTTTAGTTGAGCTTCTTCTATTTCACGAGATAAATAGTCGCTAGTAGCAGGCCCTATAGCGCCTTTGACAGGAACAATCCAAACGGTATTCGCCAGTGCTTGACTGGCCATCAAGAGTAAAGGTAAGAACCATATCCATAGTCGTTTCATGCAGTCCTCCTTGTGTGGTCACAGGGACTTTTTGAAATCCTAATTCAAGTATATCCAAATAACTTAGAGATGCTTGAGTATAGGTTCTAATGAATAAGTTGCCGAGGCTAATTAGGAGACTACTTTTTTATATATAAACGCTGTGTGAGATAGTAAACTAAAGCAAATTATTGGTAATTGTGATGTTTATGTTTATTGTTCAGCGTTTGATTAAGTTGGCCGTTATCTGTGCCGTTTTCTTTACTATTTTCGATCTGATCTCCTATGGAGAGGTGACTTGGTTTCAACGGTTTTTGGCTTTTCTACACTAAATTCAGATTTCAATACGTTAGCTACTCATAAGGCGATAGGTTTCTTCATATTCGCCTTATTACTCCCTCTTCAACCAAAGCCTTAAACAAAGCAATACTTAACTCGTTTTTTCAACTTCCTGTCGGTGGAAAAAACGCCAAAATGCAACTAAATTCATATCAATGACAAGTCTAAGGTATGTAGTTGATGAGGCAATTCAGCGCAATCGCACTAGCTGTTGTAACACTCATTTTGAGCCAAACAACAACCGCAAGAAACGCGAAGATGTTAGGTGATATCTCCCTAGTTCAGCCCATACAGGGTGATCCTAATGTGGATATTAAGCTAGCGAGAATTGGCTGGCATCTCTTCCGCGATCCTCAATTATCGTCAAATGGTAATGTCAGCTGTGCGACATGCCACAATCTGCAAACCAATGGCGCTGAAAATACACCAGTCTCTACGGGGGTGAAAGGTGATGGAATTAGAAATTCTATAACAGTGTTTAATGCGGCGTTAAATTATCGTTTTTTATGGGATGGAACGGAAAACACCTTGATGGCTCAGATTGATGGTCCAATCCATAATCCAATGGAAATGGACTCAAACTGGCAAACAATAGAGCAATATGTAAAAGAGAGTGAACATTATCAAGCGCTATTTAGTCGTGACGATGAATTGCCGATTAACGTTCATAATATCAAGTCCGCTATTGTGGAGTTTGTTGAAGGGCTGCAGACGCCTGGAGCACCATTCGATGCTTACTTATTGGGTTACACGCATGTACTGAGTGAACAGCAAATCAGAGGTTGGAAAACATTTCAGACTTCAGGTTGTGTGCAGTGTCATCAGGGCAAAAATATCGGCGGAGCGATGATCCAAAGGTTCGCCTATTTCAAGGATAAGCCAGTAGTAGAGGACTCGGGCAGGCAACTCGTTACGATAGAAGATGAAGAGCGATTCTATTTTAGAGTAGCCAGTTTACGCAATGTCGCGCTAACGAGTCCTTATTTTCATAATGGGCAAGTCGATAAGTTATCCGACGCGATACAAATCATGGCTAAAACCCAGCTCGGTATAACGATGAACGATGAGAATGTCGCGGACATTGAAGCATTCTTGCAGTCGTTGACAGCACCTAGACCCATAATTTTAGAGGTGTTGGAAAATGAATAAATTCAAACTGATCAATTTGTGCTTTTTTATTGGGATACTGGCGTGCTGCACACTGGCGTATATGTCGTATATGAACTCAAAAAACGCTCAAGAATTTCATGCAGAGCTAATGAATATCGGACATGAATTGATTGAAGAGCGTGATGTTATCGTGAACCGATATGCCGTTGAAGATAGAAAAAACTATGAGTTAACAACATCTTTAGTAGAGATAGAAATCGCAGCACAGGCACTGTTGGAGTCATCAAAGGCATCAGTTTGGTTTCCCGTGACACCCAATCGTATAAAAGTTAGGGATACGCTTGAACAGTTTAAGGAGCGAGTGCTTCAAACAACGTTGAAGCTTGATATGTTAATTGGTGTTCAGGTAGAAAATCGGTATGCATTACTCATGTTGTTCAATTTATATCAGCAAGAGGTTTCTACCGATAGCGGTCAATCATTGGGTGGCAGTCGTTATTTTGAATTTCTCAACCAGTTGCTTCTAACACAAACGGAAGTTGAGAGTGAAAAGGAAGCGAACTTCCTTAAACGGCTTCAAACGAGTGATAAAAGAATTGAATTGCTGACGAATGAACTGCTTGATCACACTTATATTGAGTTTGTCGAAAGCTCAGAGCATCGGTTACTCAATATTGCTCAAAGTGAGGCGCGTTTTACGTGGCTGTTTGTATTTATCGCGGTGATGTTTCTAGTTAGCGCGTTTGTTTATCAGTCGCATCACCGAATGCATAACTTAAAACAGTTGAATCTTGAAATTGAAGAGGCGAGAAACAAAGCCGAGCGAGCGGCAAAAGCGAAATCAAATTTTCTCGCTGCAATGAGTCACGAACTAAGAACGCCGATGAATGGTGTACTAGGGCTTTCTCAAATGATTGCAGAAGAGACCAAAGAGCCGACAACGAAAGAGCATATTAGGGTTATTCTTGATTCTGGCCAGCATCTGATGACGATCCTCAACGATATTTTGGATTTTTCTAAAGTTGAAGAAAACAAACTGGAATTTGAGCAAGCTAAGTTTAAGCTCGATCAAGTGCTTTCTCCGGTGTGTAGCGCAATAAAACCACTTGTTGATGAAAAAAATATCGAGCTAATCTTGGAAAACGAGGTTTCTGAATATACTGAATTTACTGGGGATTGTGCGCGTTTACGACAGATCTTGTTTAATCTCGCCGGTAACGCGGTGAAGTTTACCAATGAAGGGCATGTGCTGGTTAGAACTGAGTTAGATAAGTCGAATCAGTTGTTGGTCATGCGCGTGAGCGACACCGGTATTGGTATTGCGCCAGACAAGCACGAGCATATTTTTAACTCGTTTGAGCAAGCAGACTCATCAACGACTCGAAGGTTCGGCGGAACAGGGCTTGGGTTAGCCATCGTCAAAAAACTAACCGATTTGATGGGTGGCTATATTACTCTCAAGAGTATAGAAGGCGTTGGAAGTCAATTTATCGTTGAGTTGCCGATTCCTTGGGTAGAATCTGCTCCGAAAAAGCAGCAAGAAGCACCGAAACCTCGCGCAAAATCACACCATTTAAAGATACTACTTGCTGATGATAACCGTGTGAATGCCATTGTGGCAAAAGGGTTTTGCGAAAAGCTCGGGCATGAAGTGGATGTAGCAGAAAATGGGTTAATCGCGGTTAAAAAGGCGAAAGAGAACGAGTACGACCTGATCTTGATGGACAACCATATGCCCGAGATGAATGGCGTTGAGGCGACACGCGTTATCCGACAAGAGTTAGGTATCAAGACATTACTCTTTGCGTACACGGCAGACGTATTTCGTGAAGCTCACGATAGCTTTATTGAAGCAGGAGCAGACCATGTGCTTACAAAACCGCTACAGCATGAGAGCTTTTCAGACGCTCTCAAACAGTTTGCAGCCAGACTCGAACCGAAACGGAATCCGCCACTAACGAATGACAGCAATGTGCTTCAGTTGCAACGTAAGCCAATCGAGAACTTAAGGTTAACAGAGGAAGAGCTCTCCCACTCAGGCATGTTTGCTTCTTTACAAGATGAGCCAGAAGCGCTCGACGAGCTGCTAAAAAGCATTATTGTCGATTTTGAGACATCTGTTGATGAGCTTATTGAATACTTTATGGCTGAAGACTTTGCTTCATTAGAGCTGACGTTGCACAAAACGAAAGGGATGGCACTGAACCTAAGTTTACCTATTTTGGCGAACCAAACGGAGGCCCTGGAAACTCAACTTAAAGCCAACCAAAGTCCCGAGATTGAGCAGTTGCAGATGCTGATCAATCGGTTACAGGTCAACATCCATCAGTCTCATAGACTTTTGGATGATATCCAGAAGAACAATGCCGATCCTCAACAGATTTTATAGTCCCTGTGAGTGCGATGCTTTCCTTAACTCATTTTGTTGTGGTTTACTGTGGCAAGGACGGATAGTGTTGATTCGTCGTCGGAAAATCAGGGAGTTAGAATGAGTAAGCATTCCGCTTTAATCAAATGGCATCGTAAAGCTGGCGAAGAGTTTAGTGATAATAAGTATAGTCGGGCACACATTTGGCAATTTGATGGAGGGTTGCAAGTCCCAGCATCTCCATCTCCCCACGTAGTACCATTACCACTATCCGTAGAAGAAAACGTTGATCCAGAAGAAGCGTTTGTCGCGGCACTTTCTAGTTGTCATATGCTCGTTTTCCTGTCTATTGCAGCAAAGCGACGTTATGTTGTGGACAGTTACTTCGATGAAGCGGTAGGGGAGCTTGAAAAAGGCGAAAACGGAAAAGAGTGGGTATCAAAGGTAACGTTAAACCCTAAGATAACATTTTCAGGTGAAAAACAACCGACACCATCTCAATTAGAAAAACTGCACCACATGGCCCATGAGAATTGCTTTATCGCCAACTCCGTTAAAACAGAAGTGACAACGCTTATTGCGAATTAAGTGAAGCTCTTTATCAAAAGCGCGGCCTATTACAGAGTTATATTAAGCCAGCAGTCATCCTGCTGGCTCGTTCATCTAGACGACACCTTGCTCAATCATTGCATCAGCGACTTTTCTAAAGCCTGCAATGTTGGCGCCTAAAACTAAATTTCCAGGTTGGCCAAACTCTTTACTGGTTTCGTTTGCATTGATGAAAATATTTTTCATGATGGTTTGCAACTGACTATCCACTTGTTCAAACGTCCAGTTTTGCATGCTTGCGTTTTGCGCCATTTCAAGTTGACTGGTTGCAACGCCGCCTGCATTGGCTGCTTTGGCAGGCCCATAAGCTATGTCTGAGTCCACGATAATATTGGCAGCCTCACGGGTGGTTGGCATGTTCGCCCCTTCACTAATCAAAATACATCCGTTTTCGATAAGAGCCAGTGCGTCGTCTGACGTTAGTTCATTTTGAGTCGCACAAGGGAAGGCAGCATCAGCCTGATATCGCCAAACAGCATGTCCTTCATTAGGATAGTCGCCCTCTGGTGTGTATTCTGCTTCAGGGTAAGTTTCTAAATATTCTTCTAAGCTTGCTCTTTTCACTTCTTTCAGTTGTTTTAGGAGCTTAAGATCAATACCGTGCTCATGATAGATCGTACCTCGAGAGTCGCTGCATGTAACTGGCGTTGCTCCCATATGGTACAGTTTTTCAATGGCGTAGATAGCCACGTTGCCAGCACCAGAAACGAGACAAGTTTTCCCTTTCAATGAATCGTTGCGGTCGTTGAGCATGCATTCTGCAAAATAGACGGCGCCATATCCTGTCGCTTCTTTTCTGGCGAGTGAGCCACCCCAAAGAAGACTCTTGCCTGTAAGCACACCTTCGTAGCGGCCCGTCAATCGTTTGTATTGACCAAACATATAGCCAATTTCGCGCGCCCCGACACCGATATCGCCTGCGGGCACATCGGTGGTAGGACCGATGTGACGGTACAACTCGTTCATAAATGATTGGCAAAATCGCATGATCTCGCCGTCGGATTTTCCTTTAG
The DNA here is from genome assembly GCF_033337375.1 of Vibrio sp. YT-17. Classification (NCBI taxonomy): domain Bacteria; kingdom Pseudomonadati; phylum Pseudomonadota; class Gammaproteobacteria; order Vibrionales; family Vibrionaceae; genus Vibrio; species Vibrio sp. YT-17. The sequence continues at coordinate 77,288 of NZ_JAWOQP010000003.1, forward strand.
GATCGAAGTTTGAACCGCCTTTGCCGCCACCGATAGGAAGGCCAGTCAGTGCGTTTTTAAAGATTTGCTCAAAGCCGAGAAATTTTATGATGCTCGCATTGACTGAGTGATGGAATCTCAATCCTCCTTTGTACGGCCCCAAAGCAGAGTTGAATTCAACTCGATAACCTTTGTTTACTTGTACATTTCCAGCATCATCAACCCAAGGAACTCGAAACATGATTTGACGTTCTGGCTCGACGATCCTCTGGATAATCGCTTGTTCCTTATATTTATTATTGCCTTCTATTACCGGCGCGAGAGAAGTTAATACTTCTTCTACCGCTTGGTAAAATTCTTTTTGCGCAGGGCTACTGTGTTGCAACGCAACAATAGTATCGTGTATGTATGACATAGGTTTCTTCCTTGATGTGAATAAGCAATCAGTTTATATGAATGTATTTCCATTAAATAGTGATTTTGACCAAGATTCAATGGTTGTAGTGGTATTTCCTGCGGATGAGAATGTGCAGCTTCTAACCCGGGCAGTGTTGGTTGAGATAGGTAGGGCGAGCTAAGTAAGCGGGTGGTTGAGTGATCAGTTTCACATATAACAAGCAGAAATCACTTTAGTCGATGTTGTTGTGCAGTTACGCAAATTGTTTATGTTAACGTCATGTTAAAGTTTGTGTGTGTGATAACTTGTGAAAAGACAACTATATGGATGAGCTTAAGGTTCTGAACTCGTTTATTCAGCAGAATGGTCTACCAGCGTTTGGCCACCTTGATGGAATTCCAACATCGTTACAGCTAGATAAATTTACCTACCTTGATGAGATGGATAAGCCAGTGTCTAAGTGGCGCCGTTACCGCGATTATAAGCAGTTTCAGTTCGTCAATTTGGTCACACCTAATTACGTCATTGGAGTAGCGATTGCTGATATACGGTATTTAGCATCCGGCTTTTGCTACCTGTTTGATATTAAAAAGAATAAGTTGATTGAGCAACAATGGTTGAAACCTTTTAATATAGGTTATCAAACTCAGCCTTCCAGTTGGTGCAGTCTTGCCCATCTTGCTAACAAAAGAGTTCAGTTTTCTATTAAGGATGGTATTTGGCACGTCCACTTTGTGACAGAGTCAGTCAATGCGGATCTCTATTTACGTCCAGAAAATATGAGTTTGCCATTAATGTTGTGTACGCCAACAGGTTATGCGGGTTGGACATATACTCAGAAGCACAATGCGTTAGCAGTAGACGGTAACTTGTTCATATTAGGAAAAGAGCAAGATCTTTCAGAGGTGGCTGCTGGTTACGATTTTTCCGCTGGGTACATGCGGCGAGAAACAAGTTGGCGCTGGGCGAGTATCAATTGCTTTGAGGATGACAGGCGTCTGGGGTTGAACTTGGCAGCTGGCGTTAATGAAACTGGCTATTGCGAAAATGCATTGTGGATTAATGGTCAGCGCCACTTTTTGCAACCTGTGCAGTTTCAGTTTTCACGAAGTGATGAAGGGCAAAAGTGGCATATTACGTCGGAAGATAAACGAGTTAACTTACAGTTCACGCCTTTGAATCGACGCTCAGAGAAGAAAAATTTTTGGCTTCTCAAAAGTAACTTTCGTCAGTACATCGGTTATTTCTCTGGCTATATTATCGATGGAAATGGCATCAAACATCAGTTAGAAGAAGTTATGGGTCTTACTGAAGATCACTATGCAAAATGGTAGAAACACAATGGATTGGACGCAGTTGATGGACCGCCCAGAATTACTTCTGATGATTCTGGCCCCAGTTTTCTTTTTCTGCATGCTTGCCGAATATTGGTTCGGACAAAGAAGGGGACGCTTGCCTGAAAGCGCGACGTATTACTTCCCTGAAGTAGCGTGTAATTTTGTTCTTGCGGGCTTACACCAAGCGACAGACATACTCACGGGTTTACTGATTGCTCAGTTGTATTTGTGGTGGTTTGATTGGCGTTTGTTTGATATCGAAATGAGCGTCTCAGCTTTTCTTTTACTTGTTGTCCTGCAAGATTTTTTCTATTACTGGTTTCATCGGGCTAGCCATCGTATTCGTTGGATGTGGGCCGCGCACGTTGTTCATCACAGTTCGGAAAGAATGAACTTCAGTACCGCATTTCGTCAAAGTTTAATGTATCCGCTAGCGGGGATGTGGATTTTTTGGTTGCCCTTGGTGATTATTGGTTTTGAGCCAAAATGGGTTGTCTTCGTTGTGTTGTTTAATCTGGGCTTACAGTTTTTTGTTCACACCCAATCAATTCGTTCGCTCGGGCCACTAGAGTGGGTATTTAACACGCCGTCTCATCATCGCGTTCATCATGGTGTGAACCGTCAGTACATCGACAAAAATTATGCGGGTGTATTAATTATTTGGGATCGAATGTTCGGAACGTTTGAACCAGAGGTGGAAACGGTTCGATATGGGGTTTCTAAACCTGTAAACAGCTTTAATCCCATCCGCGTGACGTTTGCAGAATGGAAAGACATGTTTTATGACGTAACTCGACCAAACTTATCATGGAAACAACGCTGCCGCCGTTTGTTCGCTCCGCCATCGGATTTTTATGAGTAAATTGGATAAAGAGATTGGAGCGGGCAGCGGGAATCGAACCCGCATCATCAGCTTGGAAGGCTGAGGTAATAGCCATTATACGATGCCCGCGCATCGATAGGACTCAGTTAATATGCCACACTGCACGAAAAAGAAAAGTCTTTTCTCATCAAATGTTTGTCAGTTGCCTAAAAAAGTAGCGGACTGATGTTAAAGTGTTCATTGTCTCTGGTTTTTTGTGGCACTCGCGATTCTGCTACTAAGCCTAGGGGCTTCCAATTAGGTCGTAAACACCGAATTCTTAGGTGTTTAGATGTTGATGATATTCAAGATTTTCTGTGTAAAGGTTAATCTCGTTTATTGAACAGTCACGTTTCATGGTCAAGACTAGATATTGAAATGATTACTTTTTACTGTTGATGCGTATGTATAACACAGGGTAATTCTGCTGAAACAGTCAGCTTAACCAAAGGAGATTTAACATGATGAGAGGTTTGATATTAGGGCTGGTGGTGATGCTGGTATCTGCTTGTACTACCGTTACAACCGATGTAGATAAACAAGCCGACTTTTCAGCTTACAGAACGTTTGACTTCGGTGCTCAGGCGGAAGCTCCTACCAGTATTGATGGTCGACGTATTGAGCAAGGGCTTGCTGAACAGCTTGAGGGTAAGGGTTTAATTAAGGTAAATAGTGGCGGTGACCTTTACGTACATCATGATATCGTAGAAGAATCCGAGCTTGTTTCTTCAGGATCGTCGGTGAGCTTTGGCTATGGCTGGAATAGCTTTGGTGTGATCACTTCAAGCCCAGAAAGATATAAAGAACGTAAGTATGGGAAGTTGGTGGTTGAACTGGTTGATGCAAAGGCTAATCAAGTCGTTTGGAAAGGCGTTTCAAGTCGTAAACTGTCTGAGTCAATGAGCTCTGAGAAAAGAGAATCTCTCATCCAAGAAGAAATCGCGAAGATGTTTGAAAGCTACCCTTACGGTGAAAAATAATTAGTATTCTTAACGATTAAGAATACTAATTGCCAATAGTTACGCACAGGGTTAAAAGAACTTATTATTTTGGTTTTGGTTACCTTTGTGCGTACGACTCTGATTGCTTTACTCGGACTACTTTTCTGCTTGCTGGCTCCGAGCATGAGCCTGGCGCACTCACACCCAAATTTTCTTTCCGTTCATAACCAGAATATCGCTGTTGACGCTGAGTCGAAGCGCTTTTCAGAACATCCTATCTCTCCAATACAACAAGACTATCCGAGTTTAAACAGCCGGAACATATTGAGGGTTAGCCATGCTAAGGAAATGAGCTCGAACGACGATGTAGAACCCGAATGGTTTGAAATGCTTGATGTAGCATGGTGGGCGCATCGTTCGGCAATTTACTCGATGAAGCGGCTAAAACGCATCGGCATTGAGACTTTAGGTTGTTGTATTGAAAGTATTTTTACTCACTTTAAATACAGAATCGGAGTGAGAAAAGAATCGAATTTCATATACCGCTTTATACATGCTCGCTAACACATTCCATGTTTTTGCAACTTTTGGTTAATTATGCTTAGGAGCGGTTTATGTTTGATTCGATCATTCAGGTCTTGAGTGCTTTTTGGCATCAAGATTTCACGGCGTTAATGGCGCCAGGCAGTGCAGGTTTGGTTTATTTTGTTGTTGCTGTGAGTATCTTTTTGGAAAGTGGTTTTATTCCTGCTGCACCTTTCCCATGCGACAGTGTCGTCGTATTATCCGGTACGCTGGCGGCGGTTGGCGTCCTTGACCCAATTATGATCATGTTGGTGATAGCTGTTAGTGCGGGGTTGGGAAGTTGGGCGGCTTATTTACAAGGCAAGTGGCTAAATCGCTTACCTAAGGTTCAAGGCTGGGTGAGTGCGGTTCCTCAAAAGCGTTTGGAACAAGTCGACGTATTACTCAGTAAACATGGATTGGTTGCGCTTTTGTGCGCGCGGTTTATTCCGGTTGTTCGTTCCCTATTGCCATTAATGATGGGGTTGCGAGTGAAACGTATTAGTAAATTCCATTACTTTGCGTGGCTGAGTGCGATTTTATGGACGCTGATATTATGCGGTTTTGGTTCATTACTTCCTTTGCTACCAGAAAATATGAGCAAAGCAATCACAATGCTATTAATGGCGGCACCAATAATTACTCTTGTGATTGGAGTGCTTAGTTTCTTGTTTGTTAAAGCACGTCGAGCGACCTGTAAACCCAAGGATGTGTCAGAGTTTTCCCAATAAGTTTACTTTGATTTGCACTTTTAAGCTTGTATGCAGATTAGACCTCTAATCGACAGGTTTTTGTCAGTAAAAAGAAAGGCGCATACATTGCGCCTTTCTTTTTGAGTGTCGTTAGGGTTTCGAATTTAATAGCCAATGCTATATAGGTATTCGCCAACTTCTTTGCACTGAGACTTGTAGATGTTCTCTACTTCAGACTCATTCTTATCTGCTGCTTTAAATTCAAGTTCGGCAGACGATAGCTGGTCAAAGCTGTAGTCTCTCTCAGACATTAAGTAGTGTCTGAACATCGCTCTGTGTTCCGGAACTGCAATACGTGCGTTAGAAACGTTGGCACACTCTAACAGAGTGTCGTTACTCATTTCTTCTGGCTTAGTTTCTGTGTTTGCTAAGGTTGAGCCCGCTGCAAATAGTAATGCTAGTGCGATGGTTGTAGCGATTCTTGTCATTATATGGACCTCAAATTGGTTCTAGTAACAATGAGCATATTGGTTCTTATCGTTACATTTTCGTGTTCTCTGTATGTCATAAAAAGTTAAACAACAGAGAAGGCGTTGCGACCATGAGTAAAGACGTACATTAAGTTCGCTTCCTTTCTTCCTGAGAGGCGATAAAGAGAGCGTTGACTCATGAGTCCGCCATAACTGTCTAGAGGTAAGCGAGATGCTTGTTTTGCCAACTCCAGTAGTGGTGGAGAAGAGAAAGCAATAAGTAAAAAATAATCAGGAGTAAAATCTGATGATAAAACGCCATCAGTAGCTGATGTTCGGCGACAGGAGACAAGCCCGAACAACTCGCGCTTTATATGTAGGTAGTAACTTTCTGAACCCCAAGAGCTCAGAGAAGCTGAGGCATGAAAATCAGTGTGTGCTAGCTCAAAATCGTCCTGTTGAGAGAGTTTAAGTAGGCGCTCGGAAGTGTAATGTTTGGTGTGGTGCCACTCATGCGCATATGAAGCTGTGATGAGCCCTGAGAGCAGGGACAAAGAAAGCATCAATAATATACGGTGTAGATAACGCAAGAAGTAACCCTAAACATATAAAGCCACAGTTACCCACCATGATTAAGGAATCTTAGTGGAACTATGATAACGATGAAAGCCAGTGTCTGATCAACTCAGCGTATACTAACGAGATGGAAGGGGGATGAACAGAGTTTTCTGATCGCACTTAGGTATATCAGCGAATAACACAATAATTTTCGCTTTCGAGTAAGCGAAAATGGAAAGAGAGTCGTTGCACAGGACGATTAAGCTAACAGGATTATTACTAGGGAAGAAATAGAATCTTCTTTTTCTTCCCCATATGTGTCGCATCGATATTATGCGCTTGCGTAAATAACGCTGCCGCCTTTTATGGTGTCAATGATCTCGCGAGACAACTTCTCTGGCAAAGCAGGGCAACCCCAACTGCGTCCGAGGTATCCATTCTTCTTGATGAAGGAAGGGTTTGCGTAATCGGCACCGTGCACGACAATGTAACGCTCGCGAGCTTTGTCGTTTAATCCAGAGCTTAGCCCATCTAATCGAAGTGAATAGCCATTTGAGCCGTAGTAAGTGGTATCAGTCAAAAAAGTGCCCAATGATGTTTTTCGCGAGTTCACGACATTTGAAAACTGTGTCGCTGTTTTCTTTCCGCTGTTCACGCCGTGAGAAACATACGTATTGTAGATTAGCTTCTTTTTATCTAAATCCACCACATAAAAACGCTTTTCAGTTGATGGTTTACTATAGTCGATGATCGTTAGTACCGACTTCTTTCTATCGGGTGTCTTCTGATAAGCGATGTAAGCGTCACTGAACAACTTAAAGTCTACTATGCCATCTAGCTTGGCTTGTTTAAACACATGTTCAACTTGCTTTGGTCGTAAATGATCCCTGGGTTCGTTATCTGATTGTTTTGCAAAAGCAAAAGGTGATACAGACAACAGCGCACATGTAAATAATATAATTAATTTTTTCATCTTGGCTAAATAAAACTCTATGGTGTTACAAATTTACCGATTGCTTCATGCATTCGTTAAAACAACATGCACATCAATATAATTCTATTCCCAATGTTTCTTATTGCACGCTTAGGTGCTTGATATTGGGTTGACGATAAGTTTTCGAGTTAAAAACTAACTGATTGAAACTTATATAAAATATGAAGTTTAACGATGGTTTCTATAAACTTCGGCGTAAATAATATCTGATATATGTAATTAATAAAACTGTGTTTAAGGATATTTGTGAAGTTGCTAATTTATAAAAACGGCGTTTTATTTTTCGTACTTTAGAAACTCTTTTTATTTCAATGTGTTTTCTTTTTCTACACTTTATCCAATACCTCAAAAGTTTGTGACTTAACTCGTAACAAATCGTAACGCCGAATCGTTATGTGTATAAGTGCATTTATAATGTATGAATAAACAACAGGGTGGTAAGAAAAGGCAGTAAAACAGCGGTGAATCGGTTGTTTTTAATTCACGATTGACAAAGCTAAGTCTAAGTCGTTCAAAAATTGAACTTGTGAATGTATCATTTAAGTGAGGGTGATGAGCTCAACAAAAGTGAAGTGACGCGTGCTACTGTTTATTTTCTAATTTATTCGATTACATAAGGAAGGGTACATAGTAAAAATTGAAAAAATAATTCTATCGTGTGGATTAAAATATATAAATAATAAAACTTCGAAATTAAAAGATAAGAACGCCAGATCTTAATTCATTAAATTTTTGAACATGAAATTAAACTCTATCTATTATGCTTGGTTTGGTTTGGTTTGGTGTGAAAGCGCTCATCTCATTAAGAAAAGCGCTAGAATTTATTTAAGGACGGTTATGACAGCATTTAATAAAGTGTTTATTGTCTCTCCCAATGTTAATGATTTTGCAATGTTGCAAGAGTCGCCATTGGAAATGTCTCTTCAAGTAACGGCAAGCAAACCTATCCAACTCTATGGAGAGTCTGTTAAAGCCAGTTGGAAAAGTATTGATATTGAATGGTTAGACGTTATGGGTGAAAAGCCATTGCCCAGGCCTGATATTGCAGCATGGGGATCTTTTACTCTTGCTGTATCCGCTTCTATTGCGGATAAGCTCGATGTGTTGAGCGAGAATGTCGAATTTTTACCATTAAATCTACAAGGAAAGCCTTGGCGAGCATTAAACATTGTCACTCAAATTGATGCCATTGATACCTCTGCTACCGAGTATAATCTTCGTCATGGTAAGCTAAGTCGTGCTAGACCGTTTAAGAAACTCGTTTTGAATAGAGAAGCCGTTAATGAATCTGACTTGTTCAGAGTAAAAGGTGCTGGGCTCAGAACGTTTTGCACGGACAAAAAAGGTGGCTTGTACGATAGCGTCAAAGCGCTGAATTTGACCGGTTTGGATTTCAAGGAAGTGCTGGTTTAAAAACGAATAAATAGTGATTTACTCAACTAAAGTCATAGATATAGGTATGGGGGAACAAAAGCTGAGCATCTATCAATGAAGCTCATATACAGCTAAATACAGCCGCCACAGTTGTGACTGCTGTATGTCTCCCCTTAACTTATGTTTTTGAAACCCTAATTGAGCTGACCATGGACGCATCAAATCGACTGTCGTCATTTGCCGATTGCCACCACAAGCTCAATTGTTCTTTAGTCATTGGTTTGCCAAATAAATAGCCTTGCATATAGTCGCAGCGGTATGCCGATAGCCATTCATGCATCATATTGTGTTCAATACCTTCTGCTGTAACCGTTTTATTTTGGGCATGGCATAGCTCAATAATAGGTTTGATCACATGGCCGTTGTTGGTGTTCATCAATGTAACGAGGAACTCTCGATCAAATTTGATTTTTTGAACCGGATACTGAACGAGCTGAGTTAACGATGTGTAACCAGAACCAAAGTCATCAATTGCAAGACGGTAGCCACGTTTTGATAGCTCATCAAGTAGAGCCGTGCCTTGTTGTTCTGCGGCAAAGGTTTCGGTTATTTCTATCTCAATACATTCTGGTTTAACACTGTGCAGTGTCGCTTGTTCATGGATGTAGTTTGCCATTTCTATCGAGTTTAGCTCTGCTGATGAAAGATTGACCGAAAGAACAATATCCTTACCGAAAATATTCCTTAATTGATGGTATTCCGCCGTTGCATTGGCGAAAACCCAGCGGTCAATTTTATCAAATAATCCGGCTTGCTCTGCAATTGGAATAAACTCCTTTGGAGGGATAGGGCCGATACCTTCGGCTTCCCAGCGCAACAAGACTTCTAACCCCTCAATTTCGTTGCTTCGATTGTTCATATAGGGTTGAAAAACAAGGTGAAACTCTTCCTCTACATTGCTTTTTCGGAGCGCACGTTCAAGTTGACTTCGTCTTTGAGACTCAATATTGAGAGCGGCTGAATAATAGGCGTATTGATTTTTCCCTGCCCGTTTTGCTTGATACATAGCCGCATCGGCACTGGAGAGTAACTTTGCGATGTCAGTACCGTCTTGAGGATATTGTGCAATACCTACGCTTGCCGTAACGGGAAATGAATTACTCCAAGATGAACTGAGATTACTAATCGGTTTTAGCAGCTCTGATGCAAGCAAATCAGGTAAGCGTTTTACCTCTTGATTTGAGCTCAGCAAAATTGCAAATTCGTCACCAGACAACCTGGCGGCAAAGCAGGGGCTGTTGTAATCGTGCGAGAACTTTTGACAGGCATTCTTGATGTGTGATGAGAACACTTTTAATAAGTTATCTCCCAATTCATGCCCGTATTTATCATTCACGTATTTAAAGTTATCAAGATCGACGTAAACAACCCACAGAAACTGCGAAGGGGAGATAAGTTCACGAGTGGCAAGCTCATGAAAACGATGGCGATTGGCGAGTTGCGTCAGGTGATCCGTTTCAGCTAGGCGTTTTGTCTTTTTATAGATGACATTAAGTTCCTCATACATATCAAAAAAGCGTGCAGAGAGGCGTCCTATTTCATCGTTTGTTTCTAGCTTTTCAATATTGTCACGTTGATTAGATTCAAGTTCGTTCAGCTGCTTATCAAGGCGAGAAACAGGGCGCAACACATAGCGGTACAACACCAAAATGATTAATGTGATGGTGAAAAACGCCGCTACGCCAAAGGAGAAAGCAAGTTCTAGCCACACTTTATCGACTTTATTCCACATTAAATATTCGGCAGGAGAAAGCACGGCATAAAAGTGCGGCAGCAGCTCAATGGTTTGAGCGAGAGGAATATCAAGATAAATGGGTTTGTCGGCGAAAGTAATCACGCTGTGTGTGTCAAACTCGATGTCATGCTTAATCTCGTTAAAGGCTTCAAGTGATACGGAAACTACCACAAAAAACACATTTTTCGAGTCAAAGCTCAAAGGGTGAGTCCCCGTTCTTTTGTCGACGACCTCATATTGAAGAAGAATGCTTTGTCCACTGGAGTTATAAATAAAGCCAGTGTGACTGAAAGCCTCTCTGTCATTGAAACTTCGTGATATGTACTCTAATACCTTTGGGTCGACCACGCCCGATGATTCGTAATATTTGTTTTCTGTGTAGTAGAGAAGGTTTTGTTTGCCGTCGAGGATCGCCATGCTCGCATCGCCTTTGTAACCATGGCTTAATACTTCAGCGGTCTCGTCTAATCGATTAAACAAGACTCGCTCACGATAGGGGTTGTTATGATTAACCAAATAGTCTTGTAATACATCACTTTTACTGAGCGTATAGGCATAGCTATTAAGAAAAATATTCGCTTGTCGAAACTGCCCGGCCAGCTTTTCCATCTGCAACTGAATATAGCTGTCTTCCCGCTTGATGAGCGTCACTTTTTGAATGCTATAAATAATATAGCTAGATACTAACGCGCTTAATAAGATCACTGGCGCGACAAGCAAAATGACTCTATTGCTTAACTTCATTATGGTTCTTAGTTTCCGTTTGTGTCCCTACAAACGTCGCGTACCAGGTAAGGTACTGAACGGATGATGTGTTTTGGCAAATTGTAACCAGATTGTAAGGTGAGCGTTCTCCAAAATCAGGCAGCTATCTAAGAATTGTGATGACGTGAAAGGTTTCGAGCTTATTAACTAGAGGTTTTCTCAGTAGTTGGACGTCTCTTTTCCTTCCTCCCTGTATAAAACCTAACCGTAATGACAGGGAAATACCATCATCGAAACGTTTCGATGGTAAAGTGTGACTCAAGTGCACTTTTCCTATTCAATGACAATTGAATTACAGATCATTCTCACACCTTATCGATCTCACACTGGTCAAATTGCGATGACGAATTATTATTTCATCGAAACGTTTCGATGAGTTTTCTGTTAATAACGAAAACACTTTAAGACAGGCGCTCATGGTTGTATGAACGTGTAACCGAAAGGTCGATGAGATGAAAAAAAGTACCCTAATTAACTCAGATATTTCTTACTTGGTGGCGACGCTAGGCCACACCGACGAGATCACGATATGTGATGCTGGTCTACCAATCCCAGAGCATGTTCAGCGAATCGATTTGGCGCTAACGCATGGGGTACCAAGTTTTCTTGATACTGTTCGCGTAATTCTATCTGAGTCCCAAATCGAAGGGGTCATCATTGCGGAAGAGTTCTCTGATGCAAGCCCAGTTTTGCATGAAGCGTTGCTCAACGAACTGAGCAAAGAGAGTGAAGAGACGGGCAAATCTATTGAGGTGAGCTACGTGTCACATGAAGCGTTTAAAGCACGCACGGCCCAAAGTCGCGCTATCGTAAGAACCGGCGAATGCTCGCCATATGCGAACGTTATTTTCCAAGCGGGCGTGGTTTTTTAAGCCAGAGATATTGAGGACAGATTATGACTCAAGCCATTCTACAACTAAGCGAAATTGAGAAGGCGTTTCCGGGCGTAAAAGCACTCGACAAAGCAAGCCTGAATGTTTATCCAGGCCGTGTTATGGCGCTGATGGGTGAAAATGGAGCAGGCAAGTCAACGTTAATGAAGGTGTTGACAGGCATTTACCACATGGATGCGGGGAGCATTCAATATCAAGGTCAGCCGGCGGCCTTTAAAGGTCCACGCGATTCACAGGAAGCTGGTATTAGCATTATTCACCAAGAGCTGAACCTGATTCCTGAACTGACGATTGCCGAAAATATTTACTTGGGACGAGAGTTCACCGGCTCCTTAGGGCGTATCCGGTGGGGCAAAATGTATGACGAAGCTGACAAGCTTTTAAAACGTCTCAATGTAAAGCATTCATCAAAAACATTGCTTGGCGATTTAAGCCTTGGTGAACAACAAATGGTGGAAATTGCAAAGGCACTTTCGTTTGAGTCGAAAGTCATCATTATGGATGAGCCAACGGACGCACTGACCGATACCGAAACGGAATCACTGTTTAAAGTGATTAATGAGCTCCGCGAGCAAGGATGCGGCATCGTATACATTTCGCATCGTCTTAAAGAAATCTTTGAAATCTGTGATGATATTACGGTGCTTCGTGATGGTAAGTTTATCGGTGAGTGCAAGGTGTCCGACACTGATGAAGATGGCCTAATTGAAATGATGGTTGGCCGAAAATTAGAAGAGCAATATCCACGTATTGATGTCCAACATGGCGAAACTTGTCTTGAAGTCATTGGTTTGACTGGGTCTGGCGTTCAGGATGTGAGCTTTACTCTCAAGCGTGGTGAGATTCTTGGAATTTCTGGCTTGATGGGCGCAGGCCGCACTGAACTCATGAAAGTCATTTACGGCGCATTACCTAGTGAGCATGGTGTTATCAATCTTGATAACAAAACTATTAACCCGGTTAGCCCGCAAGATGGCTTGGCAAATGGTATCGCTTACATCTCTGAAGATCGCAAAGGCGATGGTTTGGTTTTAGGTCTTTCGGTTAAGGAGAACATGTCACTTTGTTCGCTAAACCAGCTGACCAAAGGCTTCCAGATTCAACACAGCGACGAAGTGATTGCTGTGGAAGATTTTATTAAGTTATTCAACATTAAAACCCCAACGCGAGATCAAATCATCGGCAACTTATCTGGTGGTAACCAGCAAAAAGTTGCGATAGCGAAAGGGTTAATGACGAAACCTAAAGTTCTGATTCTGGATGAGCCGACACGTGGTGTTGATGTCGGAGCAAAAAAAGAGATTTATCAGCTCATCAACAAGTTTAAGGCCGAAGGCATGAGCATCATCTTGGTTTCTTCCGAGATGCCTGAAGTGCTCGGCATGAGCGACCGTATTTTAGTGATGCATGAAGGTCGTATCACTGGCGAATTTGATGCGAAAGACGCCGATCAAGAAAAATTACTCGCCTGTGCCGTAGGCAAAGAGATCAATGAGGAAGCAGCATGAGTACGAATACCATGAGCAAACCAACCGAAACGAGCAACAAGAAGTTGTTCACAAAAGAGTGGCTGATTGAACAAAAATCACTGATAGCTCTGATCTTTCTGATCGTTGTTGTGTCATTTTTGAACCCGAACTTCTTTACGGTCGACAACATTCTCAACATTCTTCGTCAAACCTCCGTGAATGCCATTATCGCAGTGGGTATGACATTAGTTATTTTAACCGCAGGTATCGACTTAAGTGTTGGTTCGGTATTGGCGTTGTGTGGTGCCTTTGCGGCAAGCATGATCGCGCTTGAGGTTCCGGTGCTGGTGGCGGTTCCAACTGCTTTAGTCGCAGGTGCAGCGTTAGGTGCGATCAGCGGTATCATTATTGCGAAGGGTAAGGTGCAGGCATTTATCGCTACGCTGGTTACCATGACGTTACTACGTGGTGTGACCATGGTGTACACCGAAGGTCGACCAATCTCGACAGGCTTTACTGACACCGCAGATGCGTTTGCATGGTTTGGTACTGGCTACGCGCTAGGCATTCCGGTTCCTGTTTGGTTAATGGTGGTTGTGTTCGCAGCGGCTTGGTATTTACTTAACCACACGCGCTTTGGTCGCTATGTTTACGCACTAGGCGGCAACGAGTCTGCGACTCGCCTATCAGGTATCAATGTAGACCGAGTGAAGATTGGTGTCTACGCCATCTGCGGTATGCTAGCAGCGCTTGCAGGTATTATCGTAACGTCTCGTCTTTCTTCGGCGCAGCCAACAGCGGGTATGGGCTACGAGCTAGACGCTATCGCAGCGGTTGTTCTTGGCGGTACCAGCTTGATGGGCGGTAAAGGTCGTATCATGGGTACCTTGATTGGTGCGCTGATCATCGGTTTCTTGAACAATGCACTTAACCTACTTGATGTTTCTTCCTACTACCAAATGATTGCAAAAGCAGTGGTTATCTTGCTGGCGGTATTGGTAGACAACAAAAACAAGTAATTCATAACAATCTGTATATATAAAACAGTGAATACAAACCGAGTCAGGGGACGTGTACTGGCTCACCCTACACAAAGGACTAGAACGATGAAAAAACTTGCAACTCTTATCTCTGCTGCACTTCTTTCTTCAACCGTATCGGTAGCGGCGCAAGCTCAAGATACCATGGCGATTGTGGTTTCGACGCTAAACAACCCGTTCTTCGTAACGATGAAAGACGGTGCGGAAGCAAAAGCGAAAGAATTGGGGTACGACTTAATTGTACTGGACTCGCAAAATGACCCGAGTAAAGAACTGTCGAACATCGAGGATTTAAGTATTCGCGGCGTAAAAGCAATTCTTATCAACCCAACGGATTCTGATGCAGTGTCTAATGCAATTCGTATGGCGAACCGTTCTAAGATCCCTGTGTTGACATTAGACCGTGGTGCAAGCCGTGGTGAAGTCGTGAGTCACATCGCGTCGGACAACGTAATTGGTGGTGAAATGGCAGGCCACTACATCATGGAAAAAGTCGGCGAAAAAGCAAAAGTCATTCAACTTGAAGGTATTGCGGGCACATCGGCAGCGCGTGAGCGCGGTGAAGGCTTTATGAATGCCGTGAAGGGCAGCGATATGGATCTTCTTGCTAGCCAACCGGCTGACTTTGACCGCACGAAAGGTCTAAACGTAATGGAAAATCTGCTAGCGGCTAACCCGGATGTACAAGCGGTATTTGCACAGAATGATGAAATGGCGCTAGGTGCACTTCGCGCAGTTCAAGCTTCTGGCAAAGATGTCGTTATCGTTGGTTTTGATGGTACGGAAGACGGCATTGCAGCAGTTAACCGTGGCAAACTAGCGGCAACTATTGCTCAGCAACCAGACCTTATCGGTGCTTTAGGTGTTGAAACGGCTGACAAAGTTTTGAAAGGTGAAGAAGTAGAAGAGTACATCCCAGTACCACTAAAAGTAGTCACTAAGTAAGTTTTAAGTTCAATAAATCATCCTAATTTTTGCTCTCTCCTCCGTTTATATCTGTCGTTTAGGAGGTGAGGGCAAACTTACCCAAAATACTGCAAAGTGTGGGGTATAGATGCCTTTGGCTTTTTATCGAGACTCCTTCATCAGGAAGAGAAGTTAAAGACATCTAATGTATTTTCCTAAACAGTTTTTAAAAAGGGTTCATTCAGAACCGAGGATAACCGTATGAATAAGTTAGTGGTGTTAGGTAGTGTAAACGCTGACCATGTTCTTCAAGTGCCTTCTTTCCCTCGCCCAGGCGAGACGCTGCATGGTCGCAACTATCAAGTTATCCCAGGTGGCAAAGGTGCCAACCAAGCCGTCGCGGCGGCGCGATTAAATGCAGACATAGGTTTTATCGCTTGTGTGGGCGACGACTCATTCGGCATTAACATTCGCGAAAACTTCAAAATGGACGGCATCGATATCACTGGTGTGAAGATGCAGCCAAATTGCCCGACAGGTATCGCGATGATTCAAGTGTCGGACAGTGGTGAGAACAGCATTTGCATTTCAGCTGAAGCAAACGCCAAACTGACAGCAGAAGCGATTGAGCCAGATTTAGAGCGTATTCGCCAAGCAGATTACTTGTTAATGCAATTGGAAACGCCGATGTGCGGCATTGAGAAAGCTGCGCGTGTAGCGAAAGATGCCAAAACCAATGTCATTCTGAACCCAGCGCCAGCTCGCGAACTGTCAGATGAATTACTGTCTTGCATTGACGTGATTACACCAAATGAAACGGAAGCTGAAGTTCTGACAGGTATTACTGTAACAGACAACGAAAGCGCGCAAGAAGCGGCGAATGAGCTACATGGTAAAGGTATAGAAATTGTCATGATCACACTCGGTGCAAAAGGCGTTTGGCTAAGCCAAAACGGTCGAGGCGAAATCATCTCGGGTTTCCGCGTTGAAGCGACGGATACTACCGCAGCGGGCGATACATTTAATGGGGCATTCGTCACTGGTCTCCTAGAAGATTTACCTTTAGAATCAGCGATTAAGTTTGCACATGCGGCGGCTGCAATTTCTGTGACCCGCTTTGGCGCGCAAACGTCGATTCCAACCCGCGAAGAGGTGGACGCGTTTCTCGCTGAACAATAAGGCGCACAATGCCTCATTAAAATAGGAGTAGTAACATGGCGACGATGAAAGACATCGCAAAACTGGCAGGGGTTTCCACTTCAACAGTGAGCCATGTTATTAACAAGACGCGTTTTGTGAGCGAAGAGATCTCTGAACGCGTTAACAATGCCGCAAAAGAGCTTAACTACTACGCGCCCTCTGCGTTGGCGCGTAGCCTCAAAGTTAATCGTACCAAAACCATTGGTATGCTCGTGACAACCTCAACCAACCCATTCTTTGGCGAAGTCGTAAAAGGCGTCGAACGCAGCTGCTACCAAAAAGGCTACAGCCTCATTTTATGTAACACCGAGGGTGATAACGAACGTATGCGTCAATCCATTAATACGCTATTGCAAAAGCGTGTCGATGGTTTGATTTTGATGTGTTCGTCGCTAGAAGGAGAGCGTATCGATGTATTTGAGCGTTACCCAGATATCCCAGTAGTGGTAATGGACTGGGGGCCGATGCTATTTACAAGTGATAAAATCCAAGACAACTCACTTCGTGGCGGTTACTTAGCGGCGAAATACTTAATTGATTGCGGCCATACCGAAATTGGGTGCATCACTGGCCCTTTGATTAAACACCAAGCGCAAATGCGATACGAAGGTTATAAGCGAGCAATGAACGAAGCGGGCTTGGAATTTAATGCCAATTGGATCATTGAATCGGACTTCGAATGTGAGGGTGGGTATCAAGCGTTCAAAAAAATGGCTCAGCGTGGCGCATTACCCAGCTCGATTTTCGTCTCTAACGATATGATGGCGATGGGTGTGATTAACGCCGCAAATGAGCTCGGTATTAAAGTGCCGGACGACCTGTCCATTATTGGTTACGATGACATCCATATCGCGAAATTTATGTCGCCATCGCTAACTACCATTCATCAGCCTAAGTACCGTTTGGGGCAGGCTGCCGTTGAGACTCTTGTCCGAGGACTGGACGACAAATCTAACGACGCTCAAGTCGTTCAACTGGAACCAACATTGGTTGTACGCAACAGTGTGACGAATTTCTCTTAATTAAAAACAAACGCATGGTTAACAAATTTAGTGCATATAATTTATAAAAAAATGGGCTAAAAAATAAATAAGCATGCAAAACAGATGTTCGAATTTATTAACTCAACATTTGAAAAGTGTGATTTTTTGCGAGTAACTCGAAAGATTTCGTGTCGATAGTGCTTAAAAAGCTTATTATTAATAAAGCCTATAATTAGATTTATAAATTATTGAGATGAATGGAAAATCTTTATGTTAGTTAAGAGATATGCACAGTATTCAGTAAAGAGGCCGTGGTTTCACCGTTTCAATATTTCACTAGTATTAACGGTGTTTGTCGTGAGTGTTTATGAACTACTTGCGAATGAAGAGTATGTATACTTGGCTGGCGTGGTGTTTACATTTGCTTCGACTTTACTGTTCGCGTCAGCATCGACGTTCAAAAAGCGCTACCTAGGACACGAGTCCTAGTTCATTTGGAATGAATAATTGAGATAAATAGGTACTTTCAAGTAAGTAATGAATCTGATTTATGATCGAGTGCATCAAGAGGAGGACAAATGTCCTCCTTTTTGTTGGGGATCACGCTCTAATATAAGCGTATTCCAAACAAAATAATAAAGGACATGTTATGGACCTCTTTGCCTTACTCGATATTAATAATACTCTCGTTAACATTCCGATCGGCGACGGCTACGCAATGAGTTGGATCGAAGCTTTCGGTACAGTTTTTGGACTGCTTTGCATTTGGTTTGCCAGCCAAGAAAAAACCATCAACTACTTATTCGGTTTGCTGAATGTCACGCTTTTTGCCGTTATCTTTTTTCAAATTCAGTTATACGGATTATTGCTTCTTCAATTGTTTTTCTTCTGTGCGAACATTTACGGCTGGTATGCGTGGACTCGTCCAAACGCACAAGGTGAAACGCTGGAGGTTCGCTGGTTAAATAAACAGAAACTTATTACTACTGCCTCTATTAGCGTTGCATGTATCGCATTATTAACGATCTATATCGACCCATTTTTCTTTGCGCTAGCAAACATTGCTTTTGATAGCTTGAATCTCTTTGGTGCTAGCTTGGCTGAACCGGTGCTTGAACCTGACGCGTTTCCGTTCTGGGATGCAACCATGATAGTACTTTCTGTTGTTGCACAAATTCTGATGACACGTAAATACGTCGAAAACTGGATTCTATGGGTTGTGATTAATATTATCAGTGTGGGTATCTACGCGACGCAAGGTGTTTACGCAATGTCTGTTCAGTACGCGATTCTTATGTTCATCGCTGCCAATGGCACGCGTGAGTGGGCTCGTAGCGCTAAGCGCAATGGCGATAAAACCTTAGCGCACGCTGCTGCGTAAGGAACGAAAAATGGCCAAACAACCTCATATCGGAGTGGATGAAACACAAATCGCTCCCCTCGTTATTGTATGCGGCGAGCCAGATCGAGCGAATCGTATCGCGGCATTATTTGATGATGCAGAAATGGTGTCGGAAAACCGCGAGTACCGTGTGTTTACCGGCAACTACAAAGGCAAGCCTGTTTCAGTATGTAGTACAGGTATAGGTGCGCCATCGATGATCATCGCAGTGGAAGAGCTAAAACAGTGCGGTGTGACTCATGTGGTACGCGTTGGATCTGCGGGGGCAATGCAATCAGGCATTCATCTTGGCGAGTTGATCATTGCCGAAGGCGCGGTAAGAGATGAGGGCGGCTCTAAAGCGTATGTCGATTCGTCTTATCCAGCCTACGCAAGCTTTTCACTGTTAAAGGAAGTTGAGCGTTACTTGTCGATGCAAAAAGTGCATTATCATTTTGGTGTGGTGCGTTCTCACGACAGTTTCTATACCGATGACGAAGATGCAATATGCCAACATTGGAACAAGAAAGGCATCTTAGGTGCCGATATGGAAACCTCTGCGCTGTTTACGGTCGGTCGACTACGAGGCCTTCATGTGGCTTCGATATTAAACAACGTGGTGCTGTATCAACAAGATGTGAAAGAAGGTGTTGGTCAGTACGTTGATGAAGCCAAAGTAATGATGCAAGGTGAGAAGAGTGCCGCGATTACGGCATTAGAAGCCTTGGTTGCTCAGCGTTAGCCAGTCTCTATCTCAGTAAGTCACATAAACAGAATAGATGTAAAGCGACAGGTCACTGTCGCTTTTTTATTTGGAGTTACGGGGTACAATCCACCTTAAATAGTTGTCCGTAACTTTTTCTGAGAGAGCAGAAAATGAAAATCAGCCCTTATCCGACTGGTCGCTTCAAAACATACCTTGAAGAAAAGAGTGCCACCTTTCGCGATTTGATTTATCAATGCCAAATAAATTCGCGTTACTTTGATGCTGGGGAAGCAATTCTCCGCCAAGGTGAGCAACTTCAGTACTTGTATGTTGTGCCAGTAGGTCGAGTCTCGATGAACATATTGGCCGCAAATGGACGACGTTTTCAATTAGGGGAAGCTAACTGCGACTATCATATTTATGGTGAAATGGAGTTCTTCACTCAGACTCCTTGTCAATGGAATGTGATAGCAGATGAACATATGCAGGTTGATGTTATCTGTATCCAAAAACTAACCGAAGCACTGCAAAATCATCCCCAAATGATGGTGTTCTTCGCTTCAGCATTGGCTGAGGATTATCAAGACTCCATGGATATCTACACTAATCGTTTGTTGCATCCCATTACTTACAACATTGCCTATGATCTTCTCGTCCGTAATCAGACGGATAAGTGCTTGGTGGTTTTGATAAAGTGAACCAAGAGGCTGAGCGGTTTGGTACCTCAGGCCGAGTCTATCGACGTGCAGTTAAGGACTTGATTGAAAAGGGATTGATTACAAAAACGGACAACGGTTTGGAGATTATTGATGAGCTGGCACTCAAAGCGTTTATTGAAGCGCATGAATGATACGCCCAGGTATTGGAACTGATGGGTTTTATAAGTCTTTGATATATCTAAGTCTTGAGTAAACGTAACTAATGTAAAGTACCTTAAATTTTGTTGAATGCATTAAAGAGTAGCGTTATATTGCGAACGCGTATGATAATAGATCTCATTAAGGCTTAACAAAATGAAAAAATTCGTTGGTGCGGCTATGCTGTCGTTATTTACTGTTTCTCCTTCTTTCGCTGCTAAAGTTGTGATTGACCACTACATGGGTCAAACAGAGCTAGAACAATCCCCAGAGCGTGTGGTTGTGATTGGCTTTGGCCCGCTAGATGCGTTGGACAACTTTGGTATCGATCCTGTTGCAGTATCTAACTCTTCTAATCTTCCTAGTTACCTTTCAAAATACAGCAAAGATAACTACACCTCTGCGGGTAGTTTGTTTGAACCTGATTTTGAAACCATCTACATGCAAAAACCGGATTTGATTTTGGTTGGTCCGCGAGCGTCTGCGAAATATGAAGAGCTGAGTGAAATTGCCCCTACAGTTGTTTTTGCTGCGAAAGAGAACCAAGGCTATTGGGAAGGCACGCAAGCGCAATGGCGCAATATTGGTAAGATCTTCAATATCGAAGAAAAAGTAGAGCAGAAAATTGAAGCGCTAGATGCTCAATTTAAAGCAATCCGTGACTACAACCAATCGAACAAAAATGATGCATTAACGATTTTGAGCATGGGTGACAACATCAGCGCGTTTGGTGCCCAGTCGCGATTTGGCGTCATTTATAACGACTTTGGCTTCTTGGAAACGGTTGAGCACGTGAAAACGGGCACTCACGGAGATGTCATTTCTTATGAGTTTATTCGTGAAGCTAACCCGAAAAATATTCTCGTGGTTGACCGAAATTCTCTGACAGGTACGCCGGATAACGATATTCGTAAATCCATGGATAACGACTTAGTCAAAGCGACTGCGGCATATAAAAATCATAAAATCACTTATTTAGATGTGGACGCGTGGTACTTGTCGATGTCTGGTGTGACAGCAACAGAAAAAATGGTCAGTGAGATAAAGCAAACCGTTGAACTGTAATCCAAGATAGCAGAGGTTAACTTTGAAGAAGTTATTGCTAACCCTTGTGGTTTTAAGCACGGTTTCGTTATTTGTTGGGGTGGCAAACATGACGCCCCAACAACTCTTTTCAGGTGATGAGAAAGCATTAGAACTTTTCTTTACCAGCCGTATACCACGTTTATTTGCCATATTGCTTGCTGGTGCTGGCTTGAGTATTGCGGGTCTTGTCATGCAGCAAATCAGCCAGAACCGATTTGCGGCACCTTCTACAACTGGTACGATCGAATGTGCCATGCTGGGCTATGTACTGAGCGTGGTTTTCTTTGGTAATGATAATCACCTTTGGCTCGTGTTCGGCATCTCGGTATTTGGGACGCTGGCGTTTGTTTTCTTTATTCAGCGCATTCAATTTAAGAGCGTGGTTTTTGTGCCACTTGTCGGGATTATTTTCGGCAATGTCATCCAATCCATGACTACGTTTATCGCTTACAAATATGATGCACTTCAAAGTCTGAATGCTTGGACAGTCGCAAACTTCGCCAACATCTTGCGTGGTGATTTTGAACTGCTGTACATCGCGGTACCAATGGTTATCCTCAGCTATCTTTTTGCCGCAAGGATCTCTGCCGTAGGTATCGGAAAAGATTTCGCGATTAACTTGGGTTTGAATTATCAGCAGGTTGTGACGATTGGCGTGCTATTGGTGTCCATCATGTCAGCAAGTGTCGTGATGATTGTTGGCCAGTTGCCATTCTTAGGGCTGATTGTACCGAATCTCGTGAGTCACTTTTATGGCGATAACCTCAAAAAGAACATTCCGCTTACGGCCATGTATGGGGCCATTTTAGTGTTGTGTTGCGATTTGGTGAGTCGTTTAATTATTTTCCCTCATGAAATGCCAATCTCTATCGTGATTAGCATATTGGGTGGCGTGGTATTCATCGCAATGTTGTTGCGAGGTAAGCAACATGCGTGATTCAACGAAAATCCTGCTGCTAGGTGGCATTGCGATTCTTTTCGCGTGTCTGTTTATTGGTATTGGGCTAACGGCTGACAACTACCAATATTTTTTGTCTCGTAGAGTTCCTAAAGTATTGGCGATAGTGCTAGCGGGTGTGGCCATTGCTCAGTCTTCACTTGTATTTCAAACCATTACGCACAACCGAATTTTAACGCCAAGTATCATGGGTTTTGATGCGCTGTATGTGTTAACCCAAATTTTGATCGTGTTGATTTTTGGTGGGTTGAGTACCTTAGTTCTTAACTTGTACGTCAATTTCGCGATTGCAGTAATTGTAATGGTGTCGTTTTCGCTACTGCTGTTTGGGTTTTACTTTTCAAAAGGCAGCAAGAACTTGATTACGTTGCTATTGGTCGGCTTGATCTTTGGTCAGCTATTTTCCAATGCGGCGTCATTCTTTTCTTTGCTGATGGACCCAAACACATATGCAATTGTTCAGTCGAAACTGTACGCCAGTTTCAATAATGTCAAAGTGAACTTGGTTTACTTTAGTGCTCCGGCTTTGATGTTTGCATGTTGGTTGTTGTTTAGGATGCATCGCACTTTAGATGTGTTTTGGCTCGACCAAGACAATGCGAAAAGCTTGGGTGTTGATGTACCTAAAGTGACGAGAAATGTGTTTATTATCTCGGCGGTTTTGATTGCTATTTCTACGGCTTTGGTAGGGCCAATCATGTTCTTTGGTTTACTAGTGACCAACTTAAGCCGAGAAATGTTCCGAAGTTACCAACATAAAACGCTATTGGTCGGATGTTCGTTTCTATCCATAAGTTCACTACTTGCTGGGCAATGGATAATCGAAAACGTGTTCAGTTTTGAGACGACGTTGAGTGTCGTAATTAACTTTATCGGCGGTGCGTATTTCTTATACCTGCTGCTGAAAAACAAAGTTGTATAAATATGATAGTAATAGATAAATTAACGAAGGCTTTCGGTTCAAACAAAGTCGTAGACGAGGCCAATACTCAGTTTGAAAAGGGCAAGGTAACATCGATTATCGGTCCAAATGGCGCGGGAAAGAGCACGCTGTTATCTATGGCCTCGCGCTTAACGGAGCGAGATGGCGGTAGTGTTATCATTGATTGCAAGGAAATCGCGGAATGGGACACAAAAGAGCTAGCGAAAAAACTGGCAGTACTTCGCCAAGCTAACTCGATTACAATGCGGTTTACCGTAAAAGAGTTAGTCTCTTTTGGTCGTTTCCCATACTCTAAAGGAAATCTGACTAAAGAAGATCATGAGGTCATAGAACAAGCGATCGACTACTTAGATTTGCAAGATATTCAAGACAAATACTTGGATGAATTAAGTGGTGGTCAGCGACAGCTTGCATTTATTGCTATGGTGATTGCACAAGATACAGATTATGTCTTTCTTGATGAACCTCTTAATAACTTAGATATCAAACACTCTCTTCAGATCATGAAAGTTGTGCAGCAGTTAGCCCATGACATGAATAAAGCTATGGTGGTCGTGATTCATGATATTAATTTCGCGGCGTGTTACTCAGATGTCATATTGGCGCTTAAGAAAGGCAAGGTTGTGGCGAGTGGTGCGGTTGAAGAGGTGATTCAAGCATCTACGCTAGAGGACATCTATGAAACGCCATTTAACATCATAGAGTTAAACGGTAAGCGCATGTGTACTTATCATTAAGCGAGCTAGTTCGTTTTTAACGAGATCAATAGATAGGCGGGCTTACTTGGTGAGCTCGTCTATGATTGGGCATCGGCTCTCTGCATCTCCAGGACAAGAAGAAACCCAACCTTCAAGTTGCGTTTTGATCTCCATGAGGTGTGCAATTTTTTCTTCAACCTCTCTCAGTTTGTCCATGGTTCTTGCTTTTACTTCGCTACTTTTGCGATTGGGGTTATGAGCAAGTTGTACGAACTCTTTGCATTCTTGCAACGAAAAGCCTGCGCTTTTTGCGCGTGATACCAAGTTAAGCTCTTGAATATGATTATCTGAATATTCGCGATAGCCAGAGTCGCTACGCGCTGGTGGAGATATGATCCCTTTGTCTTCATATAATCGAATCGACTTAGATGAAAGCCCAGTGAGCTTCGCGACGGCACCAATATTCATGTTTAACCTCCATAACGTTTAAGGCGAGTATATACCGATGTTGTGGATAAGACACTCCTAAATAACAGTCAGTTACCTAGAGTCCCCTTACTCTTTAATCACTTCATGTGGTGGCACACCAAATGCCTTTTTAAAGGCATAAGTGAAGTTAGAAGGGTGGTGGTATCCGGCTTCATAGGCGGCTTCTGTTATCGTCACTAGGCCACGTTCCAAATGTTGCCTAGCAATCTCAAGACGTCGAAAACGAATGTAGCCGTTTATGGTCATATTAAGTGATTGTTTAAATCGACGCTGCAGGTTTGAAACACTCATTGAGAATTGGCTCGCCAACTTTTCCAAGCGTAGTTCTTGATCAAGGTGAGTTTCAATATAGCTGACAATATCCTCAATTCGACCATCAATGTGTCGTTCAATACTGCTGTTTTTAGCACTGAAATTCTTAGGAATTTGCTTGGTGGCTTGATGTAATATTTGATAGATCAAGCTTTCGACCTCTAGCTTTTCTTGGAACTCTTGCGGTGTTTCTCTATTTGTTAACGTTTCGGCCAGCTCGCATAGCGTCTGGTTAGGCTCCAACTGTTGAAACGCCTGATGAGAGTTAAAAAAGGCTCGATGACTACAATTTTGCACAAGGCGGGCCTCTAGCCATTGGGGCTTAACCAATATGTTGATCTTATTAATGAGGTTATCTTTGAGCAGTGAACGACGAAAATTTGCAGGTTTGAGTAAGTTCACCACTACACCCTTAGGGCCGTCGCTCGCGTCTAAATCAAATTGCAAATCGTCGTAGCCAAACGAGAGTCTACCTTCTAAAAGAATAGTGACCAGCAGTGAGGCGTGTGCAGTAGAAACAATATTCGAATCAATAAGTTCTAGACAACGCCCGCCATGAACAAAAATTTGATCATTGTACTGATATGATAGGAACTTACCTTCGGCCAGTTGAGTTTGACAAGGTTGGCCTTGCGTGACAATCCATTGTTTCTCTGTCGCCTCTAGTCTTTGGGTTAAAGCTATCTTGGCAATTTTAGTTCGTTTTGTTGTGACTTCCTGCATTTGACACTTCCTCATAACACTTGTGCGATTTCGCATAACCGAATCGCCTTTGTATTTATAAAACTCATGCTTATTATACATGAGAATTATTATCATTAATATTTAGGAGTTAAGTTATGGAAAGCCCTGCTTGTTCACCTATCAAGCTTTCAAGCCTTTGCCTTGCAGTGGGAATGGCGCTATCAACCCCTGTTTTAGCTCAAGATACTGAGTCACATTTTGAAGAGGTCGTTGTATGGGGAACGAAAGTTTCCAGCAACACTGAGTCGATGTTTGCGGACGACATGTCACTGAAGCAAGCGGATCATATGTCTGATTTACTGCGCGATATTCCCGGTGTGGATGTTGGTGGCACACACTCTGTGAATCAACGTATTACGATTCGTGGTTTGAGCGAAACCGATTTGGACATTCGTCTTGACGGTGCTTCTCAGCATGCGAGCATGTTCCATCATATTGGTAACTTGACGTTGAACCCTGACATTCTCAAATCTGCGGACATTCAGGTAGGTAATAACTCTGTGACTCAAAACGGGTTAGGCGGTTCGGTCTACTTTGAAACGAAAGACGCTCGTGACTTACTTCGTTACGATGAAAAGTTTGGTGCGCGTGTTTATGGCGGCTATGCATCCAACGACAACCAACAAGGTTCGTTGACACTGTACGGACTTTTGTCCGAAAACATTGATGCGATGGTCTATGGCCATTACGTTACGCGTGCTGATTTTGAAGATGGTGATGGCAATAAAACCTATGGTGCTGCAGGTGATGTTTACAACATTCTGGCTAAGCTGGGGTATGAACTAAATGACATCCATCGTTTTGAGCTCTCTTATGACATGTACCGAGACAGTGGAGATTACAGTCCGCGTCCTGATATGTCGGGTAGTGCAAATAATAGCCTGTCGAGCAAGTTACTTATCCCTACGGATTATGACCGCGATACCGTTACCTTGAGTTACGAGTTGCGAGGCGAACAACACCAAGGAAACGTCACTCTTTATAATACCGAGACAGAAATTAAACGTGACGAAACGGTGATGGCCCCTCGTTGGCCCTCGAACCGTTTATCAAAGAACACCGCCAAAAACCAAAACTTTGGTTTGAATGGCAAATTCCAGTCAGATGTTATGTTGGGTGAATTTGATAATCGAGTCACTTATGGCTTCGACTACATGGATAAAACGTCTTCGAGTTACTACGGTAGTCGTAAGTTTATGGACGAATCGGCGATTTCAACCGCACTGTTTGTAGAAGATCAGTTCTTCTTCTCTGATGCCTTCTTTATTACTGCAGGTATGCGCTTTGATGATTACAAACGCAAAGCTGAGACAGGAACCAGTAATTATGATGATGTGACTTGGGCTCTAGCTGCAGAGTGGGCGGTGACGCAAGATTGGACGTTGTTTGCGAGTGCACGCTCTCTATTTAAAGGTCCAGAGCTAATGGAAACCTTTATTGCTTACCAAGACGTTGCATTTTTAGAGGATGGGCTAAAGCCAGAAACGGGATTGAACACGCAGGGTGGTGTTCGTTTTGATAAAACCTTTGATAAGCATTTCTTTGGGGCGAATATTACGGTATTCCAAACGGAAATTGATGATTACATTGCAGACCAGTACCAAAACGCGACTCAAACTTACCTGATTTACAACTTAGGTGATGTTGAGATTAAAGGCTTTGAGGCAAGTGCTTCTTATGGTTACGACAAGTTTAACAGCAAACTTTCTTACTCTAAGTCGGACACCAAAAACAAGAATACTGGTGGTCCTGTTGCTGGGGGCAATGGGCGTAGCATTGATATGGGTGATAGCATTGCTCTAACTTTGGATTACCAGTCAGACGCTTTAGAAACGATCTTCGGGTGGAACTCAATGTTTGTTCTAGAGGAAGACAACGTCTTTGATGGTCAGCCAAAGAAAGCAAGTTATGATGTGCATAATCTATACGCTCAATGGGTGCCGTCTGATATTGATGGACTGTCGGTGACCTTTGGTATTGATAATGTATTTGACGAGTTGTACAGCTCTCATGCGTCTCGTTCGGGTACTGCACGTGGCTTCACGCTTGATGACTACGAGCCGGGTCGCAACTTCAAGCTCTCTGCAGCTTATCAATTCTAACAAGGTTCTTCATAGGACGTTTCAAAGTAACGAGTAAGTGCATGATTAAAGAAAGCACCCGAATAGATAGTGAACACGCTGACAAATACTTAGTGACGCTTTGTCGGCATTTTGGACGAAAGGTTCCTGCTACTTGGAATGAAAATAGCGGTTTGGTGACATTTCCGACGGGAAAAGCGGAGTTTAACCTTTGTGCATCTAGCCTAACTATAACCTGTGAGGCGGATTCAGAAGAGAAACTGAATACGGTTAAGGCGATCATTTCATCGCATGTGGACATGTTTTCTCGTCGAGAAACATTAGCACTTAGCTGGGTTCGTTAGCGCTCGTTTAGGGATGCTGTGATAGAAAGGGAATATTAAAAGCAAAAGCCCGCAATCTTATGATTTGCGGGCTTTTATTGTTTGAATGCTATTGCGCTTTCTCAGGCTCTAGGCTTTTTTTTCCTGCTGCATTTTTGCTAGGAAGTAGATGTTAACGCAAGCAATAAAACCGTTAGTTAATACTACAGGCCAAGAATCAATCATTAGTCCGTAAGCGGTAAATAGCGCACAACCAATAAAGTTAAGGATACGAAGCTTAACAATATCTTTCATAGTTAGCGAAATAGCGACCATGATTGAAGCTGCATAACCTAAAATCTCAACCATATTCATGTCCATTTTTTGACCCTCTTAAAATCTGCCGAATTTTGTCGGTACCAATTCTTCTCATCTTGAGATTAATGAGGAAGCTCCATGCCTCGAATGGTCTTTTTTTGTTGTATGGACGCACTATATCAATGGAAAAACCGTGATAAAAGCCTCAAATCAAGGTTAAGAGAAGGTTAGCGATTACGCAAACGTTTAGGACTGGAATTACTGATAATTTTACTTATTGTGTTGATTGATAATAACGATGACATTAATAGCTCAAACACCATTGAAAGTAAGGGAATATTTACATATGATTGAAAATGATAATTATTTTCAAGTGCTGTGTTTATGTATTTTATTATTAGCTTGGTCGTGTTTTTTTTGCTGTATATCAGAACAAAACCGAACTCGTGGTGTGCGGGGATTCATATCGTAAGCCACATTTTTATCGTTGCATTTTGTCCTGCAATTTATGTTGTTCAATATTTAATCGTTACGTTTTTTTCGTCACCGATATTGATTAAGCTGTCATCACGCTCCGGTGTATACAACATTCTCATTGCTTTTCTTCCATTATTGATCGCAACCGGCAGTCTGGCGTTTAGCTGAATGATTTCATCTCTCTTCTTTTCTTAAAACAACTACACTTAATCAGAATAAGGTATCAATTTCATATAATTATTCGATATCTACGCGTCAGCACATGTGTCACATTTCTGTGACTACGAGTAAGTTTTACTTATGTTGCTTGGTAGTAGGGTATTTATCGATTGTTTAATGATTCAATACTTAGTTTAATCGTATAAAGGTGTGCAGTATGCCGCACTAAATTAATAAGAAATTATCTAAAAAGGTTAATGGGAAACGTAAGCCATTAGCGGAGGTCAGATGAGTACGCACACGGTACCGCAGAGCGCGATTGTAAATGCTGTCAAAGGTGAAGTTTTGGTTTTGGGCCTGGATGGAAACGTTAAGGTCATAAAAGCGGGGGATGAGTTAAGACCTGGCGAGATTATTATCACAGAAAATAATGCTTCTCTCGACGTACAGATAAATAATGAGCTTTATCTGGTCGATGCAAATTGTGTTGCTTGTCTTCCTGTGCCTTCTTCTGAACCGTTAGAACCAGTATTGGTACAATCTCCAGTAAATGGCTTGGTGACTTTTGACCCAACGGCTATTGGAAGTGCTGACTTCGACGCCAACGATATTGCCGCTATCCAGCAAGCTATTTTAGACGGAGCTGACCCTACCGCTATCTTAGAAGCAACAGCTGCTGGCGCAGGTGCTGAAGGCTCGGCTAATGCTGGCTACGTGACGGTTGAATATAATAACCCGGAAGTACTCGCGTCTACTTTTTTTGAAACGTCTGCGACTCGCAGCGGAGAAGATGATCGCGACGAAGATGACGGTTTGAATGTCACGATTTTTGCTGATGGTGGGCAGTCACTGCAATCTAGCGTAATAGAAGGCTCAATTTCTCTATCTAGCTACCCGCAAACCATTTCTTCTAGTGTGCTGGTTGAAGCAGGGGATCTCGCACTTGATACTGCTTCATTTGTACCTGAAACGTCCTCATTAGAGTCTTTGTTAACCGAGTTAAATAGTGACATTACCTCTGGTGGTCAGCCAGTGGCGTTCGTTTACGACGAAGCGCAAAATGCCATTATCGGCACTCAAGGTGGTAACGAAGTGCTTCGTATCGAGATCGAAGCGACATCTTTAGGCCGTGATTTAGAGTTAGAGGTCGTTACCACGATTAGCCAGGGTATTGACCATGTTGCGTCTGTTGCTGATGGCCAAGTATCGATCGTCGGTGATCAAATCAATATTACTTTTGATATTACAGGCGCAGATATTGGTGGTAACAGCATTCAAGCGCCTATTGACTTTACGACAACCGTTATTGATGGCGATGATCCTGCGCCGCAAAACGTTACTTTTGAAAACGTTGAATCTTCTTCTACACCAATCACTGGCACCTTTGTTGATATTGGTAGTGATCAATTGGCAACGGTCACGTTTAATCAAGAAGGACTTAGTCAGTTTGATGGCCTATTGAGTGATAATCAGGCGACAGAAGCGGTACTCTCTGAAGACGGCAGTACTATCACCTTGTCCATTGCTGGCTCGAATGAAACCGTCTTAACCATCAGTCTGAATACTGATGGTACCTACCAATTTGAGCAATTTAAGCCGTTAGAACAAACAAACGGTGAAGATACAATTGAGCTCTCTTTGCCAACCACAATCGTCGACTTTGACCAAGATACGGCAAGCAACACCTTTACGATGACCATCCTTGATGGCGATAATCCAGTGATTGAAAACGTGACGGGCTTGTCTTTAGACGAGGCGGGGGTTGACCAAGGTTCACAGGAAGGCGCGGTAGTAACAAGTGGTACTGGGGCGATCACGACAGCGGTCGGTAGTGACATCATTGATCACTATGAGTTGGAACCTACAGAGTTTAATGTTGGTGGAGAACTCCAATCTCAAGGGCAGGTTGTTCAACTAGAACTAGCGTCCGAGAGTAACGGCGTACGTACTTACGAAGGCTTCATCGAGCTGGATGGCGTGCGTATCACCATATTTGATGTGGCGATTGATGCGCCTGCATTGGGCGAATACCAATTCAACTTGTATGAACAACTCGACCATACGGGTGCTAACGATGACTCGCTTACTTTCTCACTGCCAGTTTACGCGGTAGATGCGGATGGTGACCGCTCCTCGATTACCGACGGCTCGAACACACCAGAAGCAGCGCAAATTGTCATTCAAGTTCAAGATGACGTTCCTACGATTGGTGGCGTTGAGGCTCTAGCCGTCGATGAAGACGATTTATCAAGCATAGGCTCCGATCAAAGCGACTCTGTGCTCGCGCAAGGCAACTTCACGACGACTCAGGGCTCAGACCGTGTCGTAAGTTATCAATTAGAGAGCGGCACTGATCCACTCAATGGGTTGGAATCACAGGGTCGATCTATCTCTCTGACGGAAACAACCAATTCAGATGGCAGCTTTACCTATTCTGCAACAGCTGAAGGGGATGCTATCTTCACCTTACAAGTGAACCCTGACGGTTCTTATTCATTTACCCTTGAAGGTCCAATCGATCATGCTGCGGGTAGTGATAGCTTAACTCTAGACTTCAATATTGTCGCAACGGACTTTGACGGTGACACCAGTTCACTTGTTCTACCGGTTACCATTGCTGATGATGTGCCAACCATTAACAACGTTGTTGCTCTTACCGTCGATGAGGATGACTTGAGTTCGGTAGGCTCTGACCAATCACAGCCAACGCTGGTTGAAGGTCAGTTCACGACGACTCAGGGTTCTGATGGCGTCGTACAGTATCAGTTGGATGTAAACGCTGATCCTTTAAAAGGCCTGCAATCTCAAGGTCAGACCGTCTCCATTGCCGAAACGCAAAATGCAGACGGCAGTTACACCTACAGCGCAACGGCAAATGGCAGCGCAGTTTTCACATTAATTTTGAATACCGACGGCTCGTACAGTTTTGAGCTGCAAGGTCCAATCGACCATGCGGCAAATAGCGACAGCTTAACCCTCGATTTTAATGTTATTGCTACTGATTTCGATGGTGACACAAGCCAAATCGTATTGCCTGTTACCATCGTGGATGATAAGCCGACCATTACCGACGTCGATGCGATTACCGTTGATGAAGATGACTTAGGCACGATTGGGTCAGATCAGACTGACCCGATTTCAATCGATGGCAACTTCACCACCACACAAGGCTCGGACCGAGTAGTGAGCTATCAGCTCGATGCTTCTGCAACACCAGTTGACGGCCTTACATCACAAGGCGTGGCAGTTACGCTGACTGAAACCGCAAACGGTGATGGCAGCTTTACTTACGAGGCGACAGCGGGTAGTGAAGCGGTCTTTACGCTGACGGTGAATACTGATGGTAGCTATAACTTCACGCTTGAAGGTCCAATCGACCACGCGGTAGATAGCGATGAGCTGACACTCAACTTCCCAATCATCGCAACAGACTTTGATGGCGACACCACAAATGCCATTATCCCAGTGACAATCGTGGACGATAAGCCTGTGATTACCGACGTCGACACCATTACGGTTGATGAAGATGATCTAGCGTCAATTGGCTCAGACCAAAGCAATCCAATTTCTATTGATGGCAACTTTACTACCACACAAGGCTCTGACCGAGTGGTGAGCTACCAACTCGATGCTTCAGCAACACCAGTGGACGGTTTAACATCGCAAGGCGTGGCTGTCACACTGATAGAAACCGCAAATGGTGATGGTAGTTTCACTTATGAAGCGACTGCGGGTGGCAACCCAGTATTTACTCTGACAGTAGATACTGATGGCTCTTACAACTTCACGCTAGAAGGGCCAATTGATCACGCGGTGGATAGTGATGAGCTGACACTCAACTTCCCAATTATCGCAACCGACTTCGATGGCGACACCGTTACTGAAACCATTCCAGTCACGATTGTTGATGATGTACCGACCATCACAGCGGTGGATGCGTTGAGTGTCGATGAAGATGACCTTAGCGGCGTGGGCTCAGACCAAACTGACGCTGTGTTCGTTGAAGGCGCGTTTACCACTATTCAAGGCTCTGACCGAGTGGTGAGCTATCAACTGGATTCAACGGCTGATCCTGTTGCGGGGCTAACGTCTCAAGGTGAGGCGATTACCTTGGTGGAAACCGCGAATGGCGACGGCAGCTTTACTTATGTTGCGACCGCAGATGGCAATCCTGTCTTCACGTTGAATGTAGCAGCAGATGGTACTTACGACTTTACGCTGCAAGGCCCGATTGACCATGCAGCTAACAGCGACAGCCTGACGATTGATTTCCCAATTATTGCCACCGATTTTGATGGTGATACGACTTCGGCGACCATTCCAGTCACCATTACGGATGATGCACCAATCATCGATAATGTTGTGCCTCTGGCTGTAGACGAAGATGATTTATCAGGCATTGGTTCAGACCAAAGCGACGCTGTGTTTGTTGAAGGCGCGTTTACGACCACCCAAGGTTCAGACCGTGTGGTGAGCTACCAACTTGATTCAACTTCTGATCCTGTCGCAGGTTTAACTTCTCAAGGTGAGCCTGTTACTTTGGTAGAGACGGCGAATGCCGATGGCAGCTTTACTTACGTGGCTACCGCGGATGGCAATCCGGTTTTCACCATGAACGTGAATGCAGACGGTACATACAGCTTCCGTCTAGAAGGTCCAATCGATCATGCGTTAAACAGCGATGAGCTAGTACTGAACTTCCCAATCATTGCAACAGACTTTGATGGCGATACGACGACCGCGACCATTCCAGTCACGATTACTGATGACGTTCCAACCATTAATAACGTTGTTCCACTGACAGTAGACGAAGATGATCTCGCAACAATTGGCTCAGACCAAAACGATGATGCGTTTATGTCGGGCTCTTTCAGCACAACTGAAGGCTCAGACAGCGTTGTTAAATACCAGCTTGATGCAACCGCAGATCCAGTAGCAGGGTTGACCTCTCATGGGGAGCCTGTTGTGCTTACTGAAACTGCTAACGGCGACGGCAGTTTTACTTACACTGCCACAGCAAATGGCAATGACGTATTTGAATTGGTGGTGAAGCCAGATGGCAGCTACACCTTTACTCTGCAGGGTCCACTAGACCATGCGGTGAATAGCGACAGCCTGCAAATCGACTTCCCGATTATCGCAACAGACTTTGATGGCGATACGTCGACAGAAACACTACCTGTCACCATCGTTGATGATAAACCAACCATCACTGACGTAGACGCAATCCATGTGGATGAAGATGACTTAGCGACGATTGGCTCTGACAGCTCAGATCCAATTTCAATCGATGGCAACTTCACTACAACGCAAGGTTCTGATGGGGTAGTAAGCTACCAATTAGATACTGCTGCAACGCCAGTTGATGGTCTAACATCACAAGGTGTGGCCGTCACGCTGGCTGAAACCGCAAACGGCGACGGTAGCTTCACTTATGAAGCGACAGCAGGAACTGAAGCAGTATTTACGCTGACCGTTAATACGGATGGTTCATACAACTTCACGCTGCAAGGTCCAATCGACCATGCGACAGACAGTGATGAGCTGACACTGAACTTCCCAATCATCGCAACGGATTTTGATGGTGATACCACCACAGAAACGATCCCAGTCACCATCGTGGATGATAAGCCAACTATTACCGATGTTGATGCGATTACTGTTGATGAAGATGATTTAGGCACGATTGGTTCGGACCAGACTGACCCGATTTCTATTGATGGTAGCTTCACCACCACACAAGGCTCTGACCGAGTGGTAAGTTATCAGCTTGATGCTTCTGCAACACCAGTTGACGGCCTTACATCACAAGGCGTGGCAGTTACGCTGACTGAAACCGCAAACGCTGATGGCAGCTTTACTTACGAGGCGACAGCGGGTAGTGAAGCGGTCTTTACGCTGACGGTGAATACTGATGGTAGCTATAACTTCACGCTTGAAGGTCCAATCGACCACGCGGTAGATAGCGATGAGCTGACACTCAACTTCCCAATCATCGCAACAGACTTTGATGGCGACACCACAAATGCCATTATCCCAGTGACAATCGTGGACGATAAGCCTGTGATTACCGACGTCGACACCATTACGGTTGATGAAGATGATCTAGCGTCAATTGGCTCAGACCAAAGCAATCCAATTTCTATTGATGGCAACTTTACTACCACACAAGGCTCTGACCGAGTGGTGAGCTACCAACTCGATGCTTCAGCAACACCAGTGGACGGTTTAACATCGCAAGGCGTGGCTGTCACACTGATAGAAACCGCAAATGGTGATGGTAGTTTCACTTATGAAGCGACTGCGGGTGGCAACCCAGTATTTACTCTGACAGTAGATACTGATGGCTCTTACAACTTCACGCTAGAAGGGCCAATTGATCACGCGGTGGATAGTGATGAGCTGACACTCAACTTCCCAATTATCGCAACCGACTTCGATGGCGACACCGTTACTGAAACCATTCCAGTCACGATTGTTGATGATGTACCGACCATCACAGCGGTGGATGCGTTGAGTGTCGATGAAGATGACCTTAGCGGCGTGGGCTCAGACCAAACTGACGCTGTGTTCGTTGAAGGCGCGTTTACCACTATTCAAGGCTCTGACCGAGTGGTGAGCTATCAACTGGATTCAACGGCTGATCCTGTTGCGGGGCTAACGTCTCAAGGTGAGGCGATTACCTTGGTGGAAACCGCCAACGGTGATGGCAGCTTTACTTATGTGGCGACCGCAGACGGCAATCCGGTATTCACGTTAAACGTAGCAACAGATGGCACTTACGATTTTACGCTGCAAGGCCCGATTGACCATGCAGCTAACAGTGACAGCCTGACGATTGATTTCCCAATTATTGCCACCGATTTTGATGGTGATACGACTTCGGCAACCATTCCAGTCACGATTACGGATGATGCACCAATCATCGATAATGTTTTGCCTCTGGCTGTAGACGAAGATGATTTATCAGGTATTGGCTCAGACCAAACTGACGCTGTGTTTGTTGAAGGCGCGTTCACCACTACCCAAGGTTCAGACCGTGTGGTGAGCTACCAACTTGATTCAACTTCTGATCCTGTTTCGGGGCTAACCTCCCAAGGTGAGCCAGTTACTCTGGTAGAGACTGCGAATGCTGATGGCAGCTTTACTTACGTGGCTACCGCGGATGGCAATCCGGTTTTCACCATGAACGTGAATGCTGATGGCACATACAATTTCCGTCTGGAAGGGCCGGTCGATCACGCGTTAAACAGCGATGAATTAGTACTGAACTTCCCAATCATTGCAACAGACTTTGACGGCGATACGACGACCGCGACCATTCCCGTCACGATTACTGATGACGTTCCAACTATCGACAACGTTGTTCCACTCACGGTGGACGAAGATGATCTCGCCTCAATTGGCTCAGACCAAAACGATGATGCGTTTATGTCGGGTTCTTTCACCACAACTGAAGGCTCAGACAGCGTTGTTAAATACCAGCTTGATGCAACAGCAGATCCAGTATCTGGGTTGACCTCTCATGGTGAGCCTGTCGTGCTTGCTGAAACTGCTAACGGCGACGGTAGTTTTACTTACACAGCCACGGCAGATGGCAATGCCGTATTTGAATTGATTGTGAAGCCAGATGGCAGCTACAACTTTACACTGCAAGGTCCACTAGACCATGCGGTGAACAGCGACAGCCTGCAAATCGACTTCCCGATTATCGCAACAGACTTTGATGGCGACACCTCATCGGAGACGTTACCTGTCACTATCGTTGATGATAAGCCAACCATCACTGACGTAGATGCCATCACGGTTGATGAAGATGACTTAACGACGATTGGCTCTGACGGCTCTGACCCAATTTCCATTGATGGCAACTTCACTACAACGCAAGGCTCTGATGGGGTAGTGAGTTACCAATTGGATGCTTCTGCAACGCCAGTTGATGGCCTAACATCGCAAGGTGTGGCAGTGACGCTGACTGAAACTGCAAACGGTGATGGTAGCTACACTTATGAAGCGACAGCAGGAACTGAAGCCGTATTTACGCTGACCATTAATACGGATGGTTCATACAACTTCACGCTGCAAGGTCCAATCGACCATGCGACGGGTAGTGATGAGCTGACGCTGAACTTCCCAATCATCGCGACGGATTTTGATGGTGATACCACCACAGAAATGATCCCAGTCACCATTGTGGATGATAAGCCGACCATTACCGATGTCGATGCGATTACCGTTGATGAAGATGACCTAGGCACGATTGGTTCAGATCAGACTGGCCCGATTTCAATCGATGGCAACTTCACTACCACACAAGGCTCGGACCGAGTAGTGAGCTATCAGCTTGACGCGTCTGCAACACCAGTGGCTGGCCTTACATCACAAGGCGTGGCAGTCACACTGACGGAAACCGCAAATGGTGATGGCAGCTTTACTTACGAGGCGACAGCGGGTACTGAAGCGGTCTTTACTCTGATAGTGAATACTGATGGTAGTTACAACTTCACGCTTGAAGGTCCAATCGACCACGCAGTAGATAGTGATGAGTTGACACTGAACTTCCCAATCATCGCAACAGACTTTGATGGCGATACCTCTGCTGAGACAATTCCTGTCAAGATCGTTGATGACAAGCCGACACTTGGTGGAATCGAAGCAACAAGTGTGCAAACGGTTGATGAGGATGATATCCCAACAGTCGGATCTGATGGTACACAGTCGAACAGCATTGCCGGTAACTTCATCGCGACTGATGGTTCTGATGGCATTGTCGAGTACAGCGTTTCTGACCTAACGACGCCAGTACAAGGCCTGACCTCTGGTGGTCAATCACTGGTTATGGTTGAAGTATCAAACGCAGGTGGTGTTTCAGTTTACGAAGCTCGTATTGATGGCACGACGACACCAGTATTCCGTGTAACCCTCGATGCCTCTGATGACAGCTACACGTTCGATTTGCTCGCTCTTCTCGATCATCCAAATGCTGATGGACAAAATGAACTGATCATCAATTTACCGATAAACGCGACTGACTTTGATGGAGACGTGTCGAACAACATCACCTTACCAATTACGGTTGTGGATGATGTTCCGACCATTGATGGTTTGCTAGCAGGCAGCGAACAAACCGTTGATGAAGATGACCTACCAGCAGGTACGGATGCTGCAAGTGCAGAAGATACTGTTATTTCAGGTACTTTTGATATCACCGAAGGTGCTGACCAAGTTGCTTCTATTCAGCTGAGTGACCTGACCACGCCTGTTGCGTCACTGACTTCAGATGGTGAAGCTATCACCTTAGTTCTGTCTTCTAGCGCAAACGGCGTGAACGTATACCAAGGTGTTGCTGGCAATCCTGCTGAAGTGGTTTTCGAACTGACGCTGGATGCAACGAACAACTCCTATGAGTTCGATTTACAGAAGCCGCTTGATCATCCCGATGGTAATCAGCAAAACGAGATTGTTATTAACCTCCCTGTGACGGCGACAGATAATGATGGTGATACTTCACCAGCCTTCACATTGCCAATTACCGTTGTGGATGATGTTCCAGTTGTTACCAATATTGAAAGTCTACGTGTCGACGAAGATGACTTACCTCTTGGTTCTGATGGAACGAAAGAGCCATTAACGGTATCAGGTGAGTTCGAAGTTACTAGCGCAGATGGTATTGATGCTTTCGAATTGGATCTAAGCTCAAATCCTATCCCGAATCTGAAATCGGGTGGAGAAGAGGTAACACTTTCTCAAGACGTTGGTGCTTCAACTGCTGACGCGCTTGTTTACGTGGGACAAACTCCGGGTGGAGTGACTGTCTTCACGTTGACACTTCATCAAGATGGTAAATACGACTTTGAGTTATCTGGTCAGTTAGATCACGCGGTTAACTCTGATGAGATTTTGTTGAATCTACCTGTGAAGATCACGGATGGCGACAACGATATCATCACTGCGACCTTGCCAGTGACGATCGTAGATGACAAGCCAACCATTGATGCTATTAGCTCTGGTAGTACCTTGTCTGTGGATGAGGATGATATTCCGAGCCAAGGTTCGGACGACACGCCAGAATCCAATATCATTGGTGGCAACTTTGACGTTACTGATGGTGCCGACTCTATCGTTAGCTTCCAGTTGGATAGCTTAACGTCGCCTGTTTCTGGACTTACCTCAGGTGGTCAGCCGCTTGAATTGGTTGAATTTTCAAATTCAAATGGTGTGATTGAGTACCGAGCTTACGTACAAGGTACGACGGATACCGTCTTTAAACTGACGCTAAATGGCTCAGCTGACAGTTATGAGTTTGAACTATTAGGTGCACTTGATCATCCTGCGGGTAACGATGAAAACTCGTTGGTCATTAACTTCCCAGTCAACGCGACTGATTTTGATGGCGATGTGTCCAATAACATCACCTTGCCGATCACCGTGGTGGACGATGTTCCAGCTATTGTGAACGTGACAGACTCTAGCCAACAAACCGTTGATGAAGATGATCTTGCCGGTGGCTCTGACACGACAAGTAATGATTCTACGGTATTGAACGGCGGATTTGAGGTCGTTGCTGGTGCAGACAAGATTGTCAGCTACCAAGTTTCAGACCTCGATGCAGTCGTGTCTGGTTTAACGTCGAACGGCAGCAGCATCGAGTTGAATCTAGTAAGCACGAATGGTGGAGTAACCAGTTACGAAGCGGTTATTACTGGCACATCAACTAAGATCTTCACGCTGTCTCTTGATGCGAATAATGACAGCTACCAATTTGAGCTGTTGGGACCAATCGACCATGACGCTGTTCAAGGTGAAAACAACCTTGTCATTGATATTCCAATTACAGTAACAGACTTTGATGGTGACACGTCATCATCACTGAATCTTCCAATTACCGTAGTTGATGACATTCCCGAAATTAAATCAGCAGATGCTTTGGCTGTTGATGAGGATGACCTTGCCAACGGCTCTCAGGCAACCAACAAAGACAGCCTAGAAGCAACGGGCAATTTCGATACGGTGGAAGGGGCAGATACCGTTGTCTCTTATCAGCTGGATCTTACTTCTAACCCGATACCAGGAGTAACTTCAGGTGGTTTTGCGGTGACGTTAGTTCAAACCGCGGTAAGCAACAACAACTTTACTTATCAAGGTCAAACACCTGATGGTAACTCAGTGTTCACACTAGTTTTGAACGCTGACGGCTCTTACAAGTTTACGCTTGAGGGTGCGCTAGATCACTCAACTCAAGGCGAAGATACACTCATACTTGATCTCCCAGTCTTTGCGACCGATGTCGATGGTGATACGGCAGGTATTAACTTACCAGTGACGATTACCGATGATGTTCCAACCTTGCACGATGCATCTATTTCGCGTGTTGAGGGGCAAGGCAGCCGCACGGTTCGTTTATTCCGAGACCCTGTAGAGGGGGATGATGACCTTGGTGCTGACGACGCACAAGTGACTTCATTCTCGGCTGATGATTCAGGCATTTACTTTAAGCAAAATGGTGTTGATTCTGATTCTGTCGATTTGAACGGCAGCGACCAAGTCGTATTTGTTCACAAGGTTCTTGACGGAGTGGATACTGAAATCGGTCGTTTGGTTGTTCGAACCGATGGCAGTGTGTCATTCCGTCCGAATGACGATCTTGACCATACCGAAACCGACTCGATTGATTTCACCATCAACGTTGTTGCAACCGATGGTGATGGCGATATCGCAGATGCCGATGTGGATATCTCGATAAGAGACCGCAATGCGCAAATTGACACGTCTACCGTTACTGCGTTCGAGGACCAAGGGCGTGATGGTATCGTTGTGGGTGTTGACTCTGCAAATACACAGGACAACTTGTCGACGCTGGATGTTAACCCTGCGAAAGTCGACTTGGTTATCAATTTACATGATATCGACCGTAACGAGAGCTTAGGTGACATCACTATTCGAGATGCTGATACTCACAACGGTTCGTTCTACTACCGAGACGGCAGTGGCAACTACATTGAATTAACATCTGTGGGCAATACGGTTGTTCTCGACGCATCAAATGTCGAGCAGTCATTCAATGGTGAGCTTGTCTCGTTAGATAACTTGTACTTCGTACCAGATCGTCATACATCAACCGATGCTTCTGGTATCGATCCTCGTATCCGTGTGGAAATTCTTAACAATGGTACGCCAGATCATACGATTAATGGTCGTTTAGACATTGAAGTTGCTGCCGTTGCAGATATTGCAACGTGGACGGCAAGCAGCGAATTTAACTACTCGGTTGATGAAGATGGAAACAATGTCGCACTTAACATCACGGCTGAAACCCAAGACACTAGTAACCCTGAAGGCATTGTGTACGAGCTTGTCTTTACACAAGGAGAAGGTAACGCAGAGTTAGTCTATTCAGATGGTAGTGCGATACCAAAATCCGGTGGTGTTTATCTGGTGGATGCAAGCCGAATTGATGAAGTTCAAGTTGATCCGATAGATCACTTCTCGGGCGAAATCAGAATTGATGTCACCGCTATTACGACGGAAAACAACAATCCACTGCTTGGGAAAGATACCGCTCGCTCAGAAACCGAAACCATCATTATTGATGTAAACCCAGTTGCGGATAAAGGTAGTTTTACTGTAAATCGAATTAATGTGTTTGAGGATAACGCTCGAACTCAAAATACGGTAGACCCTGTCACTGATCACGATCCACTCCAATTAAGTGAAGTGATCACCATGAAACCATCAGCGGACTTAGATGGTTCTGAAGCGTTATTTGTGCGCATTTCTAACTTCTCAATTGATGGGGTTACTTTGGTGTGGCTGGACTCAGCAAACCCAAGTCAGATAGTAGAAGTGACCGATTCAGGCGGCAATATACTTTATTACGAAGTGCCAGAGTCTGAATTAGCGAACGTCGAAGTTCTTCCTCCGTTGCACAGCAATGATGACTTTACTTTCAATGTCGAAGGCATTGTGAAAGACACAGCATCATTGTCTACCGGTACGACAGAAGATGTGTTGTCACTGGGCAGTAAGACTGTCATCGTTGGTGTAAAAGGTGTTGCTGACATACCAGACACGGTATTAATTGACGCGGGGAACGTTTGGAACCGGTTCGTAGACGGAGATGTGGCCGGGATAGAGACGACTATCGAAGAGAATGGTGTTGTAAACCTTAACTTCTCGGTTGTATCTGGTGAAGTTGCCGATAGACCACAGGATGATTCAGAAGCCATTACTGTTATCCTGTCCAACATCCCCGACGGTGTTCGTGTCGTAGATTCAGACGGCTCAAGCGTTGACCTCACCTTTGTTGGCTATGATGGTAACGGTCAACCGATTTACGAAGCAAACATCACTGGGCTGAATTTTAATTCCGGTATTCAAATTATTCCGGAAGCCTCTTCAACTGAAAACATTGCGATTACAGGGACGATCATTGTTACCGAGAATGATGGTCATAGTCGTGTGATTGAAAGAGAGGTAAGGATCAAAGTCGAACCCGTTATTGACGCCCAAGATAACTACGTTGTTCGATCGGAGGGAGATGAAGATACGCGCTTTGACATCGATTGGAAACCGACGCTCGTACAAAGCCCTGATACCGATGAATTCTTTAGTGATGTAACCATCTCTGGATTTCCTCCAGGCAGCACGGTCTATGTAGATGGTGTGGCACAAACGCTTGTTTCTGGAACACTAACGCTTTCACCGCAAGCCGGTGAATCAGAGCAAGATTTTTCCGCTAAAATCTCTCAAAGTGGCTATGTTCAAGTCCAGTTGGAGCAGGATTCAAGTACTGACTTTGACTTGACCACAACCGTCACTGTGAAAGAGATTGACCATGAATATGTTGACGCTTCGAATCCCGGTGAAGGTATCGCTGAGAAAACCATCAATGGTACGGTGAATGTCCAAGTTAATCCAATCGTTGAGCCAGAGGATAAGACGGGGGCAATAGACGACCAAACCCGTCTGCTTGTCACTGAAAGTGGTGGTGGTGCTACCGATATCGTGAAGTCAGACGATCAAGGTAACATTGACTTTACGATCAACACTTCTATGGGGGGCGAATCTGGTGCTCATATCATTAAATATCAAGAGTTTGATGCGTCTTCAGATGAAGTGGTGACTCAACTTGTTGTTCAATTTCACAATGTGGACCCTGAGATCCTCAACCAATTGGTTATCGTCGGTGCACTAAATGAAGGTGGGGGTCGTTGGACAGTAACCAATGAAGATAACTTCTCAATTAAAGCGCCGTCTGGACTTGATTTAACACCAAACGATGACAGTGACGATGGCGATAACGGTGGTCTCTCTCAAATTGGCTTAACCATTTACGCAGAAGTGAATGATTTGGGCGAAGATTTGGGCAACGAAAAAGATGCGACGGTCATGCGCCAAACGGATGTGACACTTGAATTTCCTACCGTTCTCACACCGCAAATGAGTGTAGCGGCAGAGATTCAGGTGGCTGATGATGTCCAAATTCAAGCGTTGGAAGACAATTCTATTAACCTTGGTGCTCAGTTAACGTCGAAAGTTGATGCGATTAATGCAGATGGCGTGGAGGATGTCTTGACTATTATCGTCGATCCTTCAGCTCCTGGTATTCCTCCTGGCTTGGTGATCACGGGGACGGATATCGACTTTGTCAATGGTAAATACGTGTTCCAAGCCCATATCGATGCGAGTGGAAATATTACTGGCCTTGATGGTTTGACGATGCACTTGGCAGAAGATTACGCAGGTGATTTCGAATTACCAATTCGGTTCGTCACTAAAGACACTGAGTCCGGTGATGAAAAAGAAAATAATGTTCAGTTTCCAGTTCAGGTTTTACCGGTTGCAGACGTTCCGAGTTCAGCCGGGGATCAGCCGTTGGATAGCGATGTCACACCAAATGTAAGAGTAGATATCGTCGGTACTTTCGGCTTGGATGCAAACAAACAACCTGTGACTGATCTAAATAACGACGTTCCCACGGCGGATGGTGTTGGTTACGAAGATGGCTTAATCCAACTTAACTTGAGTGTTGATTTTGCCGATCAATTTAACAACACTCAAGGTGGTCGAGAAACACTAACGAACATCAAGTTAGAGCTTGATGACACAACATTAGGTGAGTTTGTTGATGCCAATGGTAACAGCTTAGGAACCAGTATTGAGTTTAATGAAGCTGAGATTTTAGCTGGTGCGCTTGACAATGTTCTGTTTAAGCCAAAAGAAAATTACCCCGTAGGTGGTGGCCAAAATACCGTCAAGATTAATATCGAGGGAGAAATTACTGATGAAGCTGTGTTTGATCAGTCTATCTTGAATAACTCTGGCGATAATATAGATGTGAGAACCTTCACTGACGATGTCACATTTGAAGTTACGCCAGTCGTTGATGATATTACCATTACAGG
This sequence comes from Vibrio sp. YT-17, assembly GCF_033337375.1. NCBI lineage: Bacteria > Pseudomonadati > Pseudomonadota > Gammaproteobacteria > Vibrionales > Vibrionaceae > Vibrio > Vibrio sp. YT-17. The sequence continues at coordinate 121,422 of NZ_JAWOQP010000003.1, forward strand.
TGCCGATCCGACGCAGCCAATCACGGTGATTGGTGACGAAGATACTTTAATTTCGCTGAATCAATCGGGCTCTGGTGTTTCGATCAGCCTGAACGATAATGACGGTTCTGAGAGTTTCGTTTCACTCAAGTTAACGGGGCTTCCTGATGACTTTATCGTTAAATCCAATTCCTCTGATTATGTTGTTAAGAACAACGGTGGGGGCGAATGGAGTATTCAACTAAAAGATCTCACTCAGACGTCCATTGACCTGAGTGACATCCAAATTAAACCGCCAAAACACTTTAGTGGCGAGGCTGAGATAGGTATTACGGTCTTCATTCAAGAGGAGTTGCTACAAGTTCCAACGGAACGAAACAACAACTTTACGCTTATTGTCAATCCTATTGGTGATGATGTTGATGTGAATCCCGATACTTCGGCTGCAGGTAATGAGGGCGAAGACATTGTTATTAATGTAAATGCGTTAGTGGTTGATAACAAAGTGTCCATCGGAGATGGTGCAAACTACCAGGAAAATGATCCAGAGACGCTGAGAGTTGAGGTCTCCAATGTCCCTGATGGGGCGAGTGTTTCATTACCTGATGGGACAGTGTTTACTGACCAAGGCGGCGGCATTTTTGTCTTAGAAATCAATGCTCAAGACTTGGATCAAGTGTTGTTTAATTCTGGGGATCGCAACGATAACTCATGGGATGGTTCGCTGCATTTCAAAGTGCAAGCCGTTGATACTGGGCTCGATGGCAGTCAAAGCTTGGGCTCCGCAGAGGAGTTTGATGTCACTGTTGATGTTGAAGCAGTGAACGACCGCCCAGAGTTCGTGAATACAGTGGATGTTGAAACGCAAGAGGATACTCCGTTACTGCTTGATGGCTTTAACATTACAGACGTTGATGCGGTGTTAGATGACCCGAACGCTGAATACGTGCTCAATGTTACTGTAGACAGCGGTATCTTGGAGCTCAACCCAACGCTTATCACTACTTACAACCTAACCGTGAGCGGTGATGGTACGGACTCCGTTGAACTGAAAGGCACAGTGGCCGATCTAAACAATGCCATTGCAGACGGTCTGATTGAGTTTAATCCAGACCTGAACTTCTTTGGTGACGTTCAGGTGGATGTGACAGTCGATGACCAAGGTAATGAAGGTATCGTAATTGGTGGGGTAGATGACACCCTAAATACCAACAGCAGCAGCTTCAATATTGAAGTGACAGCGGTGAATGATACCCCAGAAACTACGCCAGTGACGCTACCGGATATTGAAGAAGATAGTGGTGTGTTCTCCATCTCTGAAGCGGATCTTATTGCGAATGCGACAGACGTAGAGAACGATAACCTCACGGTCAGCAATGTTCAGTTAACGGATCCGAATTCGGGTAGCATTACTTTCAACAGTGGTACGGGAGAGTGGGAATTTACCCCAGCACCAGATTACAACGGTCCAGTTGAAATCACGTACACCATTACAGATGATGGCACGACAAATGGTGCATCCGATCCTAAATCGGTTAACGGCAGCGCATCGTTCAACGTAACGGAAGTCAATGATGCTCCAACGACGTCTGAAGTGACACTTTCTGATATCGCAGAAGACAGTACGGCGGTTGATATTACCCAAGCTGATTTGTTGGCGAATGCGTCTGATATTGAAAACGACACCTTGATGGTGAGCAATGTCCAGTTGGTTGATCCAAGCAGCGGCACATTGGATTTCGACAACGTAACAGGTACATGGTCATTTACTCCTGCGCCTGGCTACAACGGCAAGGTCGATCTGACCTACGACATTACCGACAACGGTACAACGAACGGTGTTTCTGATCCTCAAACGGTGTCAGGAACGGCGACCTTCGAAGTCACTGAGGTGAACGATGCACCGGTAACATCAGAGGTAACGTTGAGTAGTACGGAAGAAGATGGTGGTTCGGTAACTATTACGGCTACTGAGTTGCTGAGCAACGCAAGTGATCCTGAGTCAGACAACTTGACCGTCGATAATGTTGTGTTAGTGGATCCAGCTTCCGGCACGCTGACTCAAGTGAGTGCGACAGAGTGGACGTTTGAACCCGCAACAGATTTCTTTGGTGACGTTAATTTCACTTATGAAATCACAGATGACGGAACCACTAACGGCGCTCCAGACCCAATTACAATCGCGGGCACAGCAGTGTTGAATGTTGAAGCTACCAATGACGCACCTGAAATCACTGCAACGTCGGTAACGGATACGATCAATGAAGCTGATGGCCAGAAAGTAACGGGTATTAGTGTGAGTGACGTCGACTTTGCGGGCGCACAAGCAAATGAAAGCATGACCGTGACTCTTACAGTTACCGAGGGCGACCTTCGTGTCGAGCCGCCAGCAGGTAGTGGTGTGACTGTTGGGGCGGGGATGGCTGGTGAAATCACCCTAATGGGCACACCAGATAATATTAACTCCGTTCTTGGAGCAACAGACGCTTCTGAGGGTGTATTTGTGGATGCAGGAGATGTCAACGCAGCTTCAATCACTTTATCGGTGAAAGTCGAAGACAACGGCGTGTACTTCGAAAATGCATCGGGTACCGCATTGGAAGCGAATCAAGACTTCACTATCAATGTGACACCTGTAGCTGATGCACCTACATTGAGTATCAATCCTCAGTTTAATTACATTCGTCAAATTGCGGCTAGCCAAACCGCGAGCAGTCAAGGTTTAGCGATTGTCGGAATCATGGCGGCGCTTACTGATATTGACGAGGTGCTGTCTTTGGAGCTAACGGGCGTACCAGCTAGTGCTGAGGTAACAAGTGGCGTTTCTCCATCAGGCATTAGCTTCGATGGTACCACTTGGACAGTACCAAGCGATGAAATTGATACGCTAGAAATTGTCGCAACAGATACTAACAGTGGTATTGATGTCGGTTCTTACGATATTTCGCTTACGGCGATATCAACGGAATCTAATGGCGATGAAGCGCAGTCTTCACCTGTCCAAATTAGTTTGGATGTGAGTAGTGATAGCGACGATATTGACCAGTCAACCGCAGTGGACGACAGCTATTTAGTCAGCGGAGACACAGGTACCAACTTGATTGGTGGAGACGGTGACGACGTTATTCTGGGTGGTGATGGTGATGACGTGCTTATCGGTGGCTTAGGCTCAGATATCTTAACGGGTGGAGACGGCAGCGATATCTTCAAGTGGACGGTAGATTCCGTTGATGAAGGGGCAGTGGATACCATTACTGACTTCACTGTTAACGAAGACAGTATCGATTTACGTGAAGTTATCTCTGATCTCAATAACTCAATGATCGACATGGATGATCTGCTTGGTCACATTTCGGCAGACTACGATGCATCGACGGAAAGTGTTTCTCTGAACATTACGACGGATGCAAATGTTCAACAGACTATTGTCGTGGAAAACTTAGGTACTTCAATCGACTTCAACGGTCTTAGCTCCAACGAGATTGTAGAGTCATTGCTCAACAACGGTGTTATTGATAACGGATAAACCTGTATACAACACAAAAATGGGCGGCTCTGATAAGCCGCCCATTTTTTTCGGGAAAGCTTGATTTTAAACAGGAGTATTTGAATCGAAATAGAAATAAAGTGCGAAGCAAAGGGGTTATCTTGTTACGACGTTATAGTGATAGTTGGAAATTAAAATAGCGATAATTTGACGTTAAATCGCCTAAACGTGGATGTCTAGCAAGCTGCCAATGATTTCATTGTTTTTCTCTATGACAGACGCGCCAACTCGGCTATAACCAGCGGCTTGTGCGAGGTTGATGAGAGATTCAACTTTTTGAGAGGGAAGGCTAGGTGTTGAGGCTGTTATTGCGACATCCGCAACCGCAGCTAAATCGATGTTGTGATCAGAAAGCTCTTCTTTTACCTTACTTACATTATTGCTAATGCCATGTGCAGCTTTCTCGGCCATTTGTTGTGACATCTGAACGATGTGGTATCCAGATTGAATTCCCGATACAGGCATATCACTACTCCCAACATTATGATAGTGAGAGCATAGGTGGAGTTTATAAAACGTTCAAGTGTTTTATATCAATGACTTGATTAGGCAAACAGTTTGGCAAGCATTTCTCTTTCTTCACCAGATAGAACCGGTTTTTGCGCTTTATTTAGTTTCACGCTGATCTCACCTTGTAATGACTTTAACTGACTTGCCGTTAAATCACTGAGCTTTTGTTTAAGTTCATTAAATTGTTGTGCGTTCATCTCAATACCTTCGTCGTGATTCGGTTTATCCGTCGTTGCCCGAAATTCTTCATCCTTTGGATACAACATATTTATTCAACCAAAATAGATTAGAATTTGATCGATTGCTTTTTGTCCGAATATTGTCAAGGTGTGTTAAGTGATACGTCAGATTTTTCCTAAGAAGGTACATAATTACCCACTTTGGGGTAGATGGAAGCGTAAAAAGAAAAAGGGAAGCGATATAGCGCTTCCCTCTTACATATGGTTTGAATGTTACTAACTTACCCTGACGGCAAACTTACTAGCAAGTGAATGAAGCTCTGGGAGCATGCGATAGATAAGATGAAGTTGCTGCAATACCATGCGGGCAGAGCTGTCGTCTTCATCGCGCCATTCGTTTAAGCGTTGCTCGAGTCCAGCATCATCAATATTAGATAGGTCACACTCCTCACAATGCTGGTGAAGCTGTTTATGAAGTACATCCAGATGCTGATGAATACAACGGTGAGCATCTAAAACGAGTTTATGAATTGACTCATCTTCGATGCGAGTTCTGTGCGCGCCTAATGCAGAAATATAGTTCAACATTGCGTGATTTAACGTTAGGAAGCGAAAACTTTCATCAACAGCTGCGCGATATTTGCCAGGCTCCGCCAGCATCGTACTAATCGCAGAAGAGAGTGAGGCATCATTATTGTGGGCCTGGCGGCGAGCGATACGGTAACTCAAATTGTCTTTCTTGCCGATTCTATACTGACCAATGATCTGATCGAGATACTGCTTGTTCGCCTCTATCGCATCCGACATAACTTTGTGAAGCCTTCTCGACTGCCAGTCGGGCAAAATAACTAATACAGCTCCTACTGCAAGCACACACCCGATGAGGGTATCTGCTAGTCGAGGAAGGACAACTGCGTAACCTTCACCTAGTTGATTAAATAAGAAGAGGACGAGCAGTGTAATAAAACCAGTCGCGTACCCATAGTTGTTCATCCGGAAGGCGAAAAACATCACACCAGAGATAACGATAAATACTAACTGGCTTTCTTGAGAAGGGAAAAAAGTCAGCAATGGTACACCAATCAACAAACCAGCTAATGTACCTATTACTCGCGCCGTCAATTTTTGGCGAGTGGCACTGTAGTTCGGTTGGCATACGAATAAAGTGGTTAAGAGTATCCAGTAACCTCGGTCGATGTTGAATATTTGAATGATTCCATAGCCAATCGTTAAGGCAATTGACATACGTAATGCATGCCGAAACAGCATCGAATCTTTGTGTAAATTTGCTGATATACGCTGCCACATCGCTTTTAGCGTGTGTGGGTTGGTATCGGCGAGGGTATCTTCTTCGAGGCCTTCAACATCTGGGTTGTTAATGTTATTAAGTTGTTTTTCTACCGTCGCTAAGTTATTGAATAAATATGTTAACTGCATCAGCAGACGTTTCCAGTGCCCTTGCTTTTGTTCTTCTAGATAAGCAAGAGAGTTTTGTACTTCAGCTAATGCCAGAATAGATTGATCGGTATGGGAGTATTCATTTCCTAGCTGAATGGCTAGTGCAATATCACGACACGCTTGGGCTTGAGACTCCAAAAGATATTTAAAACGAAACAGCACATCAGAACGTTCAAATTCGGTCGCTAAATCCTGATAGCGATAATGGCTAGAACTGACGCGTTCGTGAATGTCTTGAGCGATGAAATAAATATTTAAAAATCGGTCACTAGGCCCATCAATGTGACCCCGTTTCGATCGGTTAAGTAATGTGGTTTTACAAGCGTTTAGTGCCGTAACCGTGGCAGCATTGCATTTTGCAGCTTCAATCCGCAGCGGTTGTGGCGTCAAGTTGGTCACAGGGTGAAAAAGCTTGGCTTTCGCATCAAGATAATTCGCCATTTGGAAGAACACATTGGCTAAGCTTTGTTGCACCGGTTGAAGAGGCCAAAATATCTGCCAAATCATGGACATGAAGTAATACCAGGCGGCACCAGTCAAAAGCAGTAGTGGCTGAAACCAAATGTTGGTGCTTTCATGTGCGCCAAGCATAGTATAAATAGCGATCAGCAACGAACCAAAAGCAATACTCGCGTACTTAGGACCTATCGCCCCAAGAATGATGAAGCCGAAGGTTGAGATAAATAATCCCAACGCAAACGCCCATGGGGTATCGAACAAGATTTCAATTGAAAAAGCAGCAAGCGCAAAACAGAGAAAGGTGAGAATCAGAGCCTTGATGCGTCCAGTGAAACTGTCATCACTTTCAGCCAAAGCAGCAGCAATAACGCCTAATATTAATGGCGTTATCAGCGTGTTTTGCTCGAAGTACCAAGTTGGGATAACCACACCCAGTAAGGTAATGAGGATAAGAACGCTGTAATTTATCGTCTTGTTTGCCCAATATAGCCGAAATTTAGAAGTTGCTTGCACAATGCGCCTTATGTTTCCGATGAAGAACAGGGGGAATACTACCAGACCCACTATAGCGCGTTTATGATTTACTTTAAGAAAAATTCGTGGTTGCTGATAAAATCAGCAGGGATGTCATTGACTTATATTAAAGCTGCCAGGTCATGTATTGAGGATTGTAAAGCCAGCTTCAAATAACCTCAGCTTTAGGTTATTAAATCGACAGTAATGTGAATTTTATTAAAGAATAGAAGAAGAAGCTTACTTAGGAGCTCGCCGTTGCTACAATTTAGCGCCTTAAAATGATATAAATCGACAACTTCTAAACTAAAAGGCGCACGTTTCATGCAGCTTACTGCCACTAGCAAAGCACAGTTTTTTATTCAAAATGAGTACCATCACGTCGAAATAAAAGAGAACAGTGTTTTATTAAGCTCGATAGGCAGTGAAGAACATATTCCTTTTACGATCTGGAATGGCAAAGTTAGCGTAAAGCGTGGGTTATTATGGAGCTCTTTACAGTTTTTTGCTCATGAACACGAAGGCAAACAACAAAGCTGGCTAGTCCAAGGTTTACCGTGGCCACAATGCCGAAAGTTCGCGCTTGAGGCCGTTCGTCAATATCAAGAGTGGCACAACACTCAGTGCCGAAAACTGGCTGAGTATCTACCTAAGTGGGAAGAAGAGCTTTACAAACTAAAGCACTTGCCTGCTTACTTATCGCATTCTCAAGTGGTCTCCTGGGTTGAAAGTCTTAACCAAGAGTTAAGCGAGATGAAAACCACCCTAGAAGAAGCCAAAATGCGAATGCCGAATCGTATGTCGCAAATAGAGCCTTGGCTCATTGATACCTCTGAGGCGCTTGGTGAGCGTAATCGCGATTGGCTAGAAGCAGAACGTCCAAATTGGGAAGTGCTGTTTAATCAAATTGAATCCTCTCCTTTGAATTTATCCCAGCAATATGCGGTATTACTCAACGACGACCACAACTTAGTTCTTGCTGGTGCCGGCTCGGGCAAAACCAGCGTTTTAACCGCACGAGTTGCCTATTTGTTGCAAAGCCATCAGGCTCAAGCAGAAGAGCTTCTCATGTTAGCGTTCGGTCGTGATGCGGCGACTGAAATGAAAGAACGCTTAGTAGATAAAGTGGGCATGGCGGCAGACGGTGTGCGCGTCAACACATTCCATCAGTTGGGCTTGTATATTCTTAAACAAGTCGAACAGCAACCTGTCGAAATTAGCCCTTTAGCGTTGGACGAAAATCAACGAACGGCATGGTGTGTAGACTGGTTGAAAAAACATTGGATGACACCCACCAACTTTAAACGTTGGCAAAAACATTTAGACAAATGGCCGATTGCGTACCTAAAAGGGGATGATGAGTTAGGAAGCCATTCAGAAAATCCAAAACTGATCGCTTGGCTAGATTCGCAGCTGTCTCATTTAGCGGCGGTAGGGTTGACCAAAAAGCAAGTACAAGAAAAGCTCGTAAACCACCAAGACTATACGCGTTTAAATAGTGAACTCGCCTTATGCTGGCCATGTTTTACAGCGTGGCAGAAAATGCTTAAAGAAAGCAACCAAGTGGATTTCCCAACCATGATCAGTCGTGCGACAGATTATGTGAATAAAGGGAAGTTTGTCTCGCCATGGCGCTTTATTATGGTCGATGAGTATCAAGATATCTCTCCAGATCGTCTGGCATTGATTGAAGCACTGTGTGAATCCACTCAGAAACAAGCAGGTGCCACGTTATTTGCTGTTGGCGACGATTGGCAAGCGATCTATCAGTTTGCAGGAGCGGATGTAGATCTTATCACTGGCTTTAAAGAACGCTTTGCTCACTCTACCGTTCATCACTTAGATACAACTTATCGTTTCAACAATCAGATTGGTGATGTAGCGAATACATTCGTGCAGCAAAACCCATCGCAGTTGCCGAAAACACTAAACAGCCACAAACAACGCAAGCAGAAGAGCGTACATACCGCGCCGAGCAATCAAGTGGAAAAGATCTTGGATCACTTGAATCAACAAGCCAAGCAAACCAAGTCAGTTTTATTGCTAGGACGTAACCATTATCATAAGCCCGATTTGTTCGACGATTGGTTGCGACGTTTCCCTAATCTCGATATTCGCTTTATGACTTGCCATGCGAGTAAAGGACGCGAAGCTGACTTTGTGATTATTCTTTCTGTGGATGAGGGGCAATTCCCCGCTAAGAAGAAGCAAATTCACATTGATGGTGCGTTGACGGAGTCCAAAGACAAATTCCCTTACGCAGAAGAGCGCAGGCTATTTTACGTGGCGATTACACGTGCGAAAGAGAAGGTTTGGATCACGCATACTGGTGCGGGATCTGCATTCGTTCAAGAGCTCGTTAATGGTGACTATCCCATAGTGACTTCCCGTTAAATGCAACGTTTAGAATGTTAAAAACAGCAAGGGCGATACTTGGTATCGCCCTTGCTTTATTTGGTTGGCATCAAAGCTTACATGCGCTCAGCAAGATAGGCTTCGTAATCCGGTACTTCGATGTCTACTTCTTGCTCAAGAAGAGGGGAGTTAAACAGGAACTTAGCGGTGGCTCGGTTCGTTGCTACAGGAATATTCCAAACACTAGCAATACGAAGAAGCGCTTTAACATCTGGGTCGTGAGGTACGGCATTCAGTGGATCCCAAAAGAAAACGAGAACGTCGATTTTGCCTTCTGAAATGAGAGCGCCTAGTTGTTGATCACCGCCCATCGGACCACTGATCATGCTCTTGATCGCAAGTCCAGTTTCTTTACTCAGCATGTGTCCTGTCGTGCCAGTTGCGTAAAGGAAGTGACTCTGTAGCTTTTCTTTGTTTTCTTTTACCCAGCGAAGTAGCTCAGGTTTGCAGTTGTCGTGAGCAACCAAAGCCACATGTTTATGGGTTGGCATGGTACGAATGGTTTTTTGCATCAAGATGTTTCCGTTTGTATGATTTTAAAATTGTTGTGACTCAATAGAACACGTTTTTGGTCTTTCAATCAACAGCCTTAACACGGAATGTCGGCCTATATTCTGACGGAGATAACGATTCTTCGATCGTGTCGTCATGAAGCGTCTTCGGAGTCAGTGGTTTGATGGTTGGTGAGGCATGTTTGTCATAAGCTTCACCTCTTAAGTAATGCGTTGCTTGCATCACGGAAAGCCGACCTTGCTGCACCATTTTATCTGTTGGTGCGAAGAGTACTTTGTTACGTAACAGGCCTCGATATACACCATGACTTAAGTACACAGAAACTAAACCGATCTCCTCGGCTTTGCCGGCACTGCGCAGCTCACTGATGGCCGCTTCAATCGCCACTGCACTGCCAACAATGTAATCTATATTTCCCATATCGATCACACGTTGAACTAGGTTACGTTGTAACTCCTTGTCGTTGTCTGCCCAAAATGAGTCAACAATGTTGATATCACTTCCTTGTATCGCTTCATAAAATCCGGCAGTAACGGGTTTCGTACCACCACGAGTTCGCGGCCCCAAAAGTAAGGCAATGTTGGTTTTTCCTGACCCCTTTGGATGGCGAGCTGCCAAATATTGACCCGCTTCGTATCCCATCCAATGCCAGTCAACACCGACAGTCCCTTTTAGCAACTCACTTTGTTCTTCATCCAAGTCGAGTTGGTTCACAGTAGCAAAAACGGGAGTATTCCCCACCCAATTTTTAAGTGAATGCTCGTAAGCCTGTGGGTCCACGGTCCCAAGGATAACCGCATCTGCTCCCCATTGGTTACACAGTGCGAGTTGTTGTTCTTGACGGGTTTTGTTTGGGTAGCCGCCCGCTTCAAGGACTCGTAGCTCGACACCTTCTCTTTTCGCTTCGGACACCATTCCATAGTTTACTGACAACCAGTATGAATCCTTTAGGTGAGGGTATATTGCACATATTTTCTCTGCGGCAACCGCTGGCAAAGAAGCAACGAGGGTTAAAGTGGCTGCAGAATGTTTGAAAAATGTGCGAAATGCGTGTTGATTTTTAACCATGAAATGAAGTTCGTTGGCATAGATTAAGTAAACACTGCAAAATATAACGTAATATGTCGCTGAACACGAACATTAAGGTCATGAAAATATGCTGCTAGCAACTGCAAGCATCGGTCGTAAACTTTTGTTGTCTTTCATTGCGATGGCAATACTGGTCATGTTATCGGCACTTATTGGTGTGTCTGGATTTTCTTTGGTTGCCAAAACCGAAAGAAATGTCGTGGATTCTGCGATTCCCGCCATGATTGAGGCGAGACAAGTCTCTGAGTTGAGTACTCGTATTATTTCGTCTGTACAAATGTTGTCGAACGCAAGAAACGAGCAGGAAAGAAAGGAGTCAGGGCGAGTGCTGTTCGAACAGCTCGAGTCTTTACTCACTCACATCAAGGAGCTCGGGAGTGAGTCGTTCGATTCTCAATTGTTAGAAGCTTTAGAGAATAACGTCCAGAACGTTATCGACAATTTGGCAGAACTCGGTGTTTCGGTTGAAAAAAAGCTGTGGCTTGCAAAAGAGATAGATACTCGTGTTGAAGAAATGCGTCTGCTCAGTGAAGAGCTAGAACAACTAACTCGTACGCAAGTTCAGAATACAAGCACCATTGCTGTTGCTAACGTCACGCATATTTATGACTTATTAGAATCGAATAAAAAATCGCAAGTTTATCAGGCGCTAGATGCACTGGTGGAGGTCGATCTTGATCTGACCGAGCGATTGCATGAACTGCACTTGTTGGCCTTTAAAATGTTGAATCAGATTGAAGAGGCTCGGACATTAACGAATATTGAGCGAATTCAACAGGTTCAAAGTGATTTCGATAGCAACCTCAAAATCATGCAACGCCGTGTACTCGCTGTGGAAGATCCTACGCGCTCTAAGCAAATGAGCCAACTGCTCATAGAGCTTGGTAAGCGTCAGGTCGTATTTTCTATACTGATGCAGCAATACGAGAATAACGAACAGTCACAACAACTGATGCAAAAGACATTAGAGTTGTTCTCAGAGCTTAATGGCACGGTCAACAAATTGGTTGATGATTCAAACAAAACCACTACCGTTGCTGTAGACCAATTGACCAGCACACTGAAATTCGCTCAGTGGTCTTTAACCGTTATTTCAATTGTTGGTTTGATTGTATTGGTGCTGATTTTATGGCGTGTGGTGTACCTTTCTGTTGTGAAGCGGTTAGCTGAATATTCCGCTGCGTTGCTGTCTGTGGCGCAGGGTAACTTAGCGGTTGAGTTGGAAGTGAAAGGCAAAGATGAGTTGGCGCATATGGGGCAGGCCATCATCACGGCTCGTAATACCGCGCAAGCACTAAAAGTGGTAGCAGAGGGTGAAGCTCAAGCCAAGCGAGAGCTTGAGGAGCATAAAGAGCATTTAGAAGAGCTCGTTGAGCAGCGCACTTCGCAGTTAAAACAAGCAAACCGCCGTTTGAATGAAGAGGTTTTGAATCACGCTAAAGCTCGCAAGCAAGCAGAGCAAGCGAGCCGAGCAAAATCGGCATTCTTGGCGACGATGAGCCATGAGATAAGAACGCCAATGAACGGAGTGTTGGGGACAGCACGCTTGTTGATTGACTCAGGCCTCAACCCAATTCAAAAGCGTTATGCGGAAATCATTAATCGTAGTGGTAAAACGTTGCTCGCGATCCTTAATGATGTACTGGATTACTCCAAGATTGAAGCGGGGCATTTAGAAATTCGTCACATGGGCTTTGATTTACACCAAATGGTGGAGGACACTTTCCAGTTAATGAACAGTCGAGCACAAGAGAAGAAGCTGCTGTTCTCCTACCATATTGAAAGTGATGTTAGTCGCTACTGGAAAGGGGATGTCACCAGAATCAGTCAGGTGCTGAACAATCTCGTTGGTAACGCGATTAAGTTCACTGACGAAGGAGAAATTGATATCTACGTTAGCCTGAACCCAGAGGACGAGTCGCAAGTCCTGTTTGAAGTATCAGACACTGGAATAGGAATTGCCAAAAAATACCAGAGAACGTTGTTTGATGCCTTCACGCAAGCTGAAGGTGGGATGAGCCAAACTGGAGGCACGGGGCTTGGACTTGCCATCAGTAAGCGAATCATTGAAGCGATGGGCGGTGTTTTAGAAGTCGATTCCGAAGAGGGAAATGGTAGCCGATTCTGGTTCTCTATTCCGTTAGAGGAAAGCGAACCTATTGAAACAGGAACCGTGGCAACCGCACGTTGCAAAGTGAAAGCAAAGGTCTTGCTAGTAGAAGATAATGAAGTCAACCGAGTGGTCGCGGAAGGCTTTCTAGAAAGCATGGGGCACCAAGTCGTGATGGCAGAAAACGGCTCACAAGCAGAGCAACTGATCAGCACACAAGATTTTGATATCGCTTTGGTCGACATCAACCTCCCTGATTGTGATGGAACTGAGTTGATCCAACGCTTAAAGCGGATTGAGTGTGATAAGCCGGCCAATAAAGCGCTTGCCGTCACGCCAATGATTGCAGTGTCTGCGCACGTTTTTGCGGAAGAAGTTGAGCGCTATCTAGCCGCTGGTTTTGACGGATACTTGCCTAAGCCATTGGCAAAAGAGGCACTCGCGGCATTGATTCAGGATGCGCTAGACGGAAAGCCGTTGTTGTTGCCACAAAATGCCGACTGTACCCCGTTTGATCAAATTTCGCCTCAAGAACAAGAGCTACAATCAAAGGTCGTTCAAGCACCTAAAACAAAGGAACCCGATGTGGTTATCATTAATCCGAGCGTGATTGAGTCCGATATGAAAATCTTGGGCAGAGATAAGATGTTGCACATTATTAATCTGTTTAGAGCCACCAGCACTGATGTATTAAGCAAGCTGCAAGCGTCTGCTGAGGACAATGATAGTAAAGAAGTAAAGAACCTTGCCCATAAATTAAAGGGCAGTGCAGGAAGTTTAGGACTAACTGCGCTAATGAACGCTTGCCAAGCAATTGAAGCCGCGCCTCAACCTCTAGATACCTATAATGCGACTAAAGATGATTTAGTTTCTCAAGTGTCTGCATCAATTCAAGCTCTGGATGAGTTAATGGCGAAGTAATCCATCGAGCATTGAAAATAAAAAAACCTCCGGCTTTCCGGAGGTTTTTTCTATTCGGTCATGTCATCTTCCCACTCGAATCGAGTGTCTAGGGCATAAGGGTCATCATCAAAAGGATGTTCCACTTTGCCACGCAAGTATTCGAGTTGATGCTCAAGCATATTGACCGTTTCGTAGTCTCCCTCAGAACAAGCAACGTAAATCTGTTGTTCAAGAGCGGCAATGTTATCTCGGATACCCATGAGAACCCCCTTTAAATCATCATCGATTCTCAAAACGATTATAGTCAAGTAATCCAAATTCGATCGGTTGTTTTGTACGGTACCAATTATGTAAACGATCGCTAAATGACCAGAATTTTTCTGAGCTTCTACGAATCGCAAAATTATCCAATAACTTAACGTAATCGGACTCGTTTTGGATGGCACTAAATTGATCGACAAAATCTTTTACTTGGTTTTCGTTGATCGAGAAAAATGCCGCAGGGTAGCTTCCCACAACGCCGCGTACAATGGTCATATCATCGTTAGCAAAGTCACGGTTACTTTCTTCATCAAACAAGCTAGAGATGTTTGTGTGTGCATTGTTGTGAAGTAAGGTGAACAGTTCATCTTCCCCTGATTGACTTCTCACCATAAGCATAGTGATTTGCGGAACGGTTTTTAGGCCTTCACCACGAACGTGGTCAATACGTTTTAGTTGCTTTTCACTACTCGCAGAAAGAGCCGTGTCTTGAATTTCGTAGCGAGGCAGAAGCACATCTGAGACATGTTCGCTCAACAACTCCACCAACTCCGTTTTTGGATCGTCACTCTTATACTGAACGCTGGTTGGTTGGTTAAACGGCTTCACATTTCGTTGTAAAAAGTCACTCAACTGCGGGCTTTGATCTTTATACCAGCTAGATTGCAGTTCATGGCGCATATCGGCGGGTAACAACGAGATAAAGTTACTTTCGCCTTCTAGACGCAAGAAGTCCATAAACATTCGTGTCATGAGCTGATGGCCGAAGTTACCGTAAACGTCAAACCCAGCAACAAGCAAATAGTGGATACGCTCTAGTAACGCGTAGTCAAGAATCCACACTGTTTTAGGCTGCTCACCAACTAACCCTTGAACAACAGAAGCACTATCAAAATGGCGGAATATCGTTAATGCCGCATTATGGTTGGTGCCATTACCGTCCCAAATTACATCGGTGGATAGGTTTTCACCTTCTTTAAACCAGTTATTAGTGAACTCAGATTTAGCCTCTAGGTAGCGAGCTTGCTGGCGCGCGTACTTGACCCAGTTGGTAACAGGTAGCGTGTTACTTTCTTGTTCTGCCGGTAGTTTTAGGTTATCAGCCTGAGATCGGTAAAACTCATTTACTTCTGGGATGTCTGCTTTATCTGGATCAAGGAAAAACACCCAAAAGCGATCATTGATAACATTCAATGCCAGTTGGCCACGACAAACTGGGCCTTTGATGTATGCCATTATTGTATTTTGTGCATTATCTAGCATGAACTTAAAGCGCGATTTCACTGGAAGGTCGATGAATGATGTCATCGGGTTTGCAGCAACTTCTGGTGCATAACTCGGTAGCTGGCTAACCGTGTAATCAGCATCAATAAACCAAGTTTTCCAGTTCTCTATGCGTTGCTTGTTTACCGCGAATGGCATGTGAGTTTTATCTACTATGGTCCCTTGCTCTGGAATAATTCGATAAAACACACGTTCAACCCCTGGATCATCGTACGGGCGACGCGTTGAAATACGTTTGACGGGCTGTCCTGGTGGTGTAGCAGAGCGGACGAGCGTGAAGAATCGGGGATCTTCATCGAGTTCTGAAAAGTAGAGATGAGATAAAAACAAATGCTCATATATATACCTAGCCATCAGCTGATTTTTCAAATCAGAGTGGTTAAGTAATGTTTCGTACTTATCTATTTGCGCTTGCTCATTCTCACTAACAGGTTGGTGAACGTTCATTATTGCGCCGTTTTCCAACCAAGTCATGAGTGTGTGGTATTCACTGTTTGATAGATTTGGCATACCAAAAGGCATGCCCCAGGTTGGGTTATCCTTCTCGTATTGCTCGTATTCTTCAATCGTCGGACAGGTTTGCTCTCGGTCTATCGAAAAGTCAAAGCCTTCTAACTGGACTTGGTCAGGCAATGGGTGGCGCTCTTTTTGTTGTAGCAAACGTGCGATAAGTCCTGCATCAATGTTGGCTGCCATGCTTTGATCACGTTCGTTGAGAACCGGATGAAAACCCGCATCGCGCCACTCTTGGGTTGTTTCTGCATCTTCGAATAAGCGTGTTGGTGCTGCGGCTGTGAGTCTTGTTCCTTCATATACCAGTGCTTTACTCGCACCACGGTCAATGCCCTCAACAGAAGAGAGCTTAAGTTGGCATGGTGCATCGTAGCACGCGTGGCAGACGACACAGCGGTTATCCATAATGGGTTTAACTTCGCTTTGGAAGAAGTTTGCTTGAGGGGTTTCCACGTCAACTGTGCGTTCACGCACGAGCTGTGGACCAAACAGTTGGTCATAGTTAAGACCAGCATAGGTTGCACAGCCGGCAAACAAAGTAGCAATGCAAAGTGTAAAAATTAAGCGCAAATTCATTGAGTTATTTTACGTGATTAGAATTTGCATTAATTAAAGCAAAATAAGCGGTCAATTACCAAAAGTTGGGTCAATTAGCGTTAATTTTTCTGTTGATTGTCTGAGCGCTTGAAAATGTAACCCTGGCGGTGGACTGTCTGAATTCTGTCTGTTGGAACGCCTTCGTGAACTAGACGCTTTCTCATTCTGCTCATGTGCATATCGAGTGCTCGATCATGTTCAGTAAATTCACGTTTTAGTACTGTTTCGTAAAGAAAATGCTTACTAAGCACTTGATCTTGATGGTGAGTGAGAGTTTGCAGCAGCTTAAATTGAATGCTTGTTAACTGAACAGATTTCTTGTTTGGCAAGTAATTGAGTACCACAGAGTGAGTGCGCTTATCTAGTAATAGCTCCTCATCATTATGGTGAACGCCGTTGTGTTGGCATTGGGAAGTTTTTCCATTTGAAACCTTGGAGTCAAGCACACGGGTACCTTAATTATTAATAGTAGTAAAACGTATTATCATTAATATTTATATAAAAGCAATCAGGTACTTTATGAGCACTGTGATATGCGTAGACAATCTTAATACTTGAGATTACCAGTAGTGATGAATGATGCGATGGCGCTCTGAACTAAAGTGCTATTGGAGTGCGTATTAGCTACAAATAACGGTGTAATGTTAGGCAAAGATAGAAAGAATTCTCATTTAGTAAATTCGCTTATCCGCCATTTGTGAACTATACATTCTGTTGCAGGAAGCACTTTTCTAATACACACAGAGGTTTATATGACAGCGAAATATGGCGTTAAACGCCGATTAGCGATTCTTGCCGCCGCTTTAATCGGTGCGACAAGTAGCAGTATCGCAGCAGAGAAACCAAATATTCTCGTCATTTGGGGTGATGATATTGGCCAGTCCAATCTCAGTGCTTACACGTTTGGCTTGATGGGGTACAAAACACCAAATATAGACAGTATCGCCAAAGAAGGCATGATGTTCACTGACTATTACGGTGAGCAATCTTGTACAGCGGGCCGTTCTACTTTCATTACGGGCCAAACCGTTCTTAGAACAGGTTTGAGTAAAGTGGGGCTTCCAGGTGCTGATCTTGGCTTGAAGGAAGAGGACGCAACCATTGCCGAAATGCTGAAGCCGATGGGCTATATGACAGGGCAATTTGGTAAAAACCACTTAGGTGATAAAGATGAGCACCTTCCTACTAATCACGGCTTCGATGAATTTTTTGGCAACCTTTATCACTTGAACGCCGAGGAGGAGCCAGAAAACGTCGATTATCCTAAAGATCCTGAGTTTCGTAAAAAGTTCGGTCCGCGCGGCGTTATCCGTTCGTACGCTGATGGCAAAATTGAGGATACAGGACCTCTAACTCGCAAGCGCATGGAAACCGTGGATGAAGAGACGTTAGATGCGGCACTCGACTTTATGGATCGTGCAGTCAAGGCTGAAAAACCTTTCTTTGTCTGGTGGAACGCAACTCGTATGCACTTCCGTACTCATGTGAAAGAAGAGAACTCTGGAAAAACAGGCATCAGCGAGTATGCAGATGGTATGGTCGAGCATGATAATCATGTAGGTCAGCTGCTGAAAAAAGTGGATGATTTGGGTATTAAAGACAACACAATCGTCTTTTACTCCACCGATAATGGCCCACACATGAACTCGTGGCCAGATGCAGGCACAACGCCATTCCGTGGAGAGAAAAATACCAACTGGGAAGGTGCGTACCGAGTTCCTGCGATGGTACGTTGGCCGGGTAAAATTAAAGCTGGCTCTGTTTCGAATGATATCATGCATCACATGGACTGGATGCCAACGTTCGTTGCTGCCGCGGGTGATGACAATATCAAAGAGAAATTGCTCAAAGGTTATAGTGCGAATGGTAAGAAATTCAAAGTTCACCTAGACGGCTATAACTTCCTACCATATTTGACTGGTAAAGAGGATAAGGCCCCACGTGAAGAAATTTTTTACTTCTCAGATGATGGAGACTTAACTGCACTTCGTTATAACAAATGGAAGCTGGTCTTTATGGAGCAACGAGCAAAAGGTACGTTGCGTATTTGGGCTGAACCATTCACCACACTTCGTGTTCCTAAGATCTTCAACTTGCGTATGGATCCTTACGAAGTGGCTGATATCACTTCTAACACTTACTACGATTGGATGCTAGACCGTGCTTACATGCTTGTTCCTGCGCAAGCTTACGTAGGCAGATTCCTTGAAACGTTTAAAGAGTTCCCACCAAGGCAAAAAGCAGCAAGCTTCTCGCTCGATCAAGTGATGGAGAAACTAAAAGAGAACCCAAATAAGTAAGAAAAGCTAAGTGAAGTTCCACATCTAGAAAGAGGCTCATTAAAGTGAGCCTCTTTTTTTATCTGTAAAATTCTATCTATTAAGGTTTGTAGAAAGCTTGATGACGAAAACGCCTAACGCTTCAATTGACAAGATTTATAAACAAATTGGTTCGTAGTGGGCTGCCGTTAAGTTGGCTTTGATTTTTTCACGTAGAGCGATGTGGGCTGGGTTGTTTACCTCTCGCTTATGGTAGACGAACTTGTAAGGGATAGAGCGTATCGAAATGGGGCAGGGCAAAATTTGAAGTTTGAGCGCTTTGCTCCACTTGTTTGCAAAAGATTGAGACACGATCCCTAAACTGTCTCTTTGGGCGACATACAGCGCCATGCCCGCTAGCGAAGATGTGATCAAGTCGACTTTTCTTTCTTGAATTGTTTCCTTTGCTAGTTGCTCGAACCCCGACATGTTGTTCCATTTTCCTGAAAATAAACAGTGAGTTTCCTCATAAAATTGCTCTTTTGTGAGCGTGCCGTGTACACGGGGATGGTTCTCACGACAGATAACCACGGCTTCTTCCTCATAGGCATCTTCAATAATAAACGCTGCATCTTTCGTGATCACCGTATCGATTACTAGATCGACTTTTTGTTGTCTTAACAGCTCAAATAATAGGAATTTTTCGGGTGGTGATTCATAAAAAATAGTGTTCTTTATCGGGTCCATAATGTGCAACAAAATTTCCGAACAACACACTTCAAAATGATTTCTATCAGATATCGCATTGTCAATAATACTAACCGCTTGCTGGAATTGCGGCAGTAATTGATAAGCGGTGGAGGTTAGTGCGATACCTCGTCCTTTTTTAACGAATAATTGCTTATCTACGACTTGCTCTAAACGCTTTATTGCAGCGCTCACAGCAGGTTGTGTAAGCCCTAATTGTTCCGCGGCTTTTGTATAAGATTGAAACTCCGCAACAACAAGAAAAGTTTGGATCAAATTCAAGTCCATAACGTCACTCATAAATTTAATTTATAGGTTAACTAATTTTGACTGCATTTATCGCCTGAAATTAGTGCTTTATCTTATATCAACAATGGTATTGAAAAGCGAATACCGTTTTTTACGCACTAGCGAACTCTTGGAGATAATATGAAAAATGCGACCAAAACGAGCAGTAAAAAACTCGTACTTAACGCATGTACGTTAGCATTAGGCGCTGCATCTGCAGTTGCACATGCAGCGGACAAACCCAACATTCTTGTCATCTTTGGTGATGATGTTGGTTACTGGAACCTTAGTACCTATAACCAAGGCATGATGGCGTACAACACGCCAAACATCGATAGCATTGCTAAAGAAGGTGCGAAGTTCACTAACTTCTACGCACAGCAAAGCTCGACAGCAGGCCGTTCTTCATTCATCACTGGTCAAATGCCAAAACGTACAGGTCTATCAAAAGTGGGCTTACCAGGCGCTCCGGAAGGTATCTCGGAAAAAGATCCGACGATTGCAACCGTGCTTAAACAAATGGGTTACGCAACCGGACAATTTGGTAAGAACCATTTAGGTGACCGAGACGAGCATCTTCCTACCAACCACGGTTTTGATGAATTCTTCGGCAACCTATACCATTTGAACGCAGAAGAAGAGCCAGAGAACGTGGATTACCCTAAAGATCCGGAGTTCAAGAAGAAATTTGGCCCTCGTGGCGTTATCCATTCTTACGCTGACGGCAAAATCGAAGATACCGGTCCACTAACGCGTAAGCGTATGGAAAATGTTGATGGTGAGTTTCTTGATGCCGCAGAGAGCTTCATAGAAAAGCAAGTAAAAGCGGACAAGCCGTTCTTTACTTGGTTTAACACCACTCGCATGCACAACTTCACACATGTTCCTGAAGAATACCAAGGTAAAACAGGTGCCGGTTTCTACGCGGATGGTGTTAAGCAGCACGATGACCAAATCGGTCAGCTACTTAACAAGATCAAAGAGTTAGGTGTGGATGACAATACAATCATTGTTTACACCACTGACAACGGCCCTATGGTTGATTTGTGGCCGGATGCTGGGATGACACCGTTCCGCTCAGAGAAAAACACTGGCTGGGAAGGGAGTTTCCGTGTGCCAATGTTGATTAAATGGCCTGGAAAAATTGAGGCAGGTAAAACATTCAACGGCATGATGTCATTAGAGGACTTTTTCCCGACACTAGTTGCTGCGGCAGGTGATACCAAAGTTAAAGACGAATTACTAAAAGGCAAAAAAGTTGGCGATGTGGACTACAAAGTTCACCTAGACGGTTACAACCAATTGCCATACTTAACGGGTAAGTCAGACAAATCCGCACGAAATGAGTTCGTTTACTGGAGCGACGACGGCGATCTTGTGGCATTGCGCCAAGGAAAGTACAAGTTCCACTTTATGATTCAAGAGAATGAAACGGGTATGGATGTATGGCGTAAGCCGTTCACTAAACTTCGTGTGCCACTGATCTTTGACTTGAGCATTGATCCATTTGAACGAGGCGATCAAGGCATGGGTTATTCTCGTTGGATGTACGAGCGTTCATTCTTAATGATGCCAGCAATGGATACAGTGAAAGAGGTGATGGGTACATTCAAAGAGTTCCCTCCTCGTATGGAAGCAGGTTCGTTCGTACCTAAGTCTTCTAAGTAAATTAAGATTATATAGCGCTTTTTGGAGCGCTATATACCCAAATAGCTTCACTTTTGCTGTACAGCGCTCAGGAGGTTATTTGGGTATATGTAATAGTGAGAAACGTATGAGTAAGATTTCCCCTCGCCATTCTACTACTATGCCTATTGTTCCCCTTAAAACGGCGTCTAAAGCGCCGGTTCTGGGCGCGTATGACCGTCGATTCCATGTGATGGCAAAGCCAGGCGGAGCAAAGTGCAACATCGATTGTCAGTACTGCTTTTATCTGCATAAAGAAAATCTACTGCACCAAGAAAAGCAGCCAAAAATGGACGACGCAACACTGGAAGCGTTCGTGAAAAGCTATATCGAAAGTCAGGATGGCGAAGAAATTGTATTCTCATGGCAGGGCGGGGAGCCGACGCTGCTTGGGTTGGACTATTTCCGCAATGTCGTAGCTTTGCAAAAGAAACATCAGCCGAAAGGCGTTCGCATTGAAAACGACCTTCAGACCAACGGCATTTTGCTAAACGATGAGTGGTGTGCGTTTTTAAAAGAGCACAACTTCCTAGTTGGCTTGTCGATTGATGGGCCACGAGAGCTGCACAACAAATATCGCAAAACCCGCAGCGGTAAGCCAACGTTTGATCTCGTGATGAAAGCGGTAGATAAGCTCAAAGCGCATGGCGTGAAATTCAACGCGTTGGTCACGGTGAATCGTCACAATGCGAAATACCCGCTCGAAGTATATCGATTTTTAACCCAAGAATTGGGTGTGACTTATATTCAGTTTGCGCCGGTGGTAGAAGCCAACAACTTCCAAACAACCGCGCCGCAGTTTTGGAACGAACAGATGATCCCAACCAAAGGCAGTGTTCTGGCTAAACCGGGGCATCCAATGTCGATTGTAACGGATTGGTCAGTCGATCCTGAAGACTGGGGACGCTTTTTAATGGCGACCTTTGAAGAGTGGGTGAATAACGATCTTGGCCGTGTGTTGGTTAATCTGTTTGAAACCGCGGTGGCGCAAGTAATGGGGAAACCGTCTCAGCTTTGCGTGACGGCGGAGTTTTGTGGCAAAGGGTTGGCGATTGAGCACAATGGCGACGTGTTCAGTTGCGACCACTATGTGTATCCAGAATACAAACTCGCCAACATTCATGAACACTCACTGAATGAAATGGCCTTCTCTACAAGACAATATACTTTTGGCATGGCAAAACGCGATTCATTGCCGACGTATTGTAAGCAATGCCCTTACTTGCCTTATTGTTGGGGTGAGTGCCCCAAAAACCGTTTGATCAAAACGCCGAATGGTGAGAGTGGTCTAAACTATTTGTGTTCGGGAATCAAAATGTTCTTTGATTATGCGTTACCGATGTTGGTTGGTCTTGCACAACTTCTCTAATCTCAAGAACCGCAAAGATAACATAGTGAATATAACCTTAAGTTATTTCATTTGTTCTTATACTTAACTATCGAAAAGACGGCTTAAACCATTGAAAAGGTATCCTATGAACCACGCACAACAAGCGATAAAAGAACTCATCGAACAAACAGAAAAAAGCGTCATTGGACAAAGCCACGTGGTTCGAGCTTTAGTCATTGGGTTATTAACAAATGGGCATATTCTGCTAGAAGGTTTACCGGGAACGGCAAAAACACGTTCCGTAAAATCGTTGGCGAACTTGTTAAACACCAGTTTTGGTCGAATCCAGTTTACGCCGGATCTTTTACCATCTGACGTGACGGGCACTGAGGTTTATCAAGAGCTGGATGGTAAGCCGCAACTCCATTTTCAGTCAGGGCCAATTTTTAACAGCATTGTACTTGCTGATGAGGTCAACCGTGCACCAGCCAAAGTACAAGCGGCACTGCTTGAAGCCATGGCCGAAGGCACAATCACGGTAGGCGATAAAACTCACGTATTGCCAGACTTATTTATGGTGCTTGCAACGCAAAACCCTGTAGAGCAAGAGGGCACGTACCCGCTGCCAGAAGCGCAAATGGACCGCTTTATCATGAAGGTTACCGTCGATTATCCAGAAGATGACGCCGAACGTGACATCATTCGTTTGGTGCGCAGTGAAGAATTGGGTGCGGAAACCAGCAGCGAAATTGTTACGCCAAAACACATCGAGCCAGACGTGGTGCTAGAAGCGCGTCGTCAGTTACCAAACATCGTGGTATCGGACCTAGTGGAAAACTACATCGTTGCGTTAGTGATGGCGACTCGTAAGCCAGAGCGTTATGCCGATTCAAACTTAGCAAAATGGATTGAGATTGGCTCTAGTCCTCGTGCTTCCATCGCACTCGACAAATGCGCTCGTGCGTATGCGTGGATGCAAGGACGTGACCATGTGACTCCTGACGATGTGCGTGCCATGGTTCCGTCTGTATTGGGCCACCGTTTTTCTTTGACCTACGACGCACTAGCAGACGGAGTCGATCACCAACGAGTCGTACAAGAGCTGCTAGATTGTGTAGAAATTGGGTAAGTGGGAGGTATTATGGCTAAGCCAACTCTTGCGCCAAAATCACAGGGGATGGATACCCGTTTGTACTGCGATTACGCTCGTTTAGTACGTCTGCAAGCACAAGCAGAATCATTCAGTTTACTTCCTCACCTAAAGGCGGGTAGCGTACTCTCTGGCCGACACAATTCGTTGTTTCGCGGTCGTGGATTGAACTTCGAAGAGCTGCGCCATTACCAATTGGGTGACGATATTCGTAACCTTGATTGGAAAGTTACGATGCGTACGGGTAAGCCGCATGTACGCAGTTATACAGAAGAAAAAGATCGCAACGTAATCGTGTGTGTCGACCAGAGAAGCACAATGTTTTTTGCTTCGACGCAAGTAATGAAATCAGTTGTCGCGGCAGAGATCGCAGCGATGTGTGGGTGGCGAGTATTAAAAGATGGCGACCGAGTCGGTTTTGTCATCGCATCCCAGCAGGCGTTGTTTCACAGCAAGGCACAGCGTTCGCAAAACGATCTTCTGGCGCAACTTAAACGTCTCGCTAAAGCCAATCAATCGCTCAATGTGGACTCCCGCAATTCCGAAAAAGCAACGTTCAGTCAATGGATTGAGCTTATTAAACGCATGAAGCTCAAGCAATCCACTTTGATTTTTATCAGCGACTGGAGCGACTGCGAGGAGCACCATCTTGATCACCTTAAACAGCTACAACAGCACAACGATGTTCTTGCAGTGATGGTCAGTGACCCATTAGAACAAGCGCTACCAGACGATTTGGCAAAATCGAAATGGGTGGTTGGTGATGGGCAGTATCAACTCAATTTAGACAGCAAAGCAAAGGTAGAAGCTGCGAGCGCAAAGCTTGAGGCTCGAACTAGCTTACAGCGTCAATCACTCTCTCAACTTATGGCGATGAAACACCTTCCGCACATCGAACTCGATACGACAGGTGAGCACATTAAACAATTCCAAAAACTGGTAGGAGGGCGTTAAATGAGTGATCTTCCTACGCCTCCGAGTACCTACATACTCAGAGAGCTGCATGATGTGGCTGTACCACCCAGCGTGAGTTGGTACCCGCAAACTATTGGCTGGAAAATTTTAGCGGCGGTTGTGCTCATTGCATTGGTGTATGTCGTATATCGATTGGCTCGGCAATGGTGGCATAATCGTTACCGAAAAGAAGCTCTACTGGCGATTTCGCAAATCAAATCGAGCGACAAAGACATGCCAAAAGTATTGTTCTCTGTGCTTAAAGTAGTGCTGATTCATATTGATAGCCGCAACGCGAAATTGTTTGATACCGCCTTTCTGCGCAAGCTCGATGCGCTGTATCCGCAAACCGAAGATTCTCAAGCAAACTCGCAAATGGTTTTTAACGATGAGCTTTCAAAGTGCTGGCTACAAAGTATTGTTGACCCAAGCGTTACGCTAACCAACGAAGAGCGAGTAACGCTTATTGCTCGTGCGAAAAACTGGGTGAGTGAGCACCGTTGTGATGCTCAAAAAAGCGCGGCAAATAAATCACCACGATTGAAACGCAAAGCACATCAGGGAGGTCAACATGAATGATCTTCTTGCATCGATAACTGGTTTGTCTGGTTTTGAATTTGCTCACCCAATGTGGTTTCTGGTTTTGCCCTTGCCGTTGGTGGTGTACTACTTGGTGCCCGCATATCGCACTAAGCAAATGGCGATCAAAGTGCCGTTTTTTAGTCAGCTGGTGGAAGCGATTGGCGAGACGCCATCAGAAGGTGCAAGCCAGTTGACCCCGAGTTGGTGGCAGCGAGCAACGTTAATTCTTTCATGGCTTTTGGTGGTGTGTGCGATGACAAAACCCACCGTGTTAGGCGAGCCTCAAGTTCGCGCGAGTTTAGGCCGCGATGTGATGGTGGTGGTGGATCTTTCGGGCTCCATGGCCGAGCCAGATTTCACCTCACGTACAGGCGAAAAAATTTCTCGTCTTGATGCGGCAAAAGAAGTGCTGTCGGAGTTTGTTCAGTCTCGTAAAGGTGACCGATTAGGCTTGGTGCTTTTTGGTGATGCTGCTTTCGTGCAAACGCCATTTACCGCAGACCAAAAAGTGTGGCTCGAACTGCTTAACCAAACCGATGTGGCAATGGCAGGGCAGAGTACCCATCTTGGTGATGCGATTGGCTTAGCGATTAAAGTTTTTGAGCAAAGCGATAAGTCGCGTGGTGCTTTAGAACAAGATCAAAACCGTGAAAAAGTCGCGATTGTATTAACCGATGGTAACGACACGGGCAGTTTTGTTGAACCGATTGATGCGGCGAAAGTTGCGAAAGCCAAAGGCGTGAGAGTACACGTCATTGCGATGGGCGATCCGGAAACGATAGGTGAAACCGCGTTGGATATGGACACGATTCATCGCATTGCGAAAGAATCCGGCGGTGAAGCGTTTGAAGCACTCAACCGTGATGAACTATCGGCTGCCTACGACGAAATTGGCAAACTGGAACCTCAACTTTACGAAAGCACCACATACCGCCCAAAACAAAGCCTTCATCATTACTTGATGGCGTTAGTGGTCATCATGCATTTGCTCGCGTTCAGCGTCGCAACACTTAAAAGAAGGGCTGTTACACGATCATCATTAGGAGAGAGCGATGTTTGATTCTCTTAGTTGGACGCAATTCTTTACGCAGTTTCACTTTATTCGACCACTGTGGTTACTGGCTTTGGTCCCCATGTTTTTCTTGGTGTGGTTACGCTGGCGAGAAGAAAGCAAGCCAAGCTGGAAGGATATTCTGCCCGAACATTTACGCAATGCTTTGACGATAGGTGAGCGAGGCTGGCGTAAGCAACTGCCGCTTAAGCTCTTGATGCTGATTGTGTTCATCGCCATTGTGATTTGTGCAGGCCCAACGTGGCAACGTGAATCTTCCCCCTTTGGCGAAGATAAAGCCTCTCTGCTGGTGGTGCTTGATAACAGCGAATCGATGCTGCAAAAAGATCTCCCACCAAGCCGC
This sequence comes from Vibrio sp. YT-17, assembly GCF_033337375.1. Classification (NCBI taxonomy): domain Bacteria; kingdom Pseudomonadati; phylum Pseudomonadota; class Gammaproteobacteria; order Vibrionales; family Vibrionaceae; genus Vibrio; species Vibrio sp. YT-17. The sequence goes on from NZ_JAWOQP010000003.1 coordinate 148,162, forward strand.
CTTGAGCGTTCCAAACAGAAAATACGCGATTTGCTAGCCGTGCGAAAAGGCGGAAAAACGGGTTTAGTCGTGTTCGCGGGCAGTGCTCATGTCGCGATGCCTATAACTCAAGACAGCAAAGTATTTGACCCGTTTTTGGCGGCCATTACGCCAGAAATTATGCCCGTGCAAGGTAAGCTTGCCGAAAAAGCATTGCCGTTAATTGACCAACAATTGCAAGGTCAACCAGGCTCCACCGTTCTGTTGGTGAGTGATGGCGTTAATCCAGCCACGATTGAGCAATACCAAGCGTATTTCTCGGGCAAACCTTATCAACTGTTAATTCTTGCGGCAGGGAATGCTGACATTGTGAGTAACAACCCAATGGATTTGGATTCTCTACAAAAACTGGCTAGTCAGACTAACGGTCGATTGGTGGAAGTGACCGTCGATAATAGTGATATCGAGCAACTGAATCGATACGTTGAGCGCAATATGCAGCTTAATGGCGAATCTTCAATGCCTTGGAAAGACATGGGGTATCAACTTCTGTTCCCAATCGCGCTGATCATGATGCTGTGGTTTAGAAAAGGGTGGTTAGTGCAGTGGTGCGTGATTGTAATGGTGAGCGGCACGTTATTGATGCCAACAAGTGCATTGGCCGAGAACATTTCAGTTAAAGCCGAGCAGCCACAAGTTGTGCAAAAAGTGACGGCTTTCGACAAGGTGACGCAATGGTGGTGGGATTTGTGGCTAACGCCAGATCAACAAGGACAGCGTTTGTTCAACCAACAAGCGTATTTAGAAGCCGCGAAACACTTTGTCGATCCATTACGCAAAGGGACGGCGTACTACTACGCTAGCGAGTTTGAACTCGCCCACAGTGCGTTTTTGGAAATGCAAAACGACCCGTCCGAAGAGGTTCGAGATTACGGTCTTTATAATGCGGCGAGTGCATTGGCGCGTCAGCGTGAATATTTGGCTGCACGTGACTTGTTAAAATCCCTAGCCAACAAGCCAACGTTAAGCGAGAGGCTAAGACCGGATGTTGAGCATAACTTGAAAGTGATTGGTGGTATTGTAGAGGATATCAACCGGATGAGTGAGAGTCAGGCAGGAACGGAGCAAGAAGCATCAACCGAGCTAGGCGATAACCCTCAAACCGCAGAAGGGGCGGATGAAAAAACGTCAGCGGAGTTGATGATTAAAGAGACGTTAAGTGCAGACGACATCTTAGGTAGCCAAGAATTAGCCGACAAATGGTTAAAGCGAGTCGAAGCGGATCCTAAATACTTCTTAAATGCGAAGTTTCAGATTCAATTGCGTTCAATAGAAACCGGAGAATCAACCTCTACTGCGAACGAAAATACAGAGGAGGCGGTGCAATGATGAAAAGCCACCGTTTTACGCACTTTGCTTTACCCTTGTGGTTAGTTATCTGTTTCGGTTTCCTCCTGAGCAGTAGTGTGTTGGCTCAAGATATTCGTGACGTTCAACGAGAGCATGGTGTTGAGTTACAAGCGTGGGTTGGTAAACAACCAACGGCTGGAGAGAAGCGTAAAACACCAAGTTTTAGCGTCAATGAGCAAGTTATTTTAACCATCGAAGTGGCAACGCCGCGTTGGTTTACGGGTGGTACGAGAATTGGCAATATTGAAATACCCAATGTTATCGCCAAACAGCGTAATCAACTAGCAACCAACTTTACTGAGCAAAAAGAGGGACAAACTTGGTCGCGTCAACGCTGGGAAGTGACTTTGTATCCACAAGCATCTGGTGATTTTGTGATTCCACCTGTCGCTGTGGGCGTTCAGGTGTCGGCGCCGGATGGCGAGAAGGTGTCAGGCACACTTTATACGCAGCCGATTAAGTTCAAAACTGTCTTGCCATCGGGATTGTTGAGCGGTGATACGCCTTGGTTTTCTGCAACGCACGTAGACGTAAAACAAGAGTGGGAAACCTCCACTGAGTCACTCAAAGTTGGGGATGCAATCACGCGTAAAATCACCATTTTGGCTCATGATTCGCTATCTGTGTTGCTACCAGACTTGTTGAAAGGAGAATCAACAACCCGTTACCAAGCGTATCCTCAACCGCACCGTCTTACAGATACGCAAACACGTGGTGACTACCAGTCAACACGCACAGAAGAGAGTGTGTACGTGATTCAACAAGGTGGTGAATTAACCCTGCCAGATTATGAGTTCCGTTGGTGGAACAGTAAGACTCAACAAGTGGAAACGGTGGTGTTAGAGGGCAAAACATTTGCTGCGAAGCACACGTTGAAATCCTTCATCAAAACGTACTTTGCATGGATTGTATCCACGCTTGTATTTCTGGGTTTTGTGATTATTTCATTGGTAGCCATTAAACGTTACTACCGCAACAGACCGACACCAGCATGGCTGACGTTCCACCGTTTGTTAAAGGCTAAACGTTGGTCTGAAGCAAGGACCATATTGTACAAACAATTGCGTTTAAATACGGCCGAGCTAGAAATGACCAAAGCCGATACGAGTGAATCGTGGCAAAAAAGTGCGTCGCGAATGCAAAATGGTGAAAATAGCGCTCATTTACTGAAGTCGATGTGGCGCAAAGTCCAGACCAAACAAAAACGCTTTAAATTCCGTATTCCGCGAGCGTTACCAGAACTGGACAAAGTCATTGGAAGAGATGGCAATGAATAAAACGGGGCGCTAATATAGCGCCTCGTTTTTATTAGAGAATAGAGTTCAAATGAGCCAAGAGTTTATGCGCCGCGCATTGGAAGTGTCCAAAAATGCGCTTCCTGAATGTCAACCCAACCCGCCGGTTGGCTGCGTGTTAGTGAAAGACAATCAAATCGTTTCTGAAGGTCATACTCAAGCGATTGGTGGCAATCACGCGGAAGTGGAAGCGCTGAATGCGTATCAAGGCTCGTTAGAATCGGTGACGGCATACGTTACGCTGGAACCGTGTTCGTTTGTTGGTCGCACGCCAGCTTGCGCGGTGACATTAGTCAAATCCGGCATAAGCAAAGTCGTCGTAGCCATATTGGACCCCGACCCGCGCAACAGTGGTCGAGGTATCGAGATTCTAAAACAAGCAGGTATAGAGGTAGAAACGGGTTTGTGCGGCGAGGAAGTCAGCGAGTTTCTTACCCCTTACCTAGGCAAAGCCTAAGTCAAGCTTTACGTTGCACTATGGTGCCAGTTTATGTGGTGAATGAAGTGCGTCAAAATTGAGTTAAAACTCATTAAAACAAGCGATACCGCCCATTTATTGCACTTGGCTACGTGAAGGATCATGCTGTTAGATTAAAATAGAGAAAGTGACTTTTGAAAAATTTAATAGCATGAAACCGACCGACCTTAATCTTATTCCCATTTTCACTGCCATCTATGAAGAGCGTAACTTGTCTCGGGCGGCGGCGCGTTTAAACATCACCCAGCCTGCGGTGAGTAAAGCGCTAGCAAGGCTACGTGATATCTACGATGATCCATTGTTTCATCGTTGCGTTAAAGGTGTCGAGCCTACCTCGTTTGCGATGGATATTTATCCTGCTCTTCTAGCTTCAGTACAAAATTTCACTTCGACATTATCGGCCTCTAGTGAGTTTGACCCTAAAGTGTCGAATAGAGTGTTTTCTATTGCCTGTGTGTCCGTTGCAAGCTTTGAGTTGCTACCTCAAGTCATGAAACAAATCCGTGTGTCGGCGCCAAATGTTGCATTAGAAGTACATCCGCTTTTTACGGAAGATTTTGAAAGTGATCTGCGGTTACAACGATACGATTTGATCATTGATATCACACCAAGAGCAAGAACGGTGTTAAAACTGGAAACTGTACTTACGGAGCGTTTGGTGGTGGTATGTAGCGAAGCGCATCCACGCCTGAATGACGAGATTACGGCTGAACAATTTTTTGAAGAAGAACACGTAGTGGTTTCGCAGTGGCAGAGTCGTAAGAGCTTGTTAAACGCCGATGACATTGTCGACTTGGATAAGAGAAAGATTAAGTATCGAGCCTCAGGCGTACTAGAAATGCTCCCAATTATTTGTGGTAGTGAATACATTGGTTTAATGCCAGAGTCGATGATCAACTTGTTCAATAACACCTATCATGTTAAATCTTTATCAATGCCATTTGATGAACAAATGTATGAGCTTTGCACAATCTGGCATCCTAGTCGCACAAACGACAGCGCCCATCAGTGGTTGCGTTCACAGATTAAGCAAGCAGGAAAAGTCATCAACCAATAGGAAGTGCAATGAAAAAGACAATACGTGCCATCCTTAACGGAAAAAAAGCTGGGAATCCAGAGTTAAGAGATGCAATCATGAAAATGAGAGACAAAGGCATCGACGTACAGGTGCGTGTGACGTGGGAATCTCAAGACATGCCGCGGCTAGTAAAAGAAGCGGTTGATGAAGGCATTGAACGTATTGTTGTCGCTGGTGGCGATGGGACCGTCAATGAGGCGGCTTCTGCGATTATTCAAATTGACAAAGAAAAACGTCCTGAGTTAGCAATTATTCCACTTGGTACCGCCAATGACTTTGCTACCGCTATTCAAGTACCTAATTCCATTAAGGCGTCTTTATCTCTTGCTGTTGAGGGGCAGTCCGCTTTGGTCGATTGCGTCAAAGCGAACGATCGCTGCTTTATTAACGTGGCAACAGCAGGGTTTGGCGCAGAAGTTACAGCAGAAACGCCTGTTGAACTCAAAAACTTTCTTGGCGGCGGAGCTTACACGCTAACTGGTGTTGTAAAAGCACTTGGCTTTAAACCATATGACGGAACAATAACGATTGAAGGTGGTGCGTATCAGGGAGAAATGTTGCTCGGTGCGTTTTGTAATGGGCGCCTTGCTGGAGGTGGGCAAGAGTTAGCTCCAAAAGCGATGATTAATGATGGGCTGATGGATCTAACATTGGTGCGCCCATTTTTACCTCATGAGCTGCCTAAAGTAATCGACGAGATCAATAACCCGAGTGAGAAAGGAGAGTTTGTGAAGTACACAAGAGCAAGCTGGTTGGAGATAGACTTCCCGAATCCATTGCCTCTTAATTTAGATGGAGAACCTTATCATTCGAGAACCATTAGATTTGATGTTCAGCCTAAGAGTATACGATTAGTCGTACCGCAAGATTGCCCTTGCTTGACTAGCTAAACGAGCGTTTTCCATGATTATTGCTTAACACAGCCACTAAAATGTGGCTGTGTTGCTTGTGTTGAGGTATCAGTCAACCTCTTAACGTTTTTGAATGGTCTCAACGTCTATCTGCGTAGTTGTCCAATCTGAGTCAACCTCTCCTCGAATCATTACGGTATCTTTTGGTGTCACTTCTTGACCCATCCAATCTTCGTTGTCGATCTCTACTTCGATCTCACCAGTGTTGTCTTTGAACAAGTAAGTCTCGTTACCAAATGATTGAACAATATGCCCGGTTAGCACTACAGCGCTGTCGTCGGTTGCGTTGCGCGCCTCTTTCACCGTATTGATTGCACTGACTTCTGGACCATTAAACGCGGCGAAAGCCGAGCTTGAAAGTAGGGCAAGCATGGATGTTAACAATACTCTTTTCATTATCATCTCCTTATATTAGAAGTAATAAGTTGTGCCTACGTTAAAGGATGCAGTGTTTGCGTAGCTGTCTAGTTGGTATTTAGCGTTTGCGCCAATGGTGAGCTTTGGCAACACTTGGTATTCCGCGCCCACAGAGAACATTGCGCCTAACTCGTTGCTTTTCTCCGAGCTATGGAAAAGCGTGTTGCTTATTTCCACATCGTCATTCGCGACAAGCTCATATTCTTGATGTTGAGCAACCTTGGCGTCGTATTGTGTGTAAGTTAAACCCGCTTTGAATTTTGTTGTCCATTTATCACTTAATGCATAGCTAAACACTGGTGCTAGCGAGACTTGTTTGGCTGTGATAGAGGCATCCCAATCCATTTCATGATGGTAATCTTTGCCATCAATTGTCTTGATACCAAGGTTCTTAGAACGGCCGTCATCAAGGTCAAACTGGCTGTAACCTAGCTCAATTGCCCAATTGTCATTAAACGAGTAACCGATAAAACCTGAGAAGATACCACCCTCAAGTTCTGGATTAAGCGTTACATTTTCAGATGAAAAGTGAGGTTCCAAGTCATGGTCAGTGGTGCCTAGTCCATATTCCAGACCTACATAAGGAGCCGCAGATACCGAAACTGAGCAGGTAACGAGTAACGCAAGAATGGTTTTGTTCATTTTATTTTGCCTCTTCAAATCAACTTAATGAGTAGAAGCGCATTGTGTGTGATGAAGCGTGAAGTGATCGTGAAGAAACAAAAATATTTCAGAAAAAGAGCAAGGTGCGGTAAAAAAGAAATTGTTTTAATGAATATGCGCCAAGCTCTTTATATAAAGAGAGTTAACTTGCGGCGACGTAACACACCGCAAATGGCACATTAAGGCGAGTAAACTCTTTAATCCAACGCCATTGGTTGTCTTGGAGTTTATCTCCTGGGCCTTTTACTTCAATCCATTCGAACTCGTTTCCTTTGAAAGCAATCAGATCAGGCATCCCATTGCGGTAAAGCTTTAGGTCACTCAATTGTATTTTAAATAGCGCCACCAACATGCTAGTTGGGATTGTATCGAGTGCCGTTTCGAGTAGCTCTTTACTTATTAAGCTCCAATGCACAAATGGATTGCTGATACCAAACTTCTCATCGTACCTAGTTAACAACGTATGAGTATTGCCCGTTTCCAACTCATCAAACGTCGCATCTATCAAAGCTTGGCGTTTGGTAACAAAATCAGAATGGTACAAATCTAAAGGACGGTGTTGATAGGCATTGATGAATGCGCCTTCGATGGGAGCGAAAATCGCATCCCAAAAAGTGAGACCAAGTAATGCATTAAGCAGTGCATTTTCGGCGTAAAATACAGTCCAGCCTAAGGACTCAAAATACGCTTTGCTGGCGAGTTCGACTCTCTGTTGAGATAAATCCAGTTCAAGGCGGTATTCCGTACAGGTTGGCTTCGTCACTCTTGGCACTTTCTCGCCTTGTTTTCGTTTTAACCGTTGCTCAAGTTTTTGTGCAACTTCGAGCTCAGACACATCGATCGGTGAGTTAAGCATATCTGTGACAATGTCACCAAATAAATCATCATGGTTTAATTTGTCATAGATACGTGCGCGTCGTTCTCGGCTCGGTGTGAGTTGAGTTTGGCCAAATAGAGATAGGGCGGTCTCTAGATCATTAAGCCGTTCGTAATCACGTGCTATGTCATTCAACATGTGCTCGCGTTTACGATCTACGTAACGGTGTTTAACGGGCTGAGGCATTGCCTCAATTAATAAGTCGAGATTGGCTTTGTCTTTTCGGTCAAATTGCCAGTACAGGTTGGCCAACTGGCTCAGTTCAATTAAGCGGTCTATTTGCTCACGTGAATCAAAGAAACGGCGCACTTTACTCAATTGATATTGCTCGAACTGATGCAAACCTAAGTCATCAAGCACAAACTGACTTAAGTCTTGATGGGTGTTGGCAAAAAACAGAGTGAGTAACACGTCGATCATATGAGCAGAATTGAGTTTGACGATCGTAAACTCAAGCCGCTCTATACGATCAAATTCCGTATTACTCAAATGTTCGACAAGGGCGTCTTTCTTGAGTGATTTCGGCAGTTCGGGATAAAGCGCGGAGATTTCTGGTTTGGTCAGTAAATTAGCCGCTAACTCTTGATGAGAAAGGGGTGGGGAAAGGGCTACAAACTCATGCTGACTCAATTCTGCCAGTGCTTCATTGATAGAAGGTATTTCTTGATAACTCAGCTTATCACTTCGAAACCAACATCCCTTTCGGCTGTATAAACGCACCAAAAGGCACTGGGCGTGTTTGCTCAAAGAATCAAACGAGCAAAGCCATGCGTGTTCTTCCTTGGTCAGTAAATCGCTGTACCAAGTTATTGCGTGATGAGTCAGCTTGAAGAAGTTCTCTAGATAGTAGTCTGGTGCAAGTTCGATAGGGCTTTCCATAAACGACCGATAACAAAAAAGGCTTAACCCATAGGTTAAGCCTTTTCGCTATCAAATCAATTCGCAATTATGCGTTTTTTAGCTGTGCTACTTTCGCTTCAGACAATGGCTTAGTGATGAACGCTAGTACGATACATACTGCCATCATTGCTGAAGAAATTGTGTAAGCCAAGGTGTAGCCGTCGCCATTTGTCATCGAGAAACCAACAACCGCTGCGCCGATTGCACCACCGATACCCCATGCTGTGTAAAGCACGCCGTAGTTAGTGCCGTAGTTTTTCAGACCGTAGAACTCAGCCGTTAGAGTAGGGAATACCGCTAGAAGTGTGCCGTAACCTACCGCTGCGATTGCTGTACCGATGATCAGTGTAAACTCAGAGTCGAACGTCGCGAACAGCACCATGTTTACGCCTTGTAGAACGAACGCGAGTAGAAGCGTACGAACACCGCCGATTTTATCTGCAAGCATACCCGCGGCAACACGACCGCCAGAGTTAAATACAGCAAGAATAGACGCTAGGTAAACCGCGTTTGGCAAGTTTGCTTGAACGCTTGCGATTGTCGTGATGTTACCAATGATCATTAGACCAACAGAAGCTGCAAACGCGTACATGATCCATAGAGAGTAGAACTGTGGCGTTTTCAACATTGCTTTCCAAGTTAAGTCATCTGACTTTTTCACCGCTTTAGGTGCTTGGCCTTCTTTTACTTTAGGCTCCGCAGGTGTGTAGTCTGCTGGTGGGTTGTTGATGGTTGCTGCAAGAGGAACCGCAATCGCTAGGATACCAACACCAAGAACCATAAAGCTAGTTTGAATGCCCATGCTGTCTATTAGCGCAGAAGTTACTGGCGCAAGGTAAATAGCCGCTAGACCAAAACCTGCCGCAATAATGCCGTTAACCATACCTTTCTTCGAAGCGTGGAACCACTTCATCGCAGAAGGTGATAGGCATGCGTAACCAAAACCGATACCTGCACCTGTGATCACACCGAAGGTAATGTTCAGCATGAGTGGAGTGTCAACAAAGCCAGACGCGATCATGCCCAGACCTGTAAGAACAGTACCTAGGATAAGGATCATTCGAGGGCCCATGCGGTCTTGAAGAACACCTGCAATAAGAAGACAGATAGAGAAAGTGATGGTTGCAGTTGCGTAAGGTGCAGAAGCTTCTGCAGCACTCCAGCCTGATTCAGTTACCAGTGCCTTGTTGAATACACTCCAAGCATACAGGATGCCAAGACAAAGGTTGATACAGAACCCTGCTAACAGGATGCGCATAGCTTTATCAATCTTGCTCATTTTTATTCTCAGTTTTTCCTCTTATTGGCAATGCCGCAAAGAAGGTTGGTTTAAAGATGTTTTTTCTCAAAATTAGTTTGCGTTTTTCAACGTTTAACGCAATGAGCGCGGATTATAACCAATAAATATGTGATTGGAATCTCTTTTTACGGTTACTGATAAAATAATTTGCAACATTAAAAGTGGATGTGAATTCATGGTTTTGTATGTAGCAAGAACGTTGTAAAAAAGTGATATTTTTTGTTCGCTAATAACGAATGATGAGTCAAGACAGAGAGGTTTTACGCTGTTGAGTGCACAGTTCACATTTCAAATAAAAAATTTCAAAATGTTTCCATGTTAACCATTTGTAACAAAAATGGCGAATTTATCATCTAACTGTCGTAAGTATCAGATGCAAAGGGTTTCTTAATTTTTAATTGTTAACCTTTTGTAATAATTGAAGCTGATTAGCTTTTATGTTCATTAAGTGAGCAAAAAAGTAACTTGTAATTGCTGATTTTAGGCGCAGAATATAGTGAAAAATGAGTTTTCATTTATGAAGGGATGCTTTTTAGATTTGTTGTGAGGTGACTTATGAAACTGTTCCTATTACTCATGGCTTCGGTATCCGCTGGTATCGCATCAGCAGACCACATCCATTCATTTATGTTGGGCTTATCTATTGCTTCTTTAGCGGTAGGTAGCTGTTATTTCTTCGCATTTCGCAGCTCGCGCTTTCCACAGCTTGCTTTATTCCTACTCATTTGCGGTATGCTTTCTAAGTTGACGATAACCGTAGTCGGTGTGATGTGGGGAATGTCCGCGGAATTAATCACGTCTCCAATCGTATTCGCACTTTCATATTTATTCTTTTCGCTTGCCGTTACCTACTTATGGTTTAGCTACAGAGAGAGCATCACTAAGATTCCTGACCGATTTAAGTCAGCGTAAATCAACACATTAGAATAAAAAAAACGCCAGCACATTTGCTGGCGTTTTTAATTAAACGTAATTTTGTTCGGATATTGCTTTTAGTTTGATCGTGGCAATACCGTTAGGCACTCATTGGAACAAGCACCATAGTACCAATAATCACCGTGATAAGGCCTGCTAGAACTGGAACGGATGTGCGTTTTACAACCTCAAACGGGCTGATGTTTGCCATACCTGATGTCGCAACGATTACGCCAGATACTGGTGAGATAGTACGGCCTAGGTTTGATGCTTGAAGCATCGGGATAATTAGGAAAGCAGGGTTTAATCCCATTTTCGCAGCCAAAGATGGTGCTAACTCCACGAACGCATAGAAAGGCGCGTTACCCGAACCCGTTGCAATTGCTGCTGCAACTGTCAATGCAGTTAGAATAAGCATTAAAGCAACGCCGCCTGCACCAGCATTATCTGCTAGATGAAGTAGGTTATCGATAGCTCCGATAGACATCAGACCTTGTGCAAAAACCCCAGCGGCAACCAAAAGCATCACAACGCCTTTGAACGCGTCAGCCATGCCTGCGTAACAAGAATCTAAATCTTCTAGTGATTTCTTACCATCGAACTTATTTACAACATAATGGATCAGAGCTCCAAGGAAAATCGAACCAACCACAATAGTGTAGATGTCTAGACTAAGTCCTGGAATGGTACGACCGTTGAATAGGAAAACGCCGATGATAGGTAGAAAAGGAAGAGCTGCATAAAACGCTGGTGCGTCAGCTTTGATCTCTGATACATCAATTTTTTCCATTGGTGTATTTTCTTTCTTATCTAAGTATTTGTTCCAGAAGAACGCTGCCGCTGCCATGACGATGATTGCGCAAATAGAAACAGGCAACACAGTTTGTACCGCAAACACATCAAGCTCTAAACCAGACTTTTCTGCTGCGATAACAACATCACCAGAAGTAGGAGAAAGGATGATTGCCGCTGGAGAGGCACACACTGCAACGGCTGCTGGACGAGAAATGCCCATCGCGACCATCATTGGGAATAATGTCGCCATTAATAGTACGCCAAGGCCTGTTGCAGAACTTACCGCAAGAGACATTAAACACGCCACAATGTAAGCCGCTACCAAAAGGACGTAAGGAGACTTGATGACAGAAAGCGGTTTAGAGAACTGTTTCACTACCACGTTGTTCGCGCCGATATGAGTCATGTATGACGCAAAACCACAAAGCAGCATGATTTGCATACCAAGACCGCCACCGCGGTATTGAAGCATGTATTTCACGTATTCAAGCGCATCTGTCACCATGTTACCAGTTGAGGTGATTTTTGACGGCAGCACGTCGTGCCCCAAAACGCCAGTCATAAGAAGTAAAGCAATACCAGCGGTCAGTAACACGCCCGCAGCTTTATAGCCTTTGACAATAAAGTAACCCACCGCAATGGTAACCACTAAGCCAATTAAGAGCTCTAACATAGGGATCTCCGAATGTTATGTGAAAAAGAAAGAAACTGTTTCAGTTTATGACAAGGAATTTACAGAATTCTTAGCTGTGGCACGAGACAAATATGGGGCTTGCATGATCTGAGACAAATAATAATTTAATAAATAATTTCGTTAGATTGTATTGTTGGAATTTGGTTTTCTAAGTGTTATGTGCTGGTTTGAAGCTATTTATAGGAAGGAAAATATGACTAGGAAAGTGAATGAATAAAGAGTGAATTGATTCACAATAGGAAAAAGACTTTACTCAGTAAGCAATTATTGGAAAACACTCTTCACAACAAAAAAGCTTCGCCGAAGCGAAGCTAAGTAATCGTAAGAATGAGGATAAACTATGCGTATCGACGAACCATAAGGTTCCAACTACGCTGCTGCCGTTCGAACTCTGCTTTAATTTGCTGGTACTTCATTTTCGTTACAGAACATTCGTATTTTTTTACCACACTGGCAGTTTTGGCACCGAGTACTTCTTTGCGCATCTCGTAGTATTCCTGCATGTGATGAACTAAAGTATCAAACTCGTGCTGTAGCTGATCGAGGATTGTTTGCGTGTTCGGTTTCGATTCTAGCTTTTCTCTTGCTTTCTTCAAAAGTTGACTCGCACGGGCTTTTTCAATTCTAAATGTAGGCGTTGTGCGCAACTTAGATGTGAGTCCTAGCCAAGAACATGACTTTATCAACCACTTCGTTGGGTCGTAATGCCACCAATACACGCCATTGCGATAGTCATTCTCGAAAATATGATGGAAATTATGGTAACCCTCTCCAAATGTGAAAAAGGCGAGTACACCATTATCGCGAGCAGTGTTTTTGTCTGTGAAAGTTTGCTTACCCCAAATATGTGCGAGGGAGTTAATGAAAAAAGTCGTATGGTGACTCATAAAGAGTCGAGCCGCACCAACGACCAATAACATCCCCCAGATATCACCGTAGATCAGTCCGAGCATGACTGGGAAACCAATATTAGTCAGTAGGGCAAGTGGAACATAATACTTATGCTGCCACATGACGATTTTGTCGCGCTTTAGATCACGGCAGTTTGTATATTCGTTTTCCTTTGATTTATTGTAATCACGTAACATCCACCCAATGTGAGAATACCAAAAACCCCGCTTGGCTGAGTACGGATCTTTATCGTTATTGTCGACATGTTTGTGATGCACACGATGATCAGAAGACCAATGTAATGCACTATTTTGCAAAGAAAATGCTCCTCCAATCGCAAAAATGGCGCGCAAAATAGGATGAGCTTCGTATGTTTTGTGGCTCCAGAGACGATGATAGCCTGCTGTAATAGAAAGGTTAGTAAAACTAAATGCAATCACTCCCCAAATTAGATGTTCCCAACCCAGTCCAAAATGATATGCATACCAAGGCATTACAATAAAAGTTAGAACAAAACTGGCAGAAAATATTAATGTATTCAACCAGATAACAGGTGGTTTGTTTTGAGTCACAGGTGTATCCCTAACTTTGAGCTAACAACTGTTCGCCAGAATATCAGCGTACACATGTAAGTCAAATTAAAGTTAGACAAATGTGACTATTCCTTTGGGTGTAGATTAAGGAACTTGATGGGATATTTTGCTTTTAATTGAATAATGAGTAGTATTAAAAAATGAGCTCTGGCTTAAGGTGTATAAAATCTGCCAAGAAACAAGTGTTATAAAGGTGGAATATACCGAGACTCTATAAAGAAGCAAAAATGTAAGAAAATAGGAATACGTAATGGATTTACGATTAGCGGAATATAAGGACTACGAGCGCATTGCGCATCTTCATGCGGATAGCTGGAAGCGTCATTACCGTGGCATTCTTAGTGATAACTATCTTGAGAAAGAAGCGATTGACGACAAACTACTGATTTGGCAAACCCGTTTGACCAACCCACCATTCAATCAGCACATTGTCTTGGCGGAGGAGGGAGGTTTGCTACTTGGCTTTGTTTGTGTGTTCGGCAACCATGATTTCGAGCGTGGAACCTTTATTGACGCATTGCATGTTGATGACAGTTACCGTGGTCGTGGGATTGGTAAGCAGCTATTACTTGCTGTCGCAGAATGGCAACAGCAGTACTTTAAAGACACAGGTCTTTATTTAGAAGTTGTGTCGCAAAACATTTCTGCGATTGAATTCTATCGCCACATTGGTGGTCAAGAGGATCAAGAGCGAACTTGGCGCGCACCTGATGGCAAAGAGGTGTTAGAAAAAGTATTCCGTTGGAAGAACGCCCAGTCATTAGTTAGTGGGATTGAGGAAAACGTGATTTACTCCTAACCTAGCGTTCTAAAACATTAGATAAGAGCAGTCTCAACACTGCTCTTTTTTGTTTATGCACCCTAACGTTATGTTTTATTGAAAGCTTTCTAGAAGTTAACCCCCATGGCTTTTAGTTCGAGCTCACATTGCTGAGCATTTTCAAACTGAATAGCAGCCATGCCAACTGCTCGGGCACCTTCAACATTGTAAGGCATGTCATCAAGAAATACTGTCTCTTCGGGGTTAAGCTGATACTTTGAAAGTAGAGTTTGGTAGATCTCCGCTTGTGGTTTTAGTAATTGAACTTCAGAAGAGATGATTGCTCCATCAAACAGTGGCCAAAACTCATAGGTAGTACGAAGATGTTCCACAATTTCGTTGATGTTGTCTGTGAGCGCATATACGCCATATCCGGCTCTTTTTACTCGTTTTAACAGCTCTATACTGCCGTAAAGTAATATTTGAGTGTGTTTTACATAATAAAAGAAGCGGTCCATTTCTTCCGTCGTTACTTGGTGTTCACGTTGATAACGCTGTTTTGCTTCCCTTTCGGAGAGCGTCCCTTTATTTAAATCTTTCCAGATTTGTGATGAAAATAGCATCTGAGCCATTTTCTCTGATTCTACGGAACCACCAAATGTTAAGCGAACGATTTCTACTGGAGACCAGCGTACCAACACATTACCTACATCAAAAATGACATTTTTTATCTGGACAGAATTCATAACACACCCCAAGCCAATTGTTCTTCACCACGCTATATGCGGTGAGTGCTGTTTTTGAATCGTTGGAAAGTCGTGCCAAAGGCGCGACTTAAGTTTCTTACACAAAATGAGATTAACATCCAATTGGATACAGAGCGATTATCGCAAAATTGCACTAAACTATATGCAACTTTGTTTATTTGGTTGTAAATCAAGTGTAGCTGTCTTAAAAGATTGAAACTAAAGATAAGTATTGCGAGCTGTTTACGTCATTTCGCGCTGCTTATAAATGATGATTAATATATAATTAGTTAATAATAAAACGATAAAAGTGAATCAAAATCACACTATTGTGCGTCAGGCGGAGTAAGCAAAACAGATTATATGGACTCGATACGTAAGGTTTATCAATATGCAGAACCAAACCTAACTCTCGTTGGCTGGATGGGGTTTCTTGGCTTTCCGCTGTACTACTTTGTCTGGGAGTTTGCCTTTCCACAGGCTTATGAAAATTTACCCCTTAGATTGTTTTGTTCGTTATTGTTTTTCGGAATCATTTTTAGAAACCGCTTATCATCGACTTGGAGAGATTATGTTCCTATTTATTACCAAGTGACGATAACGCTGTGTTTACCGTTTTTCTTTTTTTATATGTTACTGATGAATGACTGGTCCAATGTATGGGTTATGTCGTTTATGTCTGCAATTTTCTTACACATTTTACTGGTTCATGTTACTAGGGTCATGTTTGCTCAAACCTTTGCTGGGATAGGCTTGGCCACATTCTTCGCTTGGGTTGCAAAAGGGTTCCATCTGGACCTGACCATGGATTGGACTCATGTGCCAATCTTTCTGTTTATTTATGTCTTCGGTAATTTGTTCTATTTTCGTAACCAAGTTGAACATGAAGCAAAAGTCTCGCTGGCAAAATCATTCGGGGCAGGGATTGCACATGAAATGCGTAACCCGTTGAGTGGGCTTTGCACTTCAATAGATGTTATCCAGTCGATCTTGCCCAACATGAAAGAGGCAGGAAAAGAGCAGTACGTCATGAGTGTAGAAGATGTCACCTTATTACGTGAAGTGAGTCAGGATGCAATGAACATTATCCAATCGGGTAATGAAACCATCGATTTATTGCTGACTTCGATTGATGAAAATCGAGTTTCTCGTTCTAGCTTCAAAAAATATTCAGCTCACTCGGTCGTTGAACAGGCAATTGAAAGCTTCAGTTATAAACGTGCCACTGATCGATTTGCCATATCGTTGGATGCGAGAAGTGAGTTTGAGTTTCTAGGTAGTGATACGCTGCTTAAATACGTTATGTATAATCTTTTCAAGAATGCCTTCCATCACCGTAAATCTGAAGATTTTCACATACATGTATCCATGATAAGTTCAGAACGCTTTAATCAAATTGTTGTAACCGATAATGGTGCTGGTATTGCTCCTGATGTTCTACGCAATATCTTTCAAGACTTTTACACCACCGGCAAATCAGGAAGTTATGGTTTGGGCCTACCGTTTTGTAAAAAAGTCATGCGTTCATTTGGGGGGAACATTGAGTGTCAATCTCAGTTAGGGGAGTGGTCTCAATTTACGTTAACTTTCCCACTAACGACATCTGATACCGTTACTGAAATCAAAAACGATCTGACTAAACTCAAAACCATTCTAACGGTGACTAGCCAAGATATCTTGGTGTCTAAAGTAACAGATATTAGCCGTTTTATGGGCTTTGACTCGACGATTTTAGATGCCAACCAAGTACTCAAAAAGAAAGAGTACGAGTTCGAATTCGATCTGATTTTTATCGATCTTGAGAGCTTAGATCCAAGAGCAAACCAATTGGATAGATTAGAATCTCTCTTGTCTTTCACTGAAGCACGCATAGTTTATCTTTTTGAGCATCATCCGACTCAGAGAGCACGTAAGGCTGCATATGAACCTATTTGGATCGAAACGCAAGCCTGGTTATTGAATACTAAACCAACTATTGAGCGTCTCTTATATGATTCAAGCTATGTATCGACACCAACGGCCTCGGTGACGTTAGATAATTCAAATAAGCGCACAATTATGGTCGTGGATGATAATGAGTCTTTGCGTAAATTCACGGCAATGTTACTTGAAAAGCAAGGCTTTGAAGTGATTCAGAAAGAAGACGGGCAGCAGGCTCTGGATACACTAGAGCAAGAAGATGTTGATCTCATTCTGATGGATATCGAAATGCCAATTATGGATGGTGTAGAAGCGTCTAGGCGAATTCGAAGCTCGGATAAAAACTATGCGTCGGTACCTATTATTGCGCATACAGGGGATAGTTCACCTGTCACGTTGGACAAAATTGGGTCTTCGGGTATGTCTGACTTCATCGTAAAACCGGCGGATAAAAATCGTTTGTTCGATAAAATCGCAAACTGGATCTAATCATTCGCGACTTGTTTTCTTGAGGCGAGTTGCTCACAACGAATAACACGAATAAAGAGCTCAGCAAAACTGTTGAGCTCTTTAGTTTTATCTACACACTAACTTACACAAACTCTAAGTCAGGGTGTGCAAATGCTTGTTGGCAGACAGTGAGTACATGATCAACTTCAGCAGCTGTCATGTCTGCATTGACTGAAAAACGGATGATGTTTTTGTTCCTTCCAGTTGCAGGGCGGCAAAACACTGCGCCGTAAACATTTCGCTCTTCGAGAAAGTCGCGGACTCGCTCAGTGTTTCTCTCGTTACCACATTCTAATGCGATAATTTGTGATTCACTGCGAATAGTAAATCCAATGCGTTTTAAACCAACGGCTAAAGACTTGGCTCTTTCAAACAGAATATCTCGCTTATCATCTGATTTTCTTATGACGTCCAGTGTTTTCTCTAGCCGAATGATCTCTTGCGGTAGTACGGTAGAACTAAATATTGCAGGGTACGCCACAAATGGAAGCGTCTTCGCCAGTTTTTCTGGGCCTAAAATCGCGCCAGCACGATAAGCAAATGTCTTGGCAAGACTAACGGTAATAAAATCTACCTTATGAGTTAAGCCAAGACCCTGCAGTATCCCCGCACCTTGTGGACCGTGTGTACCTAAAGAGTGTGATTCATCTACAACCAGGCCGCAGTCAAACTCCTGTGCTATTTCGTAGATATCACGTAGAGGAGCGATGGTCCCGATAGTGCTGTAAACCGAATCCACAACAATGATCCCTGAGCCGTGACGTGAAATCTGTTTTCTTAGGTGACTGGTGTTGTTATGCATGAACGGATGAATTTGTGCTCCGGCAATACGTGCGCCTTCCCACAAAGACATATGTGCAAAGAAATCAATGTACACAGGTATGTTCGGTGCACAAATAGTCTGCAATAAACCGACATTCGCAGCCCAACCAGATTGAGAGAGTAGACAACTAGGCATACCAACGAAACTGGCTAGCTGCGTTTCAAATGCAGGTTTCGATTCATCATCTTGTAAGAAAATCGCGGACATCACGACGTTGTCATCGTGCTGGGAAATCGCATCACGATGCGCGTTTTGAATCTCCTTATTATGAGACAGTGCAAGGTAATCATTGCTTTGCAGGACAACGGCATTACACGGTGGGCGTTTACCAAGAACAAGGTGTTTTTTGTTCTCATTCGGTTCGATTAGATCTTGAATATAAAAATCTAGGCGTTCCTCGATAAAGGAGGGAAGTGGTTTGCTTTGTATAGTTTCACTCATAATAAATCTCTTCTTCATATGGAAAAACGCCAGCGCTGACACTTATTCATATTGCGGATTTTGGGGAGAGTGTCACTAACCAGGTTGCATAAGTTTGCAGACCCTTGCAAACTCGACATTTGAGGGTTGGATGGTGGCTGTAACTCTATAGGGGCCCGGGGTCTAAACTAGTTTGTGCTTAAAGTTTATACGGCGATTTTGCGGTGTTTTTTCGTGCTTCATATCTGGGATTTTGGATGAGGAATATAAAGTTTGAAAAGTGAAAAAAATGGGCGCATTAGATAACAAAAAAGGCGCGAAAATCGCGCCTTGAAACATGAGTAGATAAAAGACAAGCTTATCGCTTATTACGTAAATAGCGCTTACGACGCTCTTCTTTACGCTTCGCTTTTTCTTCTTCTTTACGGGCGGTTTCAATCTCGACTTCAATCAGCTCTTGAGTGATCATTTCTGGGCGTTCTAATGTAATTTGGCCCAAAGTGCCTTGGCGAAGTTCGTGCAATAAGATCTCCGATACTTTGTGCAAGTCAACACGTCCACCTGCACGTAGTGCACCGCGGCGACGACCAATTTCTTCCATGATCTCGATATCTGATTCTGGAAGCTCTTCAATTTGATAACGCTCTTTAAGCTTGTCTGCATAATGAGCTGCTAGGTATTCAATGGTATAGAATGCGACTTCGTCATATTCCATCGCTGTATCTTTTACCGCGCCAGTAGCCGCAAGGCGGAAGCCACTGTGTGGATTTTCCACTTTTGGCCATAAAATTCCTGGAGTATCAGATAATACGATGCCATTTTGCAGGTTGATACGTTGTTGACGACGTGTAACCGCGGGTTGGTTACCTGTTACAGCGATTGTTCGACCTGCGAGGGTGTTAATGATCGTCGACTTTCCAACGTTTGGGATGCCCATGATCATGGTGCGAATGTTTTTACCAATTTCTTCTCGGTGTGGGGCAAGTTTGCGGCAAAGCTCCATGATTCGATGCACTTCTTGTGGTTCAGAAGTCGTGATCGCCATTGCTTTTACATGTTGCTCTTGCTCCAAGTGCTCAATCCACAGTTGAGTTAACTCTGGATCGGCCAAATCACGTTTGTTCAAAACTTTAACGACAGGTTTGTCACCACGGATTTGAGAAATCAAAGGGTTTTCACTACTGAAAGGAATACGAGCATCCAGTACTTCGATGATCACATCCACTTGAGGGATTGCTTCTTCGATCTCTTTACGTGCTTTGTGCATGTGGCCAGGAAACCATTGAATATTGTTGTTAACCATTTGAAAAATATGCCTTTTGTTTTTATGGTTAAGCCGGTGGGGTATCAAGTGGGGTACCAAAAGAAAAAATCAGATAGTGGGGTACTAGAAGTACTTTAAGTGTCACCTGAAGCCACGACAGCAATGTTGTGATCATTTTAACACTTTAACTGTTAGGACGAAAATCTTCGTCACTTTAAAAATTTAACAAGTCGATTAGTGAGATTTATTTTTCTGGCTTAATCTGTCTATCTCGGTACGCTAACGTAAGTTCAGCTCTTAAGTGATTATTTATACCAATGCTTCTCTTAAGTCTGGGGTTGAGGGGCTGTTCTTAGCTTATGTAACGTTATAGAGTTGTCAGCGTTCAAAGAGGGTCTACTAATAGCTACCGCTTAAGTCAATGTTTTCACGGCTGGAAGTGATGATCTGCCTTTTGCATATCAACGGCAATTCAGACGTAATTTCTAAAACAGTTTATAACGGTGTAGCGATTTGAGTGACACCTAATCTTTTTAGAACTCCACTTCAGTATCAATCCGAAAACGACAAATGTAGTGCTCATAAAATGAACTATGGAATTTGTATTTTATCGGAAGTTTTCAAAAAATTCGACTTAGACGTTAATCTAGATACAGTTTGATTAAGACGTTAGCTAAGTGTGTACCATCGTTAGGCCTACTATAATTGTATTTGTTTTCGTCTCATTTCTTTGATTGGTTTCTCTATGATTCACCTTTAATTTTTTGGTAGATGAAACTTCTTCGTAAATAGGTTTCAAGTTAGTATCGTTGTTCTCGAGAAACAGTATATAAGTTAATATAATCAGCATCTTAACTAAGATAAATTATCCATCTCCATTAAATCTCTTTAGTTCTTTAATAATCTTATCTTTTTCTTTAATTTGATTATTTAGTATCTGAATTATATCTCGATTTACATATGGGATACTTTTATTAATGATTCTACTAGGCAGTAAGTTATCAAACATAATAGCTATTGCTCTCTCGATTATATCATCCTGACTAGTGTCAAGATTATTAGTCAACCTGTCTAGTTTTTTCTTACTTTTATCTGAAATCGATATATTTATTTGGTTTGGTCTTTGGTGTTTTTTATTTTCTCGATGGGTTTTTGATGACCAAGCTCCTCGAATTTGCTTGCAAAGAAGCTTTATTTCATCATCATTATAATTCCTGTTAACTATTTTGTTTATTTCTAAAATGTTTCTTCTATTCTCTAACCTAATATTTTTCTTGTAACCCACCTTATTAGATAAATAATTTATCACCCAATTTTTATCGTGTATCCCATTTTCTACTAGATGCTCTATATCAAACTTCATAACTCATACCTTATTATATCACTTAGTGATAGTGTAAGAGTTGGGTGTCTATGTTGCAAGCTGTGAAACTTAAGAAGAACTATTAATTCGGAATGTGCAGCTACTCAAACTTTGAACAATGATTCAATGATGTTTGATTCAATATGTTATGATAGGTATCAATACGTGAATTTAGGTGGTTGGTATGAATGAACTGTTGATGGACAACGAGATGAGTGCTGAGAGCAAGTATTTATTTATCGTGCTGTCTTATCTTATGGAAGAGCAAGATCAAAGCTACAGAGCAACTATCGAGAAACTTGCTGATAGGATCGGTACGTCAAAAACGATGGTTTCTACGTCCCTGAGATCTTTGAGTAAAAAAGAGCTTATATCTTGGACATTGGATGAAAATGGTTATTTAGAATTGGATTTTCAGAGAAGTTTTTATTCATTGCCCGATGAAAATTTGAACAAGGTGATAAAAGAAATTATCTCAGACGGTAAGTTGAGAAAAAGACAAATTGTCAAGGGCAATAATGGACATCAAGTTGTAAATCAGGACTTCCTATCTATTCAAGAGTTTTTGTTAGTTTTTTATTTGTTTAATAATATGAACGATAATTTTTGGGTTTGTGGGGTGTCTTTAAAAGTCATGTCCACCGTGATATCTAAAAGTACTCAAACAGCCAAAAGGATTTTTAAATCACTAAATTATAAAATGTTAAAGTTTTTGGACGATGAAATGTTGATTGTTTATTACTCTCCTGGAGTAAAAAACGATTATGGTACGTTTTGTTCTATTTGTAGAATAAACCCAGTATTGTTAGGTTTAAATTGCTTTAAAAGAGAAGAAGTGATGAGCAATCTCCCTTTTTTTCAAGGAAATAGCACTCTCCCTACATGGTTGAGCAAAAAGCTTACTAAGAGGGAAATAAAAGTTTGGGATGCTATTCATTATGACATTAACCCCCAGAAATATGATTTTTATCTCAAGGTTATTGAGGTTGTCTTGTCTAGAATTTTTGAATTGTCATATATTAAGGATGGCAAAGTGATTAAACCAGATAACCATACAATTGTAAGAGAAGAAGTCTTGAATGATCTGTTGTTTTCAATGTTTTCGAAAAAAAATATAACAATGTCTAGACTTTGGAGCTATCGAGTCATTATTAGAGCTGCAGAAGTGAGCTTTGAGCGTCTACTATCTTACCTCAGTAATACAGATGATGTGCATGAACTTTTAAGTACAAATCATATGGTGGTATCATTTTGTGATGAATCAACAACCTTGTCCCTCTTTAAGTAGTTTGGTCAGGTTAAGCATGATTGGGTGCGATAATTAATGTAACTAAATGTCGAGTTGAATCCTGTCCTCTAGCCCAATCGGTATCTATTGTCGCGGGCGTTTTTGGTGTCGGAAATGTTTAATATATTACCTATTACTAATCAGTAGGTAGGGCACTACTGATACAGTTAGTTTTTACATGGCTACTACTCATATGTTCTTAAACCAAGGAGTAGTATCATGACAAGACGTAAACCACGAACAACCAACGCTAATATATTCAAAGGAATAGAGCTAAGAACAAGACAGTTCCCTTTGGTGTATAAAAACCTAGTTCAGGTCCATGACGTACTGACGGATGCGGTCGAGGAGTTCTCACGAATAACGGCCATCAGGCTCGATCTTCGATACCCTGATTCATATGATGGCGATGAAGTTCCCAATGCAATTACCTACTTTTTCCGTTCATTAAATAGTCAAATCAAAGAAGAGCTCAAACGACGAAAAAGGCGAAAATCATCAGTAAGCCGAGAGCGCTTACGCTTTATCTGGTGTAAAGAGATCTACTCGTCACCGTATCCTCACTTCCACATTGTGATTATTTTGAACAAGGATAACTTTCGGTGCTTAGGGAACTACAATGACTTTAGCTTCCTGGAGAGTGTTGATAAGTGTAAAACGCTCTATCAAATGGCGGTATGTGCATGGGTGCGGGCGCTTAATATTGACTTGGAAGCAGCGTATGGGGCAGTACATGTCCCCGAGAACCCAATTTACTACGTAATAGAACGTCACCCTTTTGATGATTATGATGATGAAGACTATGAGGGGGGCAGTTTTGATAAAATGTTCAATGAGTTGTTTAACCGTGCCGTATATTTAACCAAATTGAGAACAAGAGCGTTCGGGCGTGGTAGGACATTCGGCACTAGTCGTCGAACCCAAAAAGAAATAGATAATCAGTTCTTTAGAGAGTTGTTGCAAGAAAGTTTACTTCCTCGTTTTTAAACAAAAAAAAGGGGATTCGTTTCCCCTTATCCTTTGTGACGATGCCTTAAGTCCCATACGCGCCACTGACTCGCTTGAATGTGCGTACGAGCGTCACGTTTAAGCTGAGTCAATGTGAAGGTGTTTGATAAGATGTCACCACTTAGACAGTAGCTACAGAACTGATGACAGTTTTCATTTAACAGGGAATAGTCTGTTTGCACACCAAGCATGGCTTCTGCAATTTGAGCGGTAAACTCGCTGCCAATTGCTCTCCCTTGAGCATTGCAGCTCACGTAAATGGAAAGGGCTGTAGTATCAGCTAGGAACTGATGAATTGTTACGGCTTCAATAAGACCTTTACCATTACGATGGATGATACGTCCATTTCCCACGTAGACACCTGAATGTTCAGCATAACCAAATGCGAGATCGCAAAACACAATGCTACCTCTGACTGGGTGATTGGTTTTCCAGAATAAGTTTTGGATTAAGCTTTTCGATAAGCTACCTACAACAAAGCTTCCTATTGCGTGATATGGATTCATGTTATTTTCTCTCAAATGTAATAATCACGAAACTCAAAAGGCCATGAGCTTAATGTTTATAAGGGATTGACGGTCCCGCCCCCTCACTAAATGACCAGGTTTAAAGCTCAAGAGAAACAAAGTATTTATCGACTTCATCTTGAGTGATACCGATATAGCGAAGGGTGACGCCCTCAGATGTGTGACGAAGCATTTTCATGACACGGCCTATATCCTTTGTAGATTGGTAAAGAAAGTAGCCTCGCGTCTTTCTCATCGAGTGAGTACCTAAAGCGATATTTAGCTCTTGGCCTACTTGTTGAAATGCTATAGACACAGCACGTCGCGTGATTGGCTGTGGTGGTTTGTTTTTCAACTGTTGGCATCGGTGGGATTGAAACAAGTGCATATGGTCGGGATGTTGCTCCCTTAACCTAGCAATATGTTGCTGCGCTTTAGTATTGAGCTGAATGTTTGCCAGCTTGCCAGTTTTGCTCTCACGAATAATAAGTCGGTCACCATGAATGTCTTCAAAGCGGATCGATAACAAATCAGAAATCCGCAGTGCCAGGTTTAATCCGATATGCCACACATCGGCCATTTGTGGATGACAACGAATACTCAGCAAATGACCAATCAGGCGAATGGTGTCATCGTTTTTGATTGCTTGGACCTCAGCCATAATCTGCTTCCTTTTTTGTCTGTATAAGGATGTTTTGGGAAGCACAGAGCCGACGATATCAAGAAACCCTTGTGCAATAAGGGATTGAAGCTTCCCGTTTTAACAATATGGGAAGCAGGCATCGGAGTAGCTCTATGCTGGTGGTTTTGTTGAATGCTTGGTTACTGAAAGTGCTAAGGTTTTACGAAGTGTCAAACCTCAAACCAGAGATTTAAACTCTTGCACAATAGGGGTGATTTAAGCTGTAAAGCATGGGGTTAGGTTGATTTTGTCGATGAGAAAAAGCAGAGGTCTATGTTTCTAGCTTTTCTTGTTATGATGATGCAGTGAGCTGAGAGCATCTATGCTTTATGGTGAAAGATGATTTTAGTTGTTGTATCAAAAAAGCCCTGAGAACGACTCAAGGCTTATGAACATTTTACGTACGTTTACACTTTAGATCACGTAAGTGGATAATGTCGTTATTACTCAAGCCATTCATGCCTTGAGTCCAATGCAGTATCGTTTTGGTTAATGACATATAACTTAGTGCATTATTATCTTTGTAGATATTTTGGAGAGAATCAAAAAGGTCTATTTGACAGTCAACATGAGTACCGTCAGACATCTCTGTGCTAAAGCCATTGTAAGAAAATACATAAGTTTCATCTGGAGTGGTAGACCATTGATAAATTTCACTGATTTTCACTGGAGATATGATATCTGCATATTTATCATTGATCTCGTTGACTCTAGGCTCTAATCCTTGCGGAAACTCTTTCTTCATCTTCCATTCGGAACGTTCTACTCGCATAAGGCTGTCTTTGATCGGCCTTTCGGCTTCAAGCTTTTTAATAATGTTTTCAATCTTCGCTGTTTCTTCTAAACGTTGCTCTAGTGTGGATTTTAGCTCCAGATCTTTGACTAACTTTTTGTACTCTTCGGTTAGCCTTTCAATTTTCTCAGACCTCTCATCTTCAATCTGAGTGTTAATTGCTTTGGTTAATTGTTTAAAGTCACACTGGTACTGTACGATGGTTCTCTCGCGACTATCTTCGAAAGTTTCCCAGTTTACCTCTTCACATATCTGGCGATTGTTGAAAGCTTGATTAATAGTGAATGATCGTTCGTATTGGATAATTTCGTTATCTATATTGATGTAGCTAAAAGGTTGGTTTTGAAGTGACTCTATGTCACCCTCACAACCTGATAGTGAAATAGTGGCGGCGATAGCCGTTAAACTCAGTAGAAACTGCTTTTTTACTGACATTGTTTATCCTTAGAATCATTGATTAATTGTTAAGTAGTACCTTCCTAATAAGTGGCATCACCAACCCAGTTAATAGCCAAGTTAGTGATGGATTGCCCGCCACGCTGAACGGATATACTTATATCGTTCAGCACTATACATATATAGGCATGGCTTTTTCTATGCGTCTGGTTGAATTTATTGATAAAACTTACATTTTCTATGAAATTAAAAGTTGGGTTTAGGCGCCGATTACTTTTATTGAGTCATATACGCCAATTGCTACATAAGCTAGAAAGTTACACTCCCACATTTCATACAGCTCCGTGGTTTCTTGTAGGTGCATGCCCAGCCAGCCGCTAAAGCGAGCGAAAGCGACGTTGTTAGCAAAATCAAAAGTCAGGTCGGGAACCAGTTCCGGTGTCTCGTCACCAACATAAACGCGGTCCGTTATCTCCCTAATGGCAATATGGCTGTCTTTAATATCGATAGTTATAGAGACAGGATGAAACCCTCCTTCTTTCGGGTGGCAACTGGTGTCCTTAAAACGGATAGTTAGCCGCCCTCGGTAATTAACATCATGAATAGAGCGTTTGATTAAGTCTTTGAGTTGGCGTGAAGGCTTGGCTCGCTTGCACGCGAACATAGCCAGGTGAGCAGCTTGATTCATAGTGACCTCTTTGAGGGAAATGGAGATTAGCGAATGGGGGTAATGTCGATTGAGATTGCAGAGTGCGCGATGAGCGAGCGAGTGACTGCTTTAAGCCAGCTGGCGAGTAAGATTTGTACTTCTGGCCGTTGTAAGCTGCACTGCTTAATCTCAGGGTGATAGAACCAACAACCCGCGAAGTTGAAATACAGCGATAACTCTTTTTGTGGCGAGCCTGTGACGACAACATCAAAGGTTGCGATAAAGCGAAGTTGCCAAGGCGAATCACTGGATGTGCGTTCTAGTTGAATTTCAATGGGCTGAAATCGTTGGTCAGTCTCTTGAGAACGAATGTTTAACGCCAAGCGCTCAACTGTATTAGGAATGGTGCTGTCCAATAGCAGGGCATCAAGAAAGCAATGCATTGGAGTAACGAGCTCATCATTAAGCCCGGAAACAATAAACTCACTCATATCAATCCCTTTTCAGCAAATGAGACACAGTCTTCACCAACAACGATGTGGTCTAAGACACGGATATCCACGAGCTTTAGAGCGTCGATAAGTCGCTGAGTAATGCGTTTGTCGGCTTGGCTAGGCTCAGCAATGCCGGAAGGGTGGTTGTGGGCAAAAATCACCGCGGCAGCGTTGTGGTTTAGTGCCGTTTTTAATACTTCACGGGGGTAAATCGAAGCGGCGTCAATCGTGCCAAAGAACAACTCTTCGAAGCTGATCAATTGATGTTGGTTATCAAGAAACATCACGGCAAACACTTCGCGGTCATGTGCTCCTAATCTGAGTTCTAAATACTCTTTGACATTGGTGGGGTTAGTAAACGTGCCTTCACGTTTGTATTTCGTAGCTAGAGCTTCGGCTGCACGCTCTAGCAGCTCATTGAGTTCTGAAGTCTCAAAGGGGTAGTCATGGTCAGTATTTGGGGTACGCATAAGGGCTCCTTGGGGTATCTGTTTGGTTATGCGTACTGATGAAATATATCTGAAAGTGTTTTAAATCAGGCTTGTTAGGAACTGGAGGGTAGAAAGCAAGCGTGCCCAGAGACAGGTAAAAAATAACTTACTTGCCGTTGTTATGTAGAAATCGCTGTAAAGCAAGTTATTAACAACCAAGCCGAATCAAAGAATGTATCGGCTTTTTAGTCTCTGGAGAGTATGAGAATGAGTATAGAAATTTATGTAGAAGCGGCCATGGTGAGAAAACAAAGAGGTCGTCTTGTTGGTGGTGTTGCGTACATAGCACTCGATGCTGATGGATGTATTGATGATGAAGATTGGGATCCTGTTGACTATGTTACTGACCAGGCTTACCTAGAGCTGTCAGCGCTTGCTTTTGGATTAAAGCGAGCGAGAGATGGCGATATTATTTATTCAAGCAGCGATTATTGCGTCAAGGGTTTTAATGAGTGGTTAGATTGCTGGAAGCGACGAGACTGGTGTAAGGCAAATAAAGAACCGATAGCTAATGAAGATCTTTGGCGGCTGGTGGATGAAAGAAGCGCGGAGAAGCGTGTTGAGGTGAGAAAAGTCGCTGCCTGTTCCGCAGGAAAAGATGCCGCTTATAGATACGCTCTCCTGGCAACGAAACGTCTGTTGTAATGACAATGAATCACTTGCTGGTATTACCAGCAAGTGATTCTTTTTTGTTGTTATCGAATTTTATAGCTTTGCAGACAAAGCTTAGGGGGCAAAAAGCAGTATTTTTCTACGTGTCAGTCAATCCCATGGGAACACACAGCATAGGAGGACGTCCCATGAGATTTCTAAAGTTAAAAGAAGTAATGCAAAAAACTGCACTGAGCCGTTCAGCGATTTACCGAAAAATGAATGATGGTGAGTTTCCAAAGTCCATCAGTTTGGGGGATAGGTCTGTAGCTTGGGTTGATAGTGAAATTGATGATTGGATGGAAGCGTGTTTGGGAGAGCGTGAAATTAGAGAGCGATAGTTCTCACGGAAATGAGGATGTGTGAAGAGAATGTTGACACTTTGTCTTCATGTTTTGCGTAGTGCTTTGAAAGTCATAAGTCAGTGTAGCTTGCGTTGATTGGCTCGTGCATTTCTTTCGAGAGTATGGCTTATTATTGAATCACAAATATTTAATTTAGAGTGTCATTTATAGTCGGTTAACGCATTAATTTCTAACAAAACCAAGTGATGGTTGTTGTCCGAACTGAGTATCTTTCCATCAGTCTTCTAGGCGCAAAAATGAGGGAGGTTATCATGGGGTGCTTGAGAGGTAGTTGTGGTGTTCTAGGTGAGTTGGTTGAATTAGCTGCGAGTCAAAATAGTGAGCGCGCTGACTACCTAGAAACAGTCGCAATAGAGAATAGATATCTGATCGTTGAGTTGGGTGGTGTCACGGTGTACTTGTTGGTAAGTGGGGGCTTGTTAAAATCAGATGAGTTTACTTTAGTTCGTCGTCATCAAAGACGCGGCGTTTATAAAGAGCGCCGCGCGCATAGAGAGTTTGCTGCGAGAGAAAAAGCCCATATCGGCGCAAGAAGGCGCAGCATGGTGCAGCAAGTTAGCATGGCAAATTTTAGCCTTATCTCAAGATAAGACTGAATAATACGCTATTTAAAGCAAACGAGGGTTATGTCGGTGATAGGTACCGCACAGCACGCCAACACCTGACCTTGTGCTTTTTCACTGGCTTGAATTGCGGGGGCATCGGCTTGGTGCACGGAACCTGATTTAACGGTGCATTTACACGCTCCGCAGAATCCGGCTCTACAGCTGTTGGAGATGGAAAGACCAGCAGCTTCGGCTTGCTCAAGGATAGTGCTTTGGTTGTCACCTTCAAATACCACTCCATCTAGGCAAACTTTAACCTTTTTATAGGGCGGCAAGGGAGCTCTTGATATACCAAAGGTTTCTTGGTGATATTGTTCTTCTCTTAGTCCGTTGGTTAGCATTAGTTTTTTAATATTTTCCATGAAGCCACTAGGCCCACAAACAAAGACTTGTCGTGAGCTAAAGTCTGGAATTTGCTTCAAATGGGAAAGATTAAACCGCCCTGCTTGTCCTGGCCAATGTTCTGATGGCTTGCTGAGTAGGTAGGTAATGGTCACATTCGGGTGGTGCTCGCTGATGAGTCTCAGCTCTTGTTTGAAAGGTATATCATCTTCGGCCACGCATTGGTGATAGAACACGATGTCACGAGTATCATTTCTATCTGTTAAATCACGCAGTATCGACATCATAGGGGTTACCCCGCTACCTGCTGACAGTAATAATAAAGGGGCATTTGACGCTTCTGAAAGGTGAAAACTCCCTTTTGGTTGGTCCGCGATAATTGTTCCCCCGGTTTGAAGATGAGCAAGCAGCCAATTGGACACTTTACCGCCATGGACTCGCTTCACCGAAATGGCCAAACGTTCTGGCCGAGTTGGACTAGAGGAGAGGGTATAGGTTCGTTTTACGCGCTGATTATCGATCAACACTTCAATTGGAAGATGCTGACCAGCTTTGTAGCTTGGCGTGTGATCTGTCTTGGGCTTAAGCCAGAAGGTCTCAAAATCTTTTGCGACGGTTTCTCTGGCCACACAAATAAACTCTTGTTTCTTCGCATCGAGGTCTTCGTAGCGTTCTTTGGCTTTATATTCAAGCACCTCAACGATGTCATTGGTTGAGATCATCCCTTCGTTTTTTGCGATAAGATTCTGGCCAAAAAATATTTTTCCATCCTCGTTGGCTCTAAAACGAGAGAAGGTCTTGAGTGGCTCCTTGTTTGCTCTGAATGCGCCTTGATCAACATTGAGTGTGGTTAATATACAGCGCTCACAAGGTTCTACGGTTTCAAACTCTACGTCACCGATTTTAATCCGCTTCCATGAATCTTCGATAAAAGGCTCATCGGATTGAACGACCAGATTGGTACGAAACTGCGCCATGTTATGTACCTCACTACTTCGCCTATTGAGCTCATCCAACGAGGCGGAACTAATGAGCAATAGTGGAAAGCCATCAGCAAAACTGACGGGCTGGGCCGTGTTTTCTCTTATCCGGTTGGACTGTTCCCCTGTGAAGATGAGTGTCACTCGTTTGCCTATTACCTTACTGAACCAATCATCCGCTTCATCGGTCGTCGTATAAGCAGAAAAGTGATCTCTCCATACGATTGCGTTGGTGTTGTGCATATTGAAATTAGCATAATGCAATTCAAGTGGAGGCATGCCGGGATAAGTAAAGACGATTCCCGTAGGTCGTAAGCTTGATGCCACCTTAACCATGTTCGGGTATTGACGTGCAGTGACCATCGTCGGGTACTTAGCACTCATTGCTCGGGAGTCACCCACTAGCATTAGCATAAAGCGGCGATCAAAACAGAGGCCTTGCTTTTCGACCCATGATGAAGACAGGGAAATTCCACTAGTGGACTTAACTGGGTAAACACTTATTTGAGAAAGTACAGTAGGATTGACCACAATGTGCCCTTTTAAAATGATGTTTTTGAGGAATGAAATAAAAAGTAGGCTGACGCTAAGAAAATGCCTATCTCAGCCTACAGAGCATAATCAATAGAAGTATGATCGTTTACTGCGACAGAATATGGCTTCATAACCGAAGACACACTTACTTAGGATGAATGTCGTCGAACCCAATACACTCGATATCGTTCTCTTTCAACCAGTTGGAAAACGCGTCACTAGTTAAGATCTCCCATTCTTGGCGTCGATGATGCGTATAACTAGACAGTTGCTCCAACTCTGCGCTGACTGAATTAGCAGGGTGGCACATTAACTCAATGGTGCCATTCGGCATGGCTTGCTTGTAGGCAGTCAATATGGCTTTTAGGTGTTCGATAGTTGCGCCTTCTGCAAAAAAGCCAGTGTCAAATGCATCTGGTGTAGGCACAGAAAGTCGATCTTGACCAAGAATAAAGGTATCAATCCGTCTTACCGGAAGGCCGATTTCATTCGCTGCTTGGACAAACCCCGCTTTTAGAGGCCGGTATGCGCTAGCAAAATGATGGCTGTCGATGTGGCTGATTTTTAACCCTGCGTCTAGCGCGGCTTGATATTGTGCCAGTAACTCTCTTTTTATATCGTCAGCGGACACCTCTGACTTACTAAATAGCGCTGTCCTCGAGAAAAAATTACCATTTTTGTCTACGAGAGTCGGTATGGCTTCAGGCTTGGAAATAGGCTTGCCTGATGTCACTGTAAAATGAAGCCCAACATGACGAATTAATCCACTTTTGTAGAGTTGTATCGCGTGGTTTACCGCTGGCTGGTTCATCATGATGGTTGTGGATTTTACCGTTCCTGCGCGAAAACAGTCGGCAATACCTAAATTTACTGACTCTGTAAGACCAAAGTCATCTGCATTCAATATAAGTTTCATACGGCATAACCTGAATGATTAAAGTGAATAATACTGGCATTAAGCATGATCACAGCAACTTTCTGTAGTGACAGCTTCGAGCTTCTCTCTTACGCCAAACTAAGTATTTTTATGGTGGGTATTAGATTGATTAATTTATAATGTAATTTTTCGTCTAACAAACTAATACAATCCCAATATAAATTAACTGAGGTAATGCATGGGTGTGCCAGCTAACCAACAGCAACTCCTTTCGCTACTGTATACATTCAGTGTGGCTGCTCGTCATTTGAGCTTTACCGATGCCGCTGAGGAGCTTTTCTTAACGCAAGGAGCGATCAGTCAGCGAATAAAAAAGCTTGAGGGTTTACTTAAATTCAACTTGTTTATCCGAAAAACAAGAAGGCTAGAACTTACACCAGAGGGGGGGAGGGTATTAACTACACTCAATAGTTCGTTCGAATCTATCTTTTCCGTATTATCCGATATCCAAACGGGGGAACTTACTGGCGATTTATACATAGCCACCTCACCTTATTTTGCTTCGGCATGGTTGATCCCTCGCTTACCCTCACTTCGGCGGCAATACCCAAGTTTAAGTATTAAGTTGCAGACGAAGCAAAACCAATCTGATTTTCAGTTTGAACCATACGATGTAGCTATTTTTTATAGCGAAGGGCGTTACCCCAATCACTATAGTGAACGACTTTTTTCTGGCATCAGGACTCCAGTATGCAGCGCCTCTTATGCTCAAGAGCTTAACCTTCATAGTGGAATTGAGTCACTTTCTCGGGTGAATTTTATTCATAGGGGGGATACGAGTGCATGGCAGTATTGGCTAGATGAAATGGGGGCCAATATTGACTGTAAGAAAAAATGTGACTTTTACAGTGATAACCGCCTAGCAATGGAGGCAGCAGAGTTATCTCTAGGGGTCTTTCTAGCACGGCTAGAGTTTGCTCTTCCCTTAATTAATGCAGGAAAGCTGGTGGCACTTTTTCCAAGGATTGAATCAGGGAAAGGCTACGACCTGGTATGTCCTAAGGGGATGGAAACAAGAGCAAAATTTCAAGCCTTCTCTCGTTGGATTCACGCTGAGGTGAATAGTAAGAATAATCATATGGGCTAATGGGATGGAGCAGTAGAGCCTCGTTCGCTATCAACTAAAGAAGCCTAGCATCGCTGCTAGGCTTTGAGTTGGGAATAATGAAATCAACGATTTCTTGTATGTAACAAAAAAGCACAAATCGTTGCGGCGACACCGCACAGCGTCAAGACTAATCCCAGCGACTGCATGGCTCCAGCCAGACCGAGCCCTATACTTAGCAACAAGTAATAAGCTAGGCCAAATAATGCGCCAGCGCTCCCCGCAACCTCTTTGTAATCGACTAAAGCTTGGCTCAAGATATTTGGTATTGCGATACCAAATGAGATCACAACGCCCATCATAGGTAACAAGAACCACAGTGATGATTGAGTCAGCCATACCGTTGTTCCACAAATGAGCGCGATACCAACGGCGAGTTTGGTCAGTGCCATGGGTGACCATCCCTTATTGATAAGGTGCTTATTCATCATGCTACCAATAAATGTCGCCATAGCAAGCACTACACCGGAGTAGCCAAAGTCTTTTGCTGTCATACCAATATCTGAAAACAAAAATGGTGCGAGGCTGTAATACCCAAACAACATTGAGTTGAAAGTAGCAACCAGTAAGGCGTTTAGCCAAAGTGTTGAGTCTTTTGACATTCGCTTTATCAAGGGCCACATCTGTACCTTAGAGGTTGTCATGGGCCTAGTTTCAGGTAACCCCCATACTGCTATGAGCAATAGAACCATTGCGAGTAGCATCAAACCACTGAAAACACCGACATAGCCATAGTATTCAGCAAGCAACCCACCGCTCAATAGGCCTATGACAGGGCTAATTGAGAGAGCAACCCCCATGACGGAGAATACTTTTGCTAATTCAGAGCCATCATAGCAATCACGCAGCATTGTCTGAGTAATGACCGAACCCACTGCGGCACCAAATGCAGAAATGACACGCGCCAACAACAATATTTCAAACTTGTTTGTGACTAAAGCGAGTAGTGCACCAAGTCCATACGTCAGTAAACCTGCAAGCATAGTTGGGCGTCTTCCGATTAAGTCACTTAGTCTTCCCCAAAACACCACTCCGATAGCAAATGCTAAAAAGTAGACGGAAAGTGTTTGAGATGCTTTAGCATCGCTAACATTAAACTGATGAGCGATATCAGTAAGAGCTGGACTGTAGATTGTCTCCACGATTTGTGGAAACATCATTAATACCACCGCTAGCCATAGAGGTGGAACTTTAGAAATCATAATAACCTCCATTAATTAAGTGGCGGCCATTGTAAAGTTTCGCTTAAAGCTCTGTTATAATAATTAAGACTAAATACATCAAAAATAGGACATTATGGCAATCATTCATCCGCAGCAAGATTTTAATCCTGATTTAATCGATGCCATGGTTGTTGGCGTGGCCTCAAAGCTCGCTGTGCATGACTCTGGCCCACATACGCATCGATCTCACCAACTGCTGTTTGCTCAAGCAGGGTGTATGAGTATTGAATTGGATCAGCGGATATGTCTGCTTCCTCCTAGCCGCGCTGTTTGGATTCCAGCTGGGATGGTACATAGAGTGTTAATGACTGGTGTCGTTGAGTACCGTTCACTTTACTTCTCGCTTGACACTGCGTTGCCTGACTTTGACAAGGTCCAGATAATGGAGGTCAATCCTTTACTGAGAGAGCTGATTGAAAGGATGGCTCATTGGCAATGGGACATGCCCGTGGGTGACCAAAAAACGATACTTGCTCTTTTTTTGGAAGAGATAAAGAGCGCACCACGCGAATATTGGCAGTTAAAAATGCCGAAACATCCGAGGTTACAAACTTGGTTATCAGACCTTAAACAAGATCATTTGTTACCTGAACAACTCAACACATTCTCTAAACAAATTGGAATGAGTACGAAGACGGTCAGCCGTATTTTCAAAGCTGAGACGGGCATGAGTTACCAAGCTTGGCGTCAGCAATGGCGGTTACTTAAAGCAATGAATTTATTAGCTGATGACTTACAAGTTAACCAAGTCGCTGATAAATTAGCCTTTTCAAGCGATAGTGCTTTTATCAGTTTTTTCAAAAAACACACAGGGCATACGCCACTCCATTATCAAAATAATGAGTAAGCGGGCGCGAGAAAGAAAATCATACATGACTGCTCGCCCCGTTTAGAGTGAGTGCTTGCCCAATATGGATTCAAGTTCATCTTTTGGCATTGCTCGATAAAATAACCAACCCTGTGCTTTGGGGCTGTCACAAAGCTGTTTGATATGTGCCAGCTCCGATGGGTGCTCAATGCCCTCAAAAATGAGCGGTTTATTCAATTGGTTTATCATTACAATAATATGTGTAACCAACTCTCGCTTGAGATCATTGGATAGAGATTGTGTAAAAATACGGTCTATTTTTATCTCGCTAAAATCTATTTCCGTTAGCCACACCAAGTTTGCTAACCCTGTTCCAAAATCGTCCAGAGCCACAATAAAACCGAGCCCTTTCGCTTTTTGTGAAAATGCCCTCAGGTAAGGAATATCCAATTCCACTCTTTCAGTAATCTCAAGTTTAATTTGGCTAGGGTTAATCCCCTTTGAGGCCACTTTATCGATCAGGGCATCAAGATAGTCCAAGTGAAGTATCTCGTAAGATGAAACATTCAATGCGAGGAAAAACGAGGAGTCCGAACGTAGCAGGGCTTCCATCTCTGATAATGCGGTATCGGCGATGAATTCAGACAATTGAGCATAAAGTGATAGCTCCTCAGCCATCTGAATGACAAATTCTGGCGATACATGGCCTAGTCGTTCATCGTGCCATCTAAGTAGCGACTCAACTCCGACAATATGTTCAGATCGGGCATCAACAATAGGTTGGTAGGCTAAATGTAACCGCTTATGCTTGAGAGCTTCTTGAAATCGATGCTCCATGGAGGCACGTCGCTTTTGAACGGAAGCCCACCAATAAGTGAGTAAGGCACTGAGCAAAGCGCATATCAGAACCACGACAATGAGCGCGGGAGCTGATAAATACAAGATACTAGAACGCTTGTTATTTGTGTCTATACAAATAGGCAGTGTGTCACTGCATTGCTGAATCTGTTGATATAGGAAAGGTAGCTCAAAGGCTTCTGAGTCGAGGGCTTCATACGAAGCAAGAGTCTGAGACGGGCCTTGGGATAAAATGCGATAAGAAAAATCAGGAGCCAATCGCGAATACTGAGCATAGAAATCCAGTGATGCAAATGCAGCAATGGAGCCTACTCTAAAGGCAACCAAAGGTAAATCTGCCGGAAAAAGGTTGTTAGTATCTGTATAAATTTGCAGCGCTGAAGTCTCTTGGCTTTGCTTATCAATCAAAGGAGGAGGTGAATCTAAGAGACCCCAGTTGGCGGTGCATACGAGTGTGTCTTTTTCGATCAAACCAATGTCATAGACAAAATAATGGTAATTCGCGAGAAGCTGAAACTTATCAATGGTAGCAGAAGAGCATTGCTCAAGTGGTTTTTCTTGAGCTTCATCGATAGCCGTCATCACATCTTGTACAACACGTTCAGTATGTGCGAGTAACCTTTCAGTAAATGCTGATTGCTTGGAAAGTTGAAATTGCATAATAGAAAAATTAGCCAGTGCAAGCAGCACCAAAAATGTCACCGTCGCAATGCTTAGTATTAAAGTGCGCATCGTGTTTAGTGACATAGTTTACCTCGTTTCTGCGTGTTAATGATTGAGTGTATCGCTTGTAAGTCAATGCTGTTCAAGCTGGGCAGTTCCCCAACTATGTTGTGAGGCTTTGAATGTCTCAATAACGGTGACACGAAATTGGTGTCCTGAATACGTCATTGATGCGCATAACTTGAGCCCTGATGATTTTAGGCCTGCAAGCAGTTGATCTCAATATGTAGTCGGAAATGTTTTATTATACGTAAACCGAGAATTTTATGTTACTGATTGGGTTGTGGGTAGGTATTGGGCGAGACAAACGCAGGAGAGGTCACGGTTATCTCATGTTTTCCTTCTTTATAGTTGAATTCAATAAACCTAGACGTCCAACCGATGGTATTTGTCACTTTGGGTAGAGTAAACGTACATTTTTCTCATCACAGCGGCCTTTTATCGTATTGGCGCTGTACCTAATGTTGGTAGGGAATATGCGAAAATCACGCCCATTGGGGTTGTATGCAGACCAAAGTGTCGCTTCCTTTTCTGGAACAAATCTGTCGTGATTACGATATGTTTTTTGTCGTATCTCCATGTCACTGAGGGATAAGAGTGATTATCAAGGAACAGAGCGTAGTACTCATTAAGAGCCGTACTTATGATTTTGGAATCAATCGAATGTGATTCATTAGGTAATATTCGAACCATGTTTTCACCTGGCAGTTTATCAATGTATTGAAGCAGAGAGTCTGGAGTAAAAAAGTCATCTGATGAGGTATTGATAATATATTTTGGAATAGAAAGTCGGTCTGCGTATTCAGGTAAATTTGAATACGCAAGTAGCTCCTCAATACGCATCCATATAACGATTCAGCTATAAGCCACTATGCTATCTTCCTTTTGCGGTATTCCATCGTTAAAAAACAAATACTGGTTCGGCACATCATGTAGATCCACAACTATCGATGCGTTGTTCAAGGCAATCTCTTGTAAAGCTAAGCACTCTGGCTGAGGGTTCCCGTGAGCGTCTTGGGGAACATTAGTGCCGCCATTGATATACAGTAAGTAATGCTTCTATGAAAATGCGAGACGCAAAGACTAAACAGGCCGCTCGAATCCAATCGCTTGAGTATCGACAGCAACGTGCAGCGCGAATCAAGCGAGCGAGACGGCAAGTAGATTTAACCATACTCGAAATGAGCAGGTTAGTAGGGCTATCACCAGACACTTATCGAAAAATCGAGAATGACGAGGTGAACCCAAGGGTGCAAAACCTAGAACTGATAGCGGTCTACACAAGTACAGACGTGGGTTATTTGTTCTTTGGTGATGCAATTTCTAACAGAGACGAAGCGGTAAAGATAGATACCGGAGAATAACGAATGGCTTCAAGAGGCATTAACAAGGTTATTCTGGTTGGTAAATTGGGGGTCAGATCCCGAAATCCGATACCTACCAAATGGCGGTGCAGTAGCGAATATCACGATCGCTACATCCGAAACTTGGCGCGATAAAGCGACAGGGGAGAGCCGAGAAAAAACCGAGTGGTATCGAGTGGTGTTGTTCGGCAAGTTGGCCGAAGTAGCGGGGGAGTTCCTACGCAAAGGGTCACAAGTTTACATCGAGGGTCAATTGCAGACTCGCAAATGGAAAGACCAGCAAGGCCAAGATCGTTACAGCACAGAGGTAGTAGTTCAAGGCTTTAATGGCGTGATGCAAATGCTTGGCAATAACCGAGTTGGGGGCCAGCAGCAAAAAGGCGGTTGGGGTCAACCTAAACAACCACAGCATTCACCACAGCAACAGGGTGGTTGGGAGCAATCTCAACAGCAATACAGCGAGCCACCAATGGACTTTGACGATGACATACCGTTCCAAAACGAGTTTCGTCATTACAAGATGCTTAGTTACGTGGCGGCTTAAGACAAAGTTTCCACTTATTTTCGGGGGAGAGAAAGTGCTGTGGGGCGATACACAAAGGGAGCTAGTTTCAAGGTGGAAACGCTAGTTTATTTATTAATATCTGCCTTTTAATTGTTTAAGTCACAATCGTATGAAGATAACTTCTCTGCCATTTCTTCTGGTTAAGTAAGAAGTTATTCAACGTTAATATAGTAAACTCTAAACTAGTTGTCTGATAGAAGATATATCACGTTACATTAGTTCTTTGGAAGTACATTAATACGTAAGAGAAATTTAAAGTTATCGCCCATGGCATTCATGGCAGGGTTACGTATCTAATGTAGGCTGTATTGATAGGGGCGATTTATTAGAAACCACCGAACCGAGCGACGCCATTGTTCCTACTTATACCCCTAGGGAGAGTCAACTGAATGTGCATTAGTTGACTCTTTGTTAAAAGTGACAATCTATCGAAGAAGAGCTTGTTGAAAATGCCCGATTCTAGAGATATTAGGTAACGGTCAAGATAGTTTAAGTAAGACTCAAATAAATCAAATTAAAGAGTATGCTAGTGGTGCTCGAGGTGTTTGTATACATTGCGTACAACCATATAAGCAAAGGCTTATATGGTTGTCATTTCTATTGATCTTTTTGCGATTGATTGATTAGAACGTCAGTAGTCAGTAGTTGGGGAAGGATTACTGGCTCATTCGTACCTTTTTCGTACCATAAATAAAGTGGTACACCTGAACGTTTATGCTTGGTAAGGAATTGAGTGATGTTGCTGTCACCATTAGTCCAATCGCCAACCATTGTTATAACACCATTTTCATCAAATGCTTTCTTTACGCTATCTCGTTCTATAGCGGTACTTTCATTGACCTTACAAGTCAGACACCAATCAGCGGTAAAGTATAGAAATATATCATTTTCAGTTCGAAGCTTATCCAGTTTCCTTTCATCAAACTTCAAAGTTTTTGATATCACCTGAGAATCATCTATCAATGAGCTAGAACCAGGGTTCCAAGATACAATTATCAATAGTGGGAATATCGTTAAAAGAATAGCAGGCCACCATTGCATTCTCTTTTGCGAAATCTGCCATAAGCCAGTTAACCATAAGCCAAATGTTGAACACATCGTCGCTGCAATTACTAACAGTACTAGTTCACTGCTTACTTGACGCATGAGTATCCATAATAATCCCAATACTGTCACAAACATTGGCAGTGCAAGAATTCGTCTAGTTGTAATCATCCATGGTCCCGGCTTTGGTAACACCGAGCGTAATCTAGGTATAAAGCTAACGAGTAAAAATGGAAGGGCCATCCCAAGACCTAAACCAGCAAAAATCATAAATGCGCTAGCAATAGGCAAAATGAGAGCAGCACCTAACGCAGTAGCCATAAACGGACCAGTACATGGAGTAGCAATAAAAGCTGCGAGTACACCCGTCCAAAAATCTCCCTTGATTCCTTTGGACTCTTGTAGGCTCGAGCCCGAAGTTAAGGTACCAACTTCATATAACCCAGCAAGGTTAAACGCTATAGCGTTCATTAAAATTATCAGTGATGCTATTACGATTGGGTTTTGTAACTGAAAAGCCCATCCAATCTGATGTCCAAGAGCTCTTAAAGCAAGAATAACACCACCCAGAACGACACAGACCAATACAGCACCGAGGGTGTATGCTAATGCACCTGCTCTTGCTTGTCTCTCTGAGGACTGATGGGAAATACTTAAAATTTTAAGACTCAGTATAGGAAATACGCATGGCATTACGTTTAGAATCAGACCACCAGCAACTGCACCAAAAAATGCAATCACAGAAAGTACGACTTCGTTTTGACTCAGAGTTTTAGATTGAGCCAACGGAGGACTTAAAGTATCGGTGCGTTCTGCAACAAATTTTAGAGAGATCCCGTCCTCTAGAGCTAATACACCTTCAAATATGTCTCCCTGATAATCTCCTTTTTGTGTTTGCATCGTGAGAAGATTATCTTTTAACGTGAAATTCTGATCGGCAATATTCGATATCAAATTATTGATTACGGGATACACATGAGCATTCTTAATGTTGACAGAGTCTGGCAACGGCAGGTTCAGAATAAAGTTATCTTTGTCAGTATAAAACTGCCCCTTTTCGTTGATAGGTTTGGGTAGTAATGACTTCCATGCGTCAAATTGATCTTGTTGCGCGTTGTCTATTTCACCATTCCCAACTGTGAAAGTCTTTGTAAGAGATTGGCTTTCAGGTATGCAACTTTCAGGGTTACAAACTAAGTAATTTAACTCAAGCACCATGTCGAAAGAAGTACCTTCAGCATAGTCATCACTTATAGTAAAGGGTGCCAGAAGGACATACTCACCATGGTAGATATAGTTCATTAAACCATTTGATATAAGTTGGCTTGGTGATGGATAGACAAAATCACCTATGCTAATGCCTTCAGGTAGAGACCATTTAAAATTATTCGCAAAGCCAGCATCTCCAGGGTTTTCCCAATATCCATGCCAACCCTTACGAGGATTCATTTTCAATGCGAGTGTTTGCGATTTACCAACTGATGGTTGTTCAGAATCAGTAACAATTGAAACAGATAATATATTATCACTGTAATCATATTGATCACATATAGCTTGAAATGAAACTATCAACAAAGTGATAAGAATCATAGTGCGGATAGGAATTGCTGCACATTTCATTGCTTTCATCTCTAAAAATTATAATAACAGCTACCAATATTTTTACTTATAAAAATAAAATGGCAGCTGTAAGTAGACGTTTTCAATCTAAGAGTTACAGTGAGTTTAAATAATCTTCAAATTCACTATCTTGAACAGATGCCTTTGATTGAATTTTTCCATCTTTGCCCACCAAAACAATGGTTGGAATTTGATTTACACCAAACATTTCAAATAACTTACCGTCACTATCAAATACAATAGGGAGGCTGGTCCCGTAACTCTGCTTGTATTCTTGTAGTTCAGAAACCGATGACCACACATTGGTAGAAATAGAAACCCACTCAATGCCCTCTTTTTTAGATTTCAGTTCTAGGATTTCACGAGCTTTAGTACATGCTTGTGCTGACTCAGGTGCAGTTTCCTCCAAGTACCATTCACACCAAGGGCCAAAAAACACGAGACCTACTTTGTCTTCTTTCTTTTCACCGAATCTAATCTCGATGCTTTGATCGTTTATAGTTGTGAAGTTTAACTCTGGAATAATGTCTCCTACTTTATATTCGAAATGCTCAGAAGCTATTGAGTTATCGTATGCTGGCTTATCGTTTGTTGACTGTTCAATCAAATGCTCAAGCTGTTTATGGAAGTCTTCATCATCTACATGCCCAAAGTATGAAAAAAGACCTTGCTTATCAATCAATACATGTTGTGGGGTGACCCTTAACTGAAACGCACGGGCGAGTGTTCCATCATCTATTGTGGTAGGCATAGTAAGCCCCATTTTAGAAATAAAAGGAACAACAGATTCTAAGTTGTCGTTTATGCCAGTGTTCACAGATATCACTTCTATTTCATCTTTGTACTTATTGTATATTTTTTCGAAACCAGGCATTTGTTCACGACAAGGAATACACCATGTAGCCCAGAATTTGATATAGATAGGCTTTTTTCCATAGAGTTCGTTCAGATCTATAGCCGTTCCATCAATGGTTGTAATTTTCAGATTTGGCGCAAGTTTTCCAACTAATGATTCTCCAGCAGATTTAGCACGACGTTCGCCATCCGCTGAATAGTCTATTTCCTCTGCATGAACCTGCTGATGCAAAGAAAATATACTTACTATGGTGATTAGTAATATTTTTAAATAGTTTGAAGGTGTTGATTTCATTTCAATTTTCCAATTTTAAAGTGACTGTGAATTTTTAATGGTTGAATTACTAATACTGTATTCTATTAGGTGCCTTCTACGTCTTTTAATAGTTTTTCACATATCCTATTTATATTATCTTCCATAGAATCATTAGTAGCTGCAGTTGATTCAATGATAAAAAATTTCACACTATCTATACCAATAGTAGAAAGGATTGTTTTCATATATGGTGTGAAAAAATCTGGTTGGTAAGCATTTTCGCCCAAAATCCTTCCTCCGGAAGATGCAAGAACATACACAGGTTTATCTTTTAATAACCCCTTTTTTCCTGCCGGATCGATTGAAAAGGTTTTTCCAGCTCTTACCACATGGTCTACCCAGCTTTTTAGACCTGAAGGCAATGAAAAATTATGTATTGGCGAAGTAACTATAATAAGGTCTGCGTCAATGAGGTCGCTAATAAGTTGGTTTGACAGGGCGAGACTACCCACTGACTCATCATAATTATGTTCAGTTTCAGTGACCGATTTGGAAAACTCTACATCTACTTGGAGAAGTGTAGTCACGTCTTCTTCTGTAACGCTTACCGAAGTAGTTTTAGACATGAACTTGATTATGGCTTGAGCGAGGAAATACGTAGAGGACTCTTTCTTCCTCGGGCTACTATTTATCAAGAGTATTTGCATGTTATCTCCAAATTTTCATAAAGATGCACCGTATTTCCGGTAATATTAATGGCTAATATGGCTTATAATAAGATCCATAAGCTTCAAATTTTTATGGACCATGTTTTCATATGGGTAGACCCTCAAACAAACAGTTTGCATACAAGATGGTGCTTAATGGTGTGAGGGACATAAATGATAAGAGTATGTTCCCATTCTTTACCAACGTTCTATATAGGCGTATTTGACCAGTATTGGCTAATTAGTTTGAAGTGATGGATATCGATAGAATCTTTTGCTTCCGACTTGACTAGCTCAATGCTAGCCATGTTCTGTGATGGCTCTGAAAGAAAGCATTGCAATACATTTTCTGGTTTGTCGTTGAGCGAATGTGGGGCACATATGTCCTGCGCTGCTGCGGGGAAAACGAGGATAGTGAATAGTGTGTAGATAAAGTGATGAGCACTTAAAGTGCTCAATCTTTGAATCTTGAATATGCATGTATTCCTATAAGTTGCGACAGTGGGTAGATCACGGCAGAGAGTCGGCTAGATAGCAAGAGGAACAGTTGCATTATAACTATCAGATAAGTCTTATATTTTTCGTCCGAAGGCTTAAGTTTTGGCCTTCTGTCGTACTCCTAAGGAAGAGATGCGCGAGTAGCTTTGACACAGCGGATTGTGTTCAAGAGTGAACTATGATTGTTGGCTTATAGGAATTGA
This sequence comes from Vibrio sp. YT-17, assembly GCF_033337375.1. Classification (NCBI taxonomy): domain Bacteria; kingdom Pseudomonadati; phylum Pseudomonadota; class Gammaproteobacteria; order Vibrionales; family Vibrionaceae; genus Vibrio; species Vibrio sp. YT-17. The sequence continues at coordinate 191,714 of NZ_JAWOQP010000003.1, forward strand.
CCTAACCTGCCAATTAAACCGTGGCATTCTTCAGCTGTTCTAATATTGGTAAAACCGAGAATTAGGCTGGGGTGCGTTGGCTTTGAAGAGCACAGTGATAGCGCTTGAGCAAATATTCCGGCTTTCATCATCTGGCGAGAGAGCGCTAGATCATCACACTTAGGGTCATTTAACCTTGCTATTATATGCATTCCCCCCGGTTGGGGCTCAATAGATAGCTTGTGGCCTAGGATTTTGGTGAACAGTTCAGATGTTAATTCTCGCCGTTCGCGATATAGCTTCCTCATCCGTTGAATATGGCGAGGAAAGTGACCTTCTTGCATGAAGGTAAGAATACAGTTTTGTGTAAAAGTGGGGACGTTTCCAGCGAATAACTCTGCACATTGTTCAAATTGAGAGACCTTACTTGGTGGAACTACTATGTATGCAACTCTCAAGCTTGGGAAGAGAACTTTACTGAAAGTACCCGAATAAATCACTCTGTCATGAGTATCTAAACTTTTTAAAGCGGGTAGGGGCTGCCCTGTATGGCGATACTCTCCGTCATAGTCATCCTCTATAATCCAGCTTTGATTGCTCACCGCCCAGTTTAATAGCATCTGTCGCCGTTGTAGTGAAAGTGATACACAGGTCGGGCTTTGATGTGCTGGTGTGACAATGAGTGCTTTCACTTTACTGTTGTCTGGAAGAGCTAGTCCTTCCTCGTCAACAGGAATCGGCTCAGGGTGAAAACCACTGCTTGCCAATACCTCACGAGTTAACGGGTAACCGGGGTCTTCAATGCCAATATGAGTGTGTGTTTTGAGCAGTACGCTAGTGATCCAGCGAATTGAATTGACATACCCTGATGTAATAAAAACCTGTGCCGGGTGGCACTGGACACCTCGGTATAACTGCAGATATTGGCTTATTGCGCCTCTTAAACCCGGCAGCCCGCAGGTTGGAGGATAGGCAAGGCTGCTTTTGTGTGTGTTCCTCGCACATCGCGCCGAAATTCTTGACCAAGTGTTGATAGGAAAGGCATCTAAAGCGGGAATGCCTAGGTGAAACGGTAAAATATCAGAGTGATTGATCTCTAAATTGAGATGAGAAGAGGGAGCAGGTGAATTCCCTTTAGCTGGGGTCAATAGTCGATCACTGACGACAGTGCCAGCCTGCCCTTTCGCTTCGAGGTAACCTTCAGCTTTAAGTAATGCATAGCCTTCTTCAACTGTCCCTCGTGAAACTCCCATTTCTTTCGCCAGTGTGCGAGCCGAAGGTACTTTCTCACCCGGTTTTAGTGTCTGTTGTAAAATTGCGTCGAGAATACGCCGATACACACGCTTATATGCAAATTGTTTTGGTTTTTTCATTGTTATATGGACCATAAAAAAAGATAACTTATGGTTCTTAAACTGAACCATTACCTCTTATAACATACTAAGTAAAGCAGCAGCAATTACCCTGTTTTTTGGGAGAAATATATGAATATCCTGCTAGTTAACAGTAGTCCTAGAAAGCTTCAAGCCTGTACGTATCAATTGGCGCAATTTATTATTCAGCAGATGTCAGAGAAGGTAGACGTTGAAGTGGTTGAAGTCGATACAGCAACCTTGCCTCATCTTGATGCTGATTATGCTAAGGCACTGAGTACGCCTGACCTTATGTACGATGAATCAAGCGGTAGTTTATCATTGTCGAATCAATTAATTGCCCAGCTAAATAAAGCTGATCTCATTATTATTGCATCACCAATGCATAACTTTACTTTACCTTCCAGTCTTAAAAGCTGGGTGGACCATGTGGTGAGGGCTGGAAGGACATTTGAGATTACAGACACTGGAAAGCGTGGTTTGCTAATCGATAAACCTATTTATGTTCTTGTATCTGCAGGCGGAAGGTTTTCTGGGGAAAATTCTTATCAGCCAGATTTCTTTACTCCGTACCTGACAGAAATTATGGCTACAATAGGGTTAAAAGATATGAAGTTTTTCACCATTGAAGGGACTGCTACAAATCGCGAAACCGTACAAGAACAAATTGATGTACTGCAAAAACAATTAAAAGACCATTTAGAAAGTACTGACATGTCAAGAGAGATATTAGTCGCGACTTAATGGTAATCGGTAACTAAGATATAGATACTTCCTTGTAGTATCGCCGTATATCACTGAGTCATGATTTTTTAGAGCCGTCTGATTGTCGTAAGGGAGACATATCGATAAATTAGCTCTGTATTCAGAGTCTCTCTGTTGACCCTTATGTGATTAACTAAGGTTAGTTTGAGCCTCATTGATTGTTTTGCATGAGGCTTTTTTATTGTTTCTCTTCAAAGATTATTGATGGTTGGTTGTTCATTTATTAACTCGATGTCATGTAGGGTGTGACCCAAAACACACAATGGCAATGTGCTCAGTTTTGATTTTAGAGGAAATATAAGAGTATGAAATCACGTATGAATTATTACACTACTGCTCCGGAAGCGATGAAAATTCTGATTGGACAAGAAGAGTATTTGCGTGAGCAATTTAAAATATCTGAAACTCTTACGGTTCAGTTATGGGAGTTGATTAAGCTTAGAGTGTCTCAGATGAATCAATGTGCGTACTGTGTGAATTTGCATAGTAAAGATGCGCTTGAGCAAGGAGAAAGTGTGGAACGATTGATCGGTCTTAGCGCATGGCGTGAAATGCCTTTTTACGATCAGGTCGAATCGATAGCACTTGATATGGCAGAAGTTCTCACCCTAGGGCAATCATTGGAAGACGACAAATACAGCCAAGCAGTGGAAGTTTTGGGTGATAAAGCGGTAGTCGATTTAGTCGTAGCGATCAACGCCATTAATAGCTGGAACAGGGTAGCGAAAACGTTCAAACCGCAAATCGCAAAGAAATAAACAAGATAGGCTTAATGCAATGAATAGGTGCGGATGAATCCGCGTCTTTCATTTTATGAACCGGAAATCTACACCTTGAACTGACACTACAGGTGGTTCTAGAAATAAGAGACAAACAACTCATATAGCGTTTTTCTGTACAGACAGAATCAGTTTAAAGAAATTAGGATTACCCCTATTTTGATGTATAGGGCTCCTAAGTTTAACAGACTTTGAACAGCTGACTTGTTATGTCGGCTAAGGATTTAAAGTAACGAGGCATTCTTGTCCTCCTAGTAACCACTTAAAATGTTTCCCTGAAGTAAATTTTAGTTGTCTGAGCTCGCGGCAGATAACACTTGAAAATAGAGAAGATAATGAAGAAAAGTATAAAACTGCATACCACTTTAGTCGCTGTTTTTTCGGTTAGCACTTTTACGGCTTTTGCAAGCTCTGACGTGACCATAGATAGCAAATTAAAAAATATCGTAGATGAAAATGCGGCAGAGCTGATGAAGGAGTACGGTATTCCGGGTTTGGCTGTGGCAGTCACGGTAGACGGTGAACGCTACTATTATGATTATGGTGTTGCGGATAAAGAAACCAACAGCCCGATAACCAATGAAACCATCTTTGAGCTGGGTTCAGTGAGTAAGACTTTCGCGGCAACTTTGGCTGGCTATGCTGAGCAAAAGGGTAAGTTGAATATGGGGGATAAAGTTTCGGCTTACATGCCAGAGCTGAATGGTAGCCCTCTAGGAGAGGCTAAGTTGCTACACATCGCCACCTATACAGCGGGTGGGCTACCTCTTCAATTTCCTAGTGAAGTGACCGATCATCAGGGCATGATCAATTATTACCAATCTTGGCAGCCTGAGTTTGAAGCAGGTGAACAGCGGAGGTATTCAAACCCTAGCATCGGTTTGTATGGTTATATCGGTGCCTTGAGTATGAAGTCTGACTACACTGAAATGATGGAAAAGGTTATTCTCCCTAAGCTTGGAATGGCCAATACGTTCGTAAATGTTCCTAGCAATTTAACGCACAAATATGCCTTTGGATATAATGCAAAGAATGAAGCAGTGCGAGTAAGCCCAGGAGTGCTTGACGCTGAAGCTTATGGTATTAAATCGACTAGTGCGGATATGCTTCACTTTATCGAAGCGAATATGGGAAAAATATCTCTAAGTGATGATATTGAGAAGGCGATAGAAAGCACACATAAAGGGTATTTTGATGTTGGCCCATTCACCCAAGCCGTTGGTTGGGAGAGTTATGACTACCCGGTTTCACTTCAAGATTTATTAAAGGGGAACTCAAGAGAGATTACGTTCGCTTCTAATCCAGTTACTGAAAGCCAATCTAGTAAACTAGGAGGTGCTGCTTGGGTCAATAAGACAGGCTCAACAGGTGGTTTTGGCGCGTATGTGGCGTATGTACCCTCTGAAAAAATTGGAGTGGTGATTCTAGCCAATAAAAGCTATCCAATTAATGAAAGAGTGGAAGCGGCTTACGACATTATTAGTGCTATCACTCAATAGATAGAAAGCGCTCAACGTTAACAGCTCAAATTAACGTTGAGCTTGCTCACACACTCTTTCCCATTCCCCGATATTGAACCGATAAAAGATCCATGAGGCGTTGAGTAACATATAAATTCACTGACAAGTCGATATACGCTTTGGTAGGATTGATGCTATATCTACGGTGATTAGAAAAGTTCAAAATCTCTGTTTTTATCTGGAGTTAAAATGAAAAACAAGCACTGGTCGAAGACCACTTTGCTGCATGAAGTCGTGACGAACCCTAATATCACTATTAAGGGTAAACATAGCTACTACAGCGACTGCTGGGACGCAGGGTTTGAAGAGTCTGTCGTCAGATATTTACAAGGTGATGAGGGCAGCCGAGATTGGGAATTAAAATGGAAGGTTGATAAGTTACATATCGGTGACTTCGTGTGCATTGCGCCTGAGGTTGTGATTGTGATGGGTGGTAATAGTACTCACAGAGTAGACTGGTTTTGCTTATATCCGTTTATGGACTTTATCGAAGAAGCGTATGTTGGAAAAGGCGATACTCATATTGGTGATGGAGTATGGCTAGGCATGAGATCTATGATCATGCCGGGTGTCAATATTGGAGAAGGGGCGGTTGTCGCTGCAAATAGCGTAGTTACTAAGGATGTAGAGCCTTATAGTATGGTGGCAGGTTCACCCGCTCAGCATGTAAGATATCGTTTCACCAAAGAAACCATTGATGAGTTAATGGCGTTGAAAGTATATGACTGGCCGGCAGATAAAATTGAAAGCCTAAAAAGGTTACTATGTTCAGATGACATTGAAGGTTTGAAAAAAGCCAGCGCAGAATATGATAGCAGAGCAAGCTGAATACAAGACCACCATTATTTTTTGATCAAACAAAGGAGGCTGAATATATTCGTCTCCTTTGTTTATTTTTGAGCTCTAAATATGATTATCAAACAAGCTAGTTAGGACTGGCTTGCCGATTTTCAATAGGGTCAACACACACGTTGGTAACTGTTGTGTTTGAGCAGAGTGAGCAGATCACCTTGGCCATGTTTCTCAACGGCTGCTCGTTGTTGATGACGAATCACTTGGTCATAGGTTGGGCGGTTAACTGACCGCAAAACACCGACTGGAACAGGAAATTCAGGATAACTCAAGTTAGCCAGAGCATAAGCATAGTTTGGGTTATCACTATTGGGTAAGTGCATCAGAAGATTAGTAGTATCGGATTCCACGACCTCAAACCCAAACCCTTTGTTGGCCAGTGCTTTGGAATGGTGTTTGCCATACAATAAGGGTTCATTTTCCTTGAGGTAAAGCAAATGTTCATTCCTATTTGCTGGCCCGTTATAGGGCTCATGGACTTTGTCATTGAAAATAACGCAGTTCTGTAAGATTTCAACAACCGCTGTTCCAGTATGGGCGGCAGCGGCTTCTAGAACCATGGTCATATGGGTAGGATCATTGTCAGAGGTTCGTGCAAGGAAAGTGGCACCTGCAGACGCTGCTACGGCCAATGGTTTTAGTGTTTGGTCAGGCGAGCCCTCTGGGCTTGATTTGGAAACAAACCCTTGCTCACTGGTTGGAGAGTATTGCCCTTTCGTTAACCCATAAACCGCGTTATTAAATAGCAAGATCTTAATATCTTGGTTGCGTCTAATTGCGTGGATAAAGTGATTACCTCCAATACTTAACGCATCACCGTCACCGGTCACGACCCACACATCCAGATCTGGATTGGTCGCCTTAACACCTGTCGCTATCGCTGGCGCTCTGCCGTGAATAGTGTGAAACCCATAAGTTTCCAAATAGTAAGGAAAGCGAGAAGAACACCCGATACCGGAAATGAAGACGGTATTCTCTCTGGACCGTCCCGATTTTGCGAGTACTGACTGCATGGTTTTTAGAACATTGAAGTCGCCGCACCCACGACACCACTTCACTTCAACATCAGACGCGAAATCTTTGCGGTTGAGTTCATTAGTCTTCATGTTTGATTTCCTCTTGGTAATGCTGAATCGAATCTATGACATCTTGAACCTTAAATGGCAGCCCCTTAACCTGAGTGATGCTGTGTGCGTCAGTGGAAAATTGAGCTCGAATGACATTAACTAACTGCTGATTATTAAGTTCGAAGACGATTATGTGCTCATACTGACTGATGATGTCCGCGAGGTTTGCAGGAAAAGGGTTGAGGTATTGGATATGGACATGAGCCACTGAGGCGCCTTGCTTTCTTAGTTGTGATATTGCGGTTGCTATTGTGCCCTGAGTGCCGCCCCAACTAATGACTAAAACAGAATCTTGAAGGTGCCCGACTAATGACTGCTTTGGTATGAAATGTTGGATATTACTAATTTTGTGGGCTCTTTCCTCGGTCATACGCTGATGATTTTCGGGATCGTGAGAAGGCTCACCTGTGATTGATTGTTTTTCTAACCCTCCAATGCGGTGCATTTTATTTTGGGTTCCTGGAGTCATCCATTCACGGCTGAGGTAGACCTCATCACGCATATAGGGCTGAAATGGTGTTGAGTCTGAATGTGACGGTTTCGGGCTTAGAGTGATATCGTCAGGGTTAGGGATGAGCCATGACTCTGAACCATTAGCTAGATAACCATCACTTAATAAAATTACAGGTGTCATAAAGGTTGTTGCAATACGACTTGCTTCTAAGGCCATTTCAAAACAATCCGCTGGTGACGCGGCAGCCAGAACGGGCAGTGGAGAATCTCCGTTCCTGCCATATAAAGAAAGTAATAAATCGGATTGCTCGGTTTTGGTTGGCAACCCTGTTGAAGGACCACCGCGCTGAACATTAACAACCACAAGTGGTAATTCAGCCATGACAGCAAGGTTAATGGTTTCTGCTTTTAAGCATAACCCGGGGCCAGATGTTGATGTCACGCCAAGACCTCCGGAATAAGATGCGCCTAAAGCTGAGCAAGCGGCAGCAATTTCATCTTCGGCTTGGAAAGTCGTAACACCAAAGTGTGCGTAGCGAGACAAGGTATGGAGAATATCTGATGCTGGTGTTATGGGGTATGAACCCAAGAACAATGGACGTTTTAGCTTTTCGGCGGCGCATATCAAGCCTAATGATAAAGCCTCATTGCCAGATACAGTGCGGTAGAGACCGTGCTTTTCAGCCACGGGGGCAACCTGATAGCATTCACTGAATATTTCTGTGGTATCAGCGTAATTGAATCCGGATTTTAGTGCCAGGATGTTCGCCTCACGAGCTTGTGGTTTATCAGAGAACTTATCATTCAACCACCGGATGGTTGGCTCCATTGGGCGATTATAAATCCAGCACACAATACCAAGCATAAAGAAATTCTTACTGCGCTTAACTATTTTTGGCGCAATATTCAGCTCTGCAAGCGATTGCACTGTCAAGCGGGTAAAGCTGTCGGCAATGACCCGGTAGTTTGCCAAACTGCCATCGGTTAATGGATCAGATTGGTATCCGGCAAGCTCAAGGTTCTTGTTATTAAAGCCATCCACATCAATAAGGACGAGTCCGCCACAGGCTAACTGTGAAATCTTGCTTTTCAGTGCCGCTGCGTTTAAAGCAATCAAGACGGAAAATTCATCGCCCGGTGTAAATATCTCGGAAGAAGCGAACTGCATTTGGAAAGCTGACACACCCGATGTGGTACCGGCCGGAGCGCGTATTTCTGCTGGGTAGTCAGGTAATGTCATTACATCATTACCTTGCTTTGATGAGTTATCTGAAAAGCGCTCTCCTAGCAACTGGATACCATCCCCTGAGTCTCCGGCAAAACAAATGACTTCGCGTTCAAGTTGAATTATCGTCATAAAACCTCTGACTTTCATTGTTCAATATAGGTATAGGTGTTGCGATTTTTTTGACCAGAAAAGCAATAAGCGGCAAGGACGAATACAACTCTGAGTTTTCAAGGTGTAGTGCAGTGCTGACTTATGAGATATCTAGCCTAAAAGCAAAAATGTTAAGGTGTGGAATTGAGCCTTGTCACGGTATACTAGGAAAGATCACGGGGTACAGAAATACATTTTTCATCACATCAGATATGAAATTATTTCACTAATTATTGGTCAGTATGGATAAATTAAATTTATTAAAACTGTTTATATCAGTCGTTGATTTAGGCAACTTCACCTCGGCTGCGAATCAGCTAGGGCAGTCACCTTCGACCATCAGTAAAGCCATTGCCAGGTTAGAGCAAGACTTGGGTGTTCGCTTGATTCATCGCACAACGCGTCAGGTTAAACTCACTGAAGCTGGTTTTAATTACCTAAACACGGCAAGAGAAGTGGTCGATCTTCTTAAAAATAGTGAGGAACAATTAGTTCAGAGTACGAGTTCACCTTCGGGGATACTTCGAGTGAATCTCCCTCTTTCATTCGGCCAGCACTATATTGCTCCTCTGATGCCCGAGTTTTGTCGCCTTTATCCAGAGGTGAAGCTGGATCTTAGCTTTTCGGATGAATATACCGACATACTGGAAAGTGGCATGGATATCGCCGTACGAAGTGGGAAGCTGAATGACAGCAACCTAATTGCTAGACGGTTATGCCCTATTGATTTAGGCATGTTTGCCAGTCCAGATTACTTAAAGAAAGAAGGATGGCCTGATAGCGCTGAACAGCTAAATCAACACAAATGGATCATGTATCGCTTTAAGCAATCTGGTCGTTTAGTAACTATGGTGATGACGTTCAATGGGCAGAAAATAGAAATCAATCCAGAATGCCAAATAACAGTAGATAACGGTTACGCGATGGCAATATTGGCTAGTCTTGGAGCGGGTATTGCTTATATGCCTCATTACCTTGCTCGCGATTTAGTCCAAGAAGGCAAATTGGTGTTAGTATCGCAACCACAAAGAAACCCAGAACAGGCTGTGTATCTATATTATCCGTGTCGTGACTTTGTTCCTGCTAAAGTGAAAGTGTTTATTGAGTATGTGGTTCAGAAGTTAGAAGGGCAGGGAGAGTCAATGAACAGTAGTTGGATGTACCGAGGCAGTTTAAAAGAATAAGTGGAATAATTTAGCTTTATAGGCATAACCATGTGCTCAATGAGTGATTGTACATAAAGGGTTTTGAGTCCTATTGAGCTATTTTCAATGATTTATGGGCAGAAACTTCGGAGCATTGTGACAAAGTTCTGACGAGTGAAGTGAAATTAATGGTGTCTGTTGAGATAATACGATAGAGGCAAATATGAGATCAGCTCATGTTTTGTTTGTATTCGATTGCGTGAATAAGGATGGCTAGACAGTAAAGTGCCTATGGCGTGAGAAACCCTATGCTCCCTTTTGTATTTCGATGAGCAATTTATTATGCGGATTATCTTCTTAGCTAATGAAAACCTTCCAACCCATTTGACGGTGTATTTAAAGGGAATGAGAATTTTACAAAGACGCTTCTATTTTCATCGTGGGCGCTTGTGCCAAAGGCTTTAAGTTGCCTGTGGTCTTATGAGGCTGAACGTCGAGTAATAAAAGGGAAGGGTAAGAGGCCGCAGTACCATAGTGATAAAAACTCTTCACCTTTACTTCGGTTTGAAGGGAAATCAACTCTCAACGTATGGCATTTACTTTATCCTTGTAAATCGCTAGCCGACGTGTTGTATTTGGGTGAGAGCCTAGATGAGGTATTGGCTCAACAAACCATGTTAATCCAGAGTAAATTAGCTTGTTTAAAGCAATATGAAAGCGAAGAAAAGACCAACAGAGATTAGTATGTACTCGCTCCTATGCTGCTGGATCGACAAGCTGGGAAGACAGATCATTTCGAGAATTGGTTAGAGGTGATTGAGTCTCGCTTGAACACAGAAGGCCGTATTAAGCATTTTGCCAAAATTAAGCAGTACTTTGAGGAGAGTGAGCCACTCTCTCTAGGTAAAATGCCTGATGACTTAGCCAAAGTGCTGGCATATTCAAGCTTAGCTAATCCTGCTACCTGCGCGATGAGGACCATTCAAGCGCTATGGTCAGAAGACACATCTGAATTCGATTTGGTTAGTTACTCTGTTCAATTTGCGGAGCTTACAACCAGACTGTTCAATCATGAATACGCTATTCCCATTGTGAAACGTAACGTTAAACACACTTTGCTATCTGGACAGACAGCGTCACCCGCTTGGTATAAGATCTTGGTCTATTGCGCACATGGTAACTACCAATCAATGTTGGATGAATACTGTCACTTACTTGCGACATCAGGCAGCGATGTTCATGCCGCAACAAGTAAGTTAGAGCATGCCATGGGAATACGAAGTTCATCCGAGCAGGTTCACTTCTGGGAGAATAGAACAAAAGCGAAAGATAAATGTTCATCGTCGATGCGTTGTCATTTTGCTGTTCCGCTCGGTAGTCAAAAACTCAATGATGATAGCGGCTTGAAACGAGTAGTGAGCGTACGTGACGCGTTTAACTCCCCATTCCGACCATTTGTATTGAGTTCTACATCGATAGGTCAAGAAGGACTAGATTTTCATTGGTATTGCCGTCGAGTCGTTCATTGGAACTTACCCAACAACCCTATCGATATTGAGCAACGAGAAGGTCGGGTGAACAGGTATAAGTCGCTTGTCGTTCGTCAACGTATAGCAGAAAACTACACGCCAGCTTTTGGCAACAAAGCGGATGTTTGGGAGCAGCTATTCGAAAAAGCAGCCAATGATGATGCGAATAAAAAGAGTGACTTAGAGCCGTACTGGTTTACTCCTAATGGGAAAGTACAAATCGAGCGAATTGTACCCACTTATCCAATGAGTAAAGAAGTCGCAAAATATGCTGAAGTAAAGAAGATACTTGTCCTCTATCGCTTGGCATTTGGACAGCCTAGGCAACAAGAGCTTTTAGAAAGTTTCACGGGCTGCGATATAGAAAGTGAAGAATTTAATCGAGTGAAGGATTCGTTGATCATTGACCTTGCCCCTTTGAATTCCATATAACCACCCCGAACTAGTCAGGGCAGTTTTCCGGGAGGAATGCAAAATCGTGGCTAATCTCCTTCGACCATTACGTATTTAATCTATTGTATTTATTGGAATACAGCTCATGGTTTGCTTACGTTTTCTTAAGTAGTCTTTCTAATCTGATTACATAATAAATTAAAATCAACATAGGTGGCTTCATGGACAAACAGGTGGCAGAGCAGTTACTCAAAACTGCAATCGGTGATGAAGATGCTCAATTTCGAGATGGTCAATGGGAGGCAATCGACGCACTGGTAAACCACAATCAGAAATTGCTGGTGGTTCAACGAACAGGCTGGGGGAAAAGCTCAGTTTACTTCATCAGTACCAAAATCTTCAGAGATAGAGGCCAAGGACCAACAATCATTGTGTCACCTTTGCTTGCATTGATGCGCAACCAAATAGAATCTGCAGAGAGATTAGGATTAAATGCGGTTCGTTGGGATTCAACAAACCGTGATGAGAGACCTGCAATTTTACATGCGCTCAGAAACAATGAAATTGACGCGCTATTAATCCATCCGAAACAGTTTTCAAATGAAGTATTTAGAGAGCAAGTATTAGAGCCGATCTCTGATTACGTGGGCCTAATGGTTGTTGATGAGGCACATTGTATTTCTGACTGGGGCCATGATTTTATTCCTGAATATCGACAGATCGCTAATATCTTAAGCTCGCTGCCCGCGAACACGGGGGTGTTGGGAACCACAGCTACTGCTAATAATAGAGTGGTCAACGATATTCATCGCCAACTCGGTGATATTCAAATTCAACGTGGAGAGCTAGGGCGTGACAGCTTATCGCTACAAAACATTAGTTTACCTGATCAAGCTTCAAGGCTTGCTTGGCTTTCTCAGATAATTCCGCAATTAGATGGTACTGGTATTATTTATACTCTTACTACACGAGATGCGGAACAAGTTACTGAATGGCTAGTACGAAACGATATCAATGCTCGCGCTTATCATGGAAAAGTTACCCATCCTGACTTCGTTAGCCCTACAGGCAGCCTCGATACTAATCAATATCGTCAACATCTAGAAGATTTGCTACTTAATAACCAAATAGATGTGTTGGTTGCAACGATGGCTCTAGGCATGGGCTATGACAAACCTGATTTAAGTTTTGTTATTCACTATCAATCACCAGGTTCAATTGTGGCTTATTACCAGCAAGTAGGAAGAGCGGGACGTGGTATCGATAACGCAGTTGGCATACTTTTGTCTGGGCGTGAAGATGCGGATATTCATGAGTACTTTCGCTCTTCAGCATTTCCTAGTCTTGAGCAAATTAATGAAATTCTAAATGAGCTTGCTCCTGTAGATGGATTGACAATGCGTCAGTTGGAAGAACGTACAAATCTTCGTTTTGGCCAAATTGAGAAAGTGTTGAAGTTGCTTAGCGTAGAGAATCCGGCTCCTGTAGTTAAAGAGGGCTCACAATGGAAACGTACATCAGCTAGGTTCAATTTGGATCAGGATAGAATCGAACATCTGACGCAACAGCGAGAATTAGAATGGCAAGAGGTCCTAGATTATCAAGTGAGTGATCGTTGTTTAATGCTTTATCTTCGTCAAGCTCTGGATGATGAGGAAGCACAGCCATGCGGAAGATGCGCTGTGTGTCTTGAACAAGAAATTGTGAGTAGTGCTATTAACCCTTCATTAGCTCACGATGCAGGCATTTTTCTACGCCATGCAGAAATGCCAATAAAACCAAACGCTCAGGTTGCAGCAGGAGCATTTGTTGAAGAAGGTTTTAGAGGTAACTTACCGCTCGAATTGAGAGCTCAAGAGGGCAGAGTATTATCTCGTTGGGGCGATGCTGGTTGGGGGCAAATGGTAAGGGATGATAAACATGAGAATCATTTCCGAAATGAGCTGGTTGATGCTATGGCAGAAATGATACTTGAACGTTGGGAGTTGGAAGAACGACCAACTTGGTTATGTTGTGTACCATCCCGCAACCATCCTGAACTAGTTCCTGACTATGCTAGGCGATTAGCTGAAAGGTTGGGGCTAGAATTTGTCGACGTTATACAAAAAGTTAGAGACAATGAGCAGCAAAAGTTCCAGCAAAACCGTTTTCATCAGTGTCGTAATTTAGATGGTGCTTTTGAAGTTCAGGAGTCGATACCAGAGGGTCCTTGCTTCTTAGTGGATGACATTGTTGATTCAGGATGGACGTTAACTGTTATAGCGGCGAAGCTTCAGCAAGCTGGCAGCGGAAAAGTATACCCGGTCGCTTTAGCTTCCACATCGGTAAATGATTAATGAATTTAACAACAACAGCACAAGCGATTATCCTGCTTACCAGTTACTTTGGTAAGCAGGATAAAGATGCCGCAAAGCCGCTCACCAATGCGGAGTGGGCGCGTTTCGCTATGTGGTTGAGAGATAGCAAACTCAGTCCTGCCGACTTACTGGATAACAACAAGAAAGCGTTGTTATCTCAGTGGCGTGATCCCAAAAACAAAATCACTCAAGAGCGAGTTGAAGCCCTCTTGAAGCGAGGGCACAGCATGGCACTAGCGCTCGAAAAATGGAGTCGCTCAGGCTTGTGGGTCATTACTCGTGCTGACAAAGATAGCTACCCCAAACGTCTACTTCACCAACTTGGTAACCAGGCTCCTCCTGTACTCTATGGATGCGGAGACAAAGCGTTACTCAAGGCTGGTGGTATTGCTGTAGTAGGTTCGCGTAACGCTTCACCTTCAGATCTAGTGTATGCCGAACAGGTTGGTTCTAAAGCGGCGAGTGCTGGTTTGGGGACAGTTTCTGGTGGAGCAAGAGGAGTCGATGAGTCTTCAATGCTAGGGGCGATGAATTCTGGTGGTGCCGTTGTTGGTATACTCGCTGATAGTTTATTGAAAGCTTCCACTTCAGCAAAGTACCGCAGTGGCCTCATGAATGGCAACGTCGTACTAGTTTCTCCTTTTAACCCGGAAGCTGGATTCAACCGCTTCAATGCAATGGACAGAAATAAATACATCTATTGTTTAGCGGATACATCTTTAGTCGTTCACTCAGGTGCTAAAGGTGGTACTTGGGAAGGGGCGATTCAGAACTTAAAGAAAGGTTGGGTTCCAACTTGGGTAAAACAAACCCAAGATTCAGCAGCTGGCAATGCTGGAATTGTTGCAGCAGGAGCAAGTTGGTGTAGCGAGAACATTGCAGAGTTGGATGTTCAATCGTTGTTAGTTAGCAGCGCCAACTCTAACGTTAATAGTCAAACAGACTTGTTTAGCCAGCCGCAAGCAGACTTGTTCGCGCAGCCAAATGATGAAATGCCTCCGAGAGATAGCAATGATGATCTGGCTGTAGAGGACGGTTCTGAGAAAAAAACGAAAAACAATGAAGCTCTGTTAGAGACTAAAGAATCTGTTTCACAAACAAAGTCAGAGACTGAGATTGTTTCTAAAGACAGCTTTTATCAATTGTTTGTTCAGTATCTACAAACTGTAGCCATTGAACCAATATCAGAATCAGAGCTTGTGGAAGTATCTGATTTACATAAAGGTCAGGTAAAAATTTGGCTATCCCTCGCTCTAGAACAAAATTTGGTAACTAAACTAACAAGACCGGTTAGATATCAATGGGTTGATGATAATTCAAAATGAATGATCGTGAACAGCTAAATTAAGAGTGATTAAAAGGGAAGGTGACTTCCCTTGTATTGTAACTTGTAACTACATTTCAGGTTATCTGCTTTTACTTAGTCCAACACATGTAGATTACGATATTCGTCATAAGCGTACTGATCGGTCATGCCGCTAATATAGTCTTGGATGAGGCGGACTCGAAAATAAAACTCCCAAACATCGTTATCAAAGTCGTAGGGTAAGTACGGAGGGTCAGACGGTTTATTTTTTTCTTGCTCTAATCTTTGTATAGCTATTTCGTATGCTCGAAGATGCTTGTTCGGTAGTTTTTTGTAGAGTCTTCTCTCGTATAGAGGGGCTTCTTTAATGTTGGTAAAAGTCTCTTTGCTTAATAGTAATAATGGCTTATACGCTTCAAGTAACCCCGTAATGATTCTATATCCTTGTAGCTCACTTTTTTCTACTTCTGGATCGCAGAAAGCATAGTTCATAGCAACATTCTTAAGAGCTTTTACTAATGCATGATTATCACTATGATCTTCAATTAGCGCTCTATTGAAGCTCCCGTGAAATACTTTCTCTATGTTATCTATAAACTGTTTGCATGCATGTTGTGGTAGGCGTTTGTTTATTTCTACGCGAAGAGTTATGAAGAAGTGGCTGTTCGCACAGTTATCAGCTTTTGAAGCGCTTTCACTGGCGACATCAACGATCCTTTTCATCTCGTCATTGCTTTGTAAAGCGTACTTTTTTACAAGAGATTGGTATTCGTCGTCTAAAGCATCTTTTAGTTGATCTACTGTGAGAATGCCTTTTTCAACAGCATCCTCAATGTCTGCAATCCCGTAGGAAATATCATCCGCAGCTTCCATTATGTATGAAAATGGGGAGCGGCAATGAGAGTCCATTGACAACACCGTTTTTAGTGACTCTATGTAGCGGTGTTCACTTAAGTAATAACCCACTTTTTTCATCAAATAGTCATAGTCATGTAATTCCGGGTTGCTCTGTGTTTTAGGCGATGGTTGATCCCCACGGCGAGTATACTTGAACACACCAGATACTTGAGAATAGGTTAGATTGAGTTCGAGTAGAGTGTGAACTAGGCGGATAGCCTGTGCGTTACCTTCGAAATTGGTAAGGTCTTGTTGGATAGGCTTTGGTAAGTCGATTGTGGGCTTACCTTTCTTATCAATTACTAGAGATAGTAAGTTTCTAGAAAACCAATCGTTTATAGCTTGCTCTCCAAAATGTCCAAAAGGTGGATTGCCAACGTCATGCATTAAACATGACATTTCGACTATCGACTCAAATTGACGTTCTAATCCGATTAGTTTGTATTCTTGCTTAGATTTTTCGGAAAGCTCTCTAAAGATTAGTTGAGTGATGTATCGACCAACTTGTTGAACTTCGAGAGAGTGAGTGAGACGACTGCGAACGGCTGCATTGCGTTCGAGAGGAAACACTTGGGTTTTTTGTTGAAGCCTTCTGATTGCAGCAGAGTTGAGGATTCTACCTCGATCACTTTCGAAGTTTCCTTGTGCTGCAATTTTATCAGGTTCAGTCAGTGAGCGAGGTTTAGTGGCTGAACCGTTGTGATATACCCTCGTCCCTCGAACTTTTTCGTTGAAGTTGATAGTCATAGTCTTTTCTCATTGTTTAGCGCGCTGAAGTAACTATAGCTAATACTCTAGTAGGCTCATATTAGATTGAGTTAATAATGTGATTAGGCATTTAATCATGCTTATTGAAGTGAGATTTCAAAAACTATCTAGTCGCAAGCGGGATGCTCAGGTGATGAATGTTATATGTTGATGTGTTCACTTTTTAGGTTTTGACTATTGCCAATTTCCCTTTCTTGTCATGGCCTTTTAGGCTGATATGCAATAGCATTACATGAAATAGAGCTGAGTGGGCTTTTGATTAGTACAAGGTTAAGTTTGACGTTGTATATAGCTATGAAAGCTTGGAAATACTGGACCATTTATCAAAAGGAATATCTAGATTGACAGAAGTATCCTCTCAGATTATCAACAGTAGCGCCATCCCTGCTTGGAGTGGGTTTGTATATCAGGGAAAAGTCGCCTTGTATCACGCGATACGTCTTCTAGTTCAGCGGGATATTCAAGCACATTCCCTCAATGTTGAGCACCTAGATGATTTTGTTATCCACGATCGAGCCAGGCGTGTTTTATCTCTTCATCAAGTAAAAGCTATGAAGAGTGACAAGCGCTATTCTTATAACTCTGCATTGCAGCAGGCATCAAAAGTATCAGAGAGGTGTAACGAGAATACTGTTAGATGGTTTCACGTTTCGGTGGAGCTTGATGACTTTTCTGATAGAGCTGCTAATGACGCTGATGGTGAGCATTTTGTTCAGTTTTATCAGTACCATGATGAACGTTGTTATGTTGAAACGAACTCTATCGACCTTAAACTCAATGAAATTGTTGATCAGTACCTTGAATCATACGGGCTGCCATCCACAGAATTACTAATTGCGCACAAATTGGCTAAGTTGCATGTATTGTTAGCTGGGAAGGTAAACTTAGCTCATTATCGAAACCAGCATGAGTCGATGAACAAATTTGAAGCTGCAGAATCTATTCCAATTTATTTTTCTGACATTGTAAATTGTTTGCGTTCTGAGGTAATTCATAGTGATGATCGAGCAGCAATTTTGTTTGAGTTTAGAAAGACTCTTTTGGATAGAACCGATCAAATATTAGATAGTCTTCAAGAAAATGAATCTGTTGATTTGAATGGTATTTGCCAGTGTAGATTTGCAGTAGCTAATATGGGTGCTCCTGCTTTAGCTCGACTCTATTATTCAAAGAAACCAAATCAAAAGGAAATCTCATTATCTGGTTTTAGTAATGATACAGTAGATAATTATTTAAGAGTTATTCTTAGCATCATGGGAGTTAAAACATCTGAAGACTTACCACACTATTTCAAAAATGGATTAGGTTCATTTCTTCCTACTGCAATGAAGTTCGATTTTTTAAATCAAGAGTTAGATATAAAGCAAATTCAAGAAAATGTTGATGCTCTTCGTGGAAACCTGACCATACAAGATGTGCTTTATGATTACGACAATCTAGTTGTACATATGGATAGTGCTCCATTTCCACTTAATAGTGAATCTAGTTCTACTGGTAAATTCACAGAAATATCTGAAAACGATAGAAACCGAATTACAAAAATAAACAATGTGAGGTTTGTGTCAGTCCGTGACGCAAGTGATGAAATAAATGATTAATCAAATAATTAATACGCTATCAAGCAACTCTCCGTGTCAGTTTGAACTAGTAGAACAAGATGCTGAGCAGTTTTCTTTTTATCGTTCTATGTCGAGCAACTATCATCGTTTTCTGGCCGTTGTGAAGGTTTCGAAATTGATGAAACCAAATGAGCTTAATCAATGGGTCTTGGCAAATACACCGCACGTGTTAAGAGAGCACCCCACTTTTGCAAAGAATACAGATGTGGTGGTTTTGTTCGAGCTAGATCGGCTAGCCGATATAATTGACCATGAAAGTGAGGTTTTTTCTTTAGAGGAAGATGGCTTCAGCTTTAAAAAACATGTTTTGTATTACTCTCAAACCGAACTAGATCTTCTCAATGAAATCGATACAAGAGATTTTGCTAATTTGATAAAAGATCAAAGTAAATTCAGCTTATATAAGAAATCCCCGTTGGTAGAGTCTGAGTATGGCATAGCAAGCCGAATTTTCATTAAGTTACCTTTCCTATCCGTTCCTGTGGATGAATCTGAGTTGGATGACCCTTGTAAGCTTGCAGATGATTACCTGAAAAATGTGGATTTGTTGGCTTTGAATAATGAGTTTGAAGCTCTTATTGCCAACAATGGAAACAATTACCAAGCAATAGTTGAGGATTATATTCGTGGAAAAATGGCGAATTCACAGGCTAAAGATTAAAGGGTTCAAAGTATTTTCTGAGTTTGAAGAAAGTTACTCATCTAGCCTGATTGTTTACGATGGCCCAAATGGTTTCGGTAAAACCTCGTTGTTTGATGCCAAGCAAGTGCTCTTCTGTAATAAGCTCCCTAGGGTAGCTGCAAGGCTTGGTGCGTTAAAGGTCTCAGGGAGCAAAAAGTTTAAAAGAAGCTTGTATCAAAACCACTATAGTGAACAAGATGTCTCGATAATTGCAGAGCTTAGAAAAGAAAACGAGTCGATTTATGTAATGAGGCTAGCAAAGAAAGAGGACCTAGATGCAAGCAAAAATAAGCCGAGTAGCTTTGAAGACTTCAAGCTGTATGAATTAACAAGTTTTGACAGTGTAGCTGATGCTAGGTTAATTGATGATGAGCACGCATTTTGGTCTGAAAAACTTGGTGATAAGTTCTTAAGTAACTTTTCTGTTCTTAATTACCTTCAACAAGACAGCAAATCCATTGTTATCCCAGACGAGTGTGACAAGAGATCGAGGACTGGTCAAATTGAGCATCTTATTAACCTCGAAGAGCTTAAAAAACGTATTGATAACATAGGTAAATTAAAATCTGCTAGCAAAGAACAATTGGCTAAAGCTATTGGCGAACATGCAGTTAAAAAGGATTCACTAAAAGAACTGCAAGATGCGTTAACTGTCGATGATTCAGAGGAAATTAATTATACGAAATTAACAGATTCCACTATTACTCCACAGTGGGATATGGAGCGACCATTTTCGGTAGAAAATTATAAGAATATAAGTGAGTTGTTAGAGCAAACTAGTTTGTTAAAACGAATTTATGCCGGAAGGCAAGAGATAGCTAAGAGGATTCGAAACGGGCAAAAGATTGATTTTACTAAGCGTGATGAATTTGGTTTAGCCATTAGGTTATATCACCACTTTGATAGGTTAGCAGAACTAAATAAAAAGAAAGTTCGATTAGATGAGCTAGAAAAGGTCTGTAGGACGTTGAGCAATGACCCTTCTAAACTTTCTTCAAGTCATGGTTCTTTCTTATCAGCTTACCTTGAAGCAGGAGAAGCTGAAGAGCTGATAAAACTTTTACAAGTTAAAAATAACTTGCTTCTCGAACATGGAGGGATGAGTAGTAAGCAGGTGGAAATGATGCAACTTCGGGGTAAGTTGCTACAACTTGGTGATGAAGATGATTCTGAATGCCCTCTCTGTGGTTTTGATTATCAAGAAAAAGTGCTATTAGTTAAGGCGATAGAAGCTAAGACTGAATTGATAAAGAAAAAACTGGACGGGATTGGGAGGCAAATTACCCAATGTTATCAAGGTATGAATTCAATTTTGAATCCATTAAAAGTTAAATATATTTCTGATTTAGAAAAAGCTCGAACCGAGTTTGAAGGCAGGTTGTATTCTGAGTTAACGGTGCATGAACATCAGGAAAAAAGGTTGATGGCTATTGGAGAGAGACTTATTTCACTAGGCATCAATCTACCAAAACGTTACGTCGTTGAGGAAGAGAGTCAATCTGAGCAAATTTCAGATGTGAAAAGTGCAGTTTTAAGGTCACTTGAACAAGAGGATGAGGTAATTTCAGAGCAGGAGTTAAATTTCTTTGCTCAGAATTTTGGTGATCTGGAGAAGTTAGATCGTTTGACCGAAGAGATGATTGAGTCAAAACGAAGCTATATTCAGCAGCAGCATAATTTGACGGTTAATGCTTCCATCTTAAAGAAAAATAAAGAGGTATTGCTAGCAGAAGAAAAAGTAGGCCATTTAGAAACGCTTAATGGGCAACTTGGACAGGTTGAGACTAAACTAAAGCACGCTCAAACCGATTACATGAACCGAACGATTGGCCAAATGGAGTCACTTTTCCACATTTACAGCGGACGCTTACTTCAAAATTATCAGAGTGGATTAGGTGTGTTTATCGATACACCGGATGCACAGCGAAAAACCGCAGCTATGAACTTTACAACCGCGCGTGATTCTCAACATGATGCAACTCTGTCGATGAGTAGTGGACAGATTAGTGCACTTTCATTATCTCTGTTTTTAGCATTAAATAAAAAATACGCTAAGACCGCTTTTGTGTTTATTGATGATCCGACCCAGTGTATGGATGAGATCAATATTGCTTCATTGAGTGATTTACTTCGAGTTGAGCTGAGAGATCGGCAGGTAATCATCTCTACACATGAGCAGGATATATCCGACTATTTATGTTACAGGTATGGGAAAGCAGGGCTTTCTAGAAAGCAGGTTAATTTGTTAGAAAAGGCCAAACTTGCTGCAAATGGTGGCAATGTTTATTAGATGTATTAGAGCATATAGTCAATGGTCGACTTGATACGAGTTTTATTTTTAGAGACTGTCCTAAATTTTGTGTAATTGTCTATATCAGCGTAAGTGGAAAGCTATGCGCTTTCCACTGTTCGTATTTTTAACCGACTAGTTTTAACCCTTTCTGATTCGTTACCGTTTCACTAGACGCTAATTAGCTAGTAATCAAATCCATGGTTATTGGCAGAAAAATTGGCTTTTCATGGACACTCCGAAAGGTGCAGGTGCCAGCGCCATGCTGTACAGCGTTATCGAAACGGCAAAGGCCAACGGGCTGATTTTGTATGACTGTCTGGTTTAGGGCATGAAGGAGTTGGTTAAGCCAGAGCCTGACATCGACTCACTTCTCCCTTGAAACTTCTCTCACTAAGGCCGCGCCCGTGGGATCGCGGAACGTTTACCAATAATCAGTCATGTTAGCACTAAGTGAGAAAGAGCTTGAATATTGACATTGTTTTTTTGTATTTAATATCAGGATGTTACCCTTTTCATGTGTTTATTCTTATTTGGCAGGGTTTAGAGGTAATCCTTGGAACTAATTAGTAATTCTATTAGTATATATGTTCAATACATAGTTTAAAAACCTTGGTCTACTTCGAGCTTTGACTATATGACCTTTTGATGGTGCGGTTTTGTCTTTACAGTACTACCACATAAAATTAAGCAAGAATGCTAATGGTACTTTGTTCTCAAAGATTGAGGGCAAAGATGGCATCATTACGGCATATATTGGCAAAAAGAGCTTAACAGAAAACCGATTCTACGCGCTCCCTATAGTGGGGCGAGAATACATAGCATTAGTCAAAGGTGAGCCTGAAGGTCCTCACTTTATTCAACAGCTCATTCCAGTAGAGTTTAGCGATTTCAAACAGCCGGTCATGGTGAGAGTCTCGTATCGTGGTGACATATCACCTCAAATTTCTTGCTTAGATACGGATGGAAAAGAATTACTGACCATCGTTTCCGAGTCATATGAAAACTACCGAAAACTCTGTTACTGCGTTTCTCACAATTCGTTGGTAGGGATAAGCTTCTTAAGAGATGAAAAAGGATTCAAGCTTGAGGTGGTTGAGTCCAAAGCAAAGCCGACTCAGTTAACGGGTTACTTATACAACATCACAGTCAAGCCGACCAAAACAAACAGTAAAAAGGACATAAAATGGTACAGTGCTTGGTTTTGTAGTGACGATGGCCAGTGTCTATATACCGAGTTTCCCGGGTTTTTAATAGATGATTTTCTCGTAGTCAAGGAGTCTAGCGAGATTGACAATGTGACGCTCAATTTTGACCACGAAAACCACAGGTCCACGGTATGTTTAAAGCAAGCAAAGGAAAAGCTCGCTCAAACGCTAGAGGGACAAAAAGTAGGGCACTGTTTTTATTTTCTTAACAGTGACGGTGACAAGTACTACTTTACTTTTGAGACTTTAGGCGCGACTTTTCGCGCGGTCGCTTGGTCAAATGAGCTGCAGCGTTTAGGTATCGAGGGTGACAAATTAACTTATGGTGATCTTGTTGAAGGGATGCTCAAAATTACCTTAAAAAAAGAAAAAGGTCAGCTCTATCTTGGGATTATCTCTTCGACTTGTACCAATTACGAAGGATTAATTACCTATCAACGCAGCTTTACCCATAATAAGGTCAAGCATTTAGTATTTAAAACACAACCCTTTGATGGAAATCAGTTCATCATCAAGCAACCGGAGTTATTTGCTCACAGTGTCATTGATTATATCGAGAAAGGGGCCCAGGAGAGAGTCAGTCTCTACGAGTTTCAGAAAAACAAAAAGTTCGCGCCAGAATGGAAAATAAAATCGAAGGATCCCATTGCGCTCGCCCCAAACCATCATCATCAAGATCTGGTCGCGTTTGAGGGCAAAGCGGCGCATGATTGGTATGTCTATAGTCAAGAGAAAGATTCCCCTTTCGGTCAAGTCAACCGAGAACTCGATCACTACGCATTGCGAAACCATTTAGTCTGTCAAGTCATCTCACAGGGTGTCGCGCATATGATTTTTATACCAGCACCATTGCTGAAATTGCAGGGCATAACTCAAATAGAAGCTGGGACTCTTATGCGAGGTAAAGCAAGACTCGAACTTCTTGAATTGTTTACCGAGGGGCAGCAAGGGTGGCTCGCTGATACCTGTGAAGTCATCGATGACGTCGAGCAAGTAACAGGCCTTTCGCGACAAAGTAGCATCTCTATCGAAGAGCTTACCTTCTCCTGTGAGGAAGTCAGTCAAGCGTTTACGTATTATGATAAGAAAGCTAAAGCCTCCAAAATCGTCCGCGTCTACAACTTCATTTCATTAGATAAAAAGCGCGGCTTTCAATTTAAAGACTATAGTCATCAGTTATTAACGATATCAGAGCCTGAATGTTACGAATATGTTTGTAAGATCCAGGTAAATGGTCAATTCAACAATGTGAAAGAAATTCTTTCCGCTAAGTTTCGCCAATGAACGCTCTAAAATCTCTTTACGCCCTAACGTCACATAACAATATCGAAGTGTTAAAGAACGCTGAACGAACCCGGCTCATGCTTCCTGAATCAATCGAGGAATGGGACAATGACTTGAGTCAGAAACTCACTTCGAAAAAGTTGCCAACGCCAAATGGTTCCAGTTATTTGATTTTGGAGATGGTCAAGCGAGGTGAAAGTCGAGGCTACTTGTTGTTGGCCATTCCGGTCAAAATTGACATTCCAAACGATAAAAGCGGTTTCTTTCTCCACCCAAACCCTATCAAGCCGATTCAAATTAACCCAGAGTATCTGTTAGGTGAACACAATGAGAGTAAGCCTGAAGTGATCTTGGCTAGCTCGTCGAATGCTTTAGAAAATATAGCGGTCTATTATCAACTCGGGACATCAAAGTCTTGGCTAAAAGAGGCGAAGGAGCTTTTTTACCATACCTGCGAAGTAAGTAGCTTACTGGAATTGACCAAGTCAATCAGTGGGCAATTGAGCAATGTTGATTTAACGGTCCAGTTTAGCATTTCGTCGGTCCTTGATTCGGGAGGCTCCTTAACGCATATCTCGAATCTATACCGAGGTCTGCTCTCCGACAGGGCGGAGGATTGGCAGCATACTCCGCTGAAAAAGTTACTAGCTACGCTCGAAGGCAACAGCTATTCGGAGACGGTATCAACCCAGTATCTTGAGGCTCAAACAGGTTGGTACAGTGGTCACATCGGCTCGAGTGCCATCATGGGGCATATGGACACAAGAACGGGGGATAGTGATCCGGAAAAAGCGCGTGAGCTTTTTCCATTAGATAATACACAACGTCACGCCTCTATAATGGCCCGGCATCTCGGTGCTTTTGACGAACAACACCCTGAGTTGGGTCAGGTCTTGGCGGTAAGTGGTCCACCTGGTAGTGGCAAGACATCCATGTTAAAAGCGGTCATTGCTCAAGAAAGTGTCATCGCAGCCCTAGAGGGAAGGCCGTGTCCGATCATCGTTGCTGCAGGTGCAACGAACCAATCAGTGAAAAATGTCGTCTCCGCCTTTCCTGACGTATTGCATGATGACGATGACGATTTCATTTTGTACCAACGCTGGTTACCCAAGATCAACAACTACGGCAGCTTTTTAGCCTCCAGCGATGCGTTAAAAAAATTCACTGAAGAAGAAAGAGCCAAAACGCCGGTGATTGAAGCTTTTGGTAAAGAGAAGCCTTTTGTCTTTGGTTGGACGAGTGTGTGTGAGGAGCTTAATCATCTCAAATCCTTGCCAGATCATGAGGCGTACTATTTGGCCAAATTGCAGCTTCACTGCCAAAGGTTGGGGCTCCCACACATTGACCATATAGAACAAGCGAAACGTTATCTGCATAAGTACTTAACGGATCAAAGTGCAGAGATGCTTGCCGTGGCGAAGCACTGCGTGGCTCAAATCAGAGCCGGACATGTTGAGCCTAGTGCTTTGTTCCCAATCTCTGATACTCGTTATTGCCTACCTTATTTTGTCACGGCTAGGGAAGAGTTTTCGGCTTGGCTACAAATGGACAGAACCAGCCGAGGTTATCTGGATATTGTCGAGCGCTTAAATCGAGAACGCATTAAAGATGAAGCCATTCCAGAAGCGAAATTTGGCGAGAAATTACACGACGTAACGGTAGATATCTACATTGAACACCTTCTTGATACCTCGTATCGACCGTTATTGTTTCACATTGCGGCAAGGTATTGGGAAGCGGAATACCTTTTATCACTGAGAAACTCAGTTCTGTTTGCTCAAACAGAAGAAAACATCATTGAAGGGTTAAGACGCATTTGTATGGTCACACCTGTTGTCATCTCAACCCTTCATATGCTGCCTAAGCTACTGCAGGTCAAAAGCTATACCCCAGGATCCATACAGCGCTCTTTTGTCTACGGTGGGATAGACTTACTGATCACCGATGAGTCGGGGCAGGCTGATATTCGCTTAGGTCTCCCTTCCATGTCGCTGTGTCGAAAATTGATCAGTGTTGGAGACATCAGTCAATTAGAGCCAGTAATTGATAACAAGAAAGATATCTCAGCCTATGATGACTACAGTGCTTGGTTAAAGGAAGGGTACAGCGCTAAGCAAATTACACGCTTGATAGAGCTTGGTTTCACACCGACCTCTGGTAGTTTATTGCACTTGGTCATGCACGCCTCAACGTACTCCTACCAAGGTGCAGGCTTTATGTTGAGGGGGCATTATCGTTGTTTTCAAAAAATCATCGATTACTGCAATCAAATGGTTTACGACAACAAACTGTTCTATCTGCCAAACAATGACAAAGAAGTCGACCCAGAAGATCTACCAGCTATGGCCTACGTGGAAACGCCTGGGTCTTCGGAAGCTGGGAAAGGCAAGACATCCAAAGTCAATTATGCGGAAGCCAACCTTATCGCTGAAATGGTGGTTCTGCGTTATCGAAGTTGGCAAGAGCGCTTGAAAAAGGGAGATGCTCTGCCTGCGCTCGCGTCCATGCTAGCGATTGTAACCCCTTTCAATAAACAGCCCGAAGTGATTCGCGATGCACTGTATAAAACCAATGAGGCACATGGTCACTTGATCCCAAAGAGTGAAATCGAAGACACGACGATTGATACTATCCATAAGTTACAGGGTGCGGAAAAAGACATCGTGATATTTTCTGGTGTACAGACACACAGTGATAGCGCACGACTGTTCTTTGAGAAACAGCCCTTTTTACTCAATGTTGCAGTCTCAAGAGCGAAGAAGTCGTTTATTGCCGTAATTTGCCCTAAGTTGTATCACTTAAACCAAGTTTCATTCGACCCGCAAACGTCCCAAGGTTCACGCAACTCTGTCCACTTTCTAGGGCATTACCTTAACCAACATGGTAAACGTCTGTTCCCCAAACACCTATTTATCGTTGAGGCGAAAGGCAAGGTGAGTGTATTGACGCGGATGCTCGGACAAGAATATGTCGTCTACCCAACCAATGGCGCTGTCACCAAATCGGGGTTGCAGGAGGACAGTGTAGAGACTGCACGGCGACAACTGTTGCCCGACTATGGTTTAAACAGCAATGGCACTCAGGCTTTGGACGCAATCCTCACCGAAGGCCCGAAAGTGAAGAGTATTTTACTCGCAACAGATAATGACAACGTTGGCGAGACCATTGCTTGGCACTTATTCCAACACACGAAAAAAATAGCCCCTGAACTCGCGCGCAAAATGATCCGTGTGCCACTTAATGCTATAACAAAAGAACATGTTAGTGGGGCCAAGGATAACCCACGAGACTTTGATTTACACATGGTTTCTGCAGAAATAAGTCGTGACATTATTGATAAGTGGGTTGCTCAGCGAATGTATGCCGTCATCCAACAGCATGCGCCTTTGAAGAACATAAAATCGATTGGGATGGGCCGTGTTAAAGCCGCGGTTCTCGACTTATTGGCCAAAAAGAAGATGGAAGTGGAGCGAGTACGCTCGACGTCAATTAACGTGACCCTAAGCGTAAATGGCAGGAAGATACAAGGGCGACTGAGCAACATGTCACCTGATGATGTGATCAAATTTAAGAAACAATTAGAGGACAAGAAGATTACTTCGATGGCTAGTGATCCCGAACGGTATAGTTTCAATAAACTTGAAAGCAAACTCACTTCTTACTCCCCACCCAATCGATCGACAGCGGGGCTGTTACGATATGCTTACCTCAACTATAAATTTTCCCCGAGTTTGACCATGACGTTACTTCAGCGCTTGTATATTGGAGATAATGTTTGATGAACAGTGCACATGATGACATTAGTGTCTTGAGCTCTGACGTGTTGGATGAAATCAGCGACCCAAATATGAGGGCGTTGTTTGAGCTGATTTTGCACATGGAAGAAGCCGAAAAGATGGGAAATGCGGAAACCATCAAGCAAACCTTAGAGTTCACTTTCAATAGTGAAAATGGTCAGGCCCCAATTGTATTTGAAGTCGAGTCAGTGACTCAATCAGGATGGTGGGAAGGGGAACTGTTCCAAGACAATCGGATCAAACCTAAGCTAGAACCGTCATTGACGAAACATGACTTAGACGCCATCGAACGGGGGGACTTTGTGATCACCTTAGAAGGTGAGGAAATAGCGCTTCCTGCGCTTCGTTTGGATGAGTTAATTGAGCAGATGGAATTGTATGGGATCGCACGTCCTTCTACGATTGAACACATTCTAAGCACGTTAATGGAAGACTCCTCCTTGATAGATATCAATACCAATGTCGATGAGGTGTCCGTGACCCAAACCGGTCAAATCGTTAACGAGACTCTCAGGGCGCATCTGGGCGATATTGGAACCTTCGAGTGGAATGGGTCACTTTCAAGCACCTTGCAGGATGTAGAAACAGGGTATCTATCCGCAGATATCCCTATCCTTATGGTTTACGAAGATCTGTTCGGATATGAAGAAAGAACCAAGGTCAACGAGATGACATGGACGGACCCCAATACGCTTTATTCGCAAGATAAGCGTCCAGAGCGTGTAGGTGGTCTAGTGACTAAACTGTATAAGACCGTTGAATAGCCATGGGTTATATTACCTACCCCCGTAGTACAGGAGAACGTTTACACAAACAACGTTTGCAAGAGATCTCGAGACTCATTCGAGCGCTCTCGAGCAAGGTGAGCCTGAATGATCTCAACAGTATTATGACATTGTTACATTTGATCGGTTGGCATCGTCTACCACCGTATTTGAAAAGACTCCTTCTCGAGCACTTACATCAAGAACTCTACGTGAAGTTAGAGCCCGATGTGACATCGAACCCGGATGAAATGCAACAGTATCGGGAGCATATCCAAACACTCAACGCGACCATGGTGTCCATTGGTCTTTCTCTTAGCCCTGATGTCGAACGACCAATCCATGAAAGGCTCAATGCTACTGGGCTGTTTGACTTTCGAGTTGCGACCCAACAGTTGGGCACAAGCAGCCCACCAGTATTGATAGACTCGAGTGGCATGACATTGAGTTTGGCTGATGATAACCATCCTGTCTCCGATCAATCAGGCCAGGCGATAATGCAAGCGATTCATTCACATCCAAGTGAAGCTCTCGTCTTGCAGAAAAGCTTTATGGCAGGTACGCACTCTACGATAAAAGTCAATAGCCAAAGTCAGATTAAGCAAGAGGTGACGCCAACGAGTGCAAAAGATTCGGGTAATGTAGTTACACTCGCGCCAGGCAAAAAAGGCAGTTGGAATAAACAGCTCAACACGAAACTTAAATCAAACCAAAGCTACAAAGTCGGCGATCATACGTATAAGACAGACGCTAATGGTCGTGTTAATCGAGTCAGTGGTAAACTGCAGCTTAAAACAAGAGACAGAAACACCTATCAACAATCGAAATCTAGTAAAACAGGCGGCATCAAAGACGGTCTTCCCCGTGATGATGGCGGTCATTTGGTCGCATCCACCTTTTCTGGCGCGGGAGAGCAGATTAATTATCTCCCGATGGACTCCAACCTCAACCGCAGCGCCTGGTTAAAAATGGAGAATGAATGGCGAAGTGCTTTAAAAGCCGCCCCTCCTAAAGACGTAAAAGTCGATATCTTGCCCCTTTATGGTAGAGACAGTAATCGACCTGATGCCTTCGCAGTCAGGTATTGGACAAATGGCAAAAGCAAAGTAAAATTCTTCTATAATCGACCAGGGAAATGAACATAAATGACCGTAGATGATCTCTACCTTACTATCGCTCAAGACATCGTTGATGCGATAGATGATCAATGGAGCAGTGCCATTGTTGTATTTTATCGAGAAGAAGACGCGGGTGAATTTGAGTGCGTGTACAAAAAAGATGACTCAGGTAGTGAGCATGACTTTGTTGTTAGCTATGATGCCTATCAAGCTTTTGAAGAACTTCATCAAATCACTACCGAGCATGGGCATAATACTTGGAATAGAGCTATATTCACTCTCCAGCCAACCGGTGATTTTAGCATTGATTTTGATTCGGTTTAGAAAGTGACTCGACAAGTTGAGTTCAACGTTGACATGCATTTCTCTCAAGACTTCCAATTAAGAAGGTACACTCAGGATCGTAAGTATGAGTCAAGAAATAGATTTTAGTTATTGGCCTTTCACTCGAGATTTGTGTGTGGAAAAACTCAAACTTACCCAAATGGAAACCCCTTCCTTAAGTTACAATTTAGAGTGGATAGAGCTGAGTATCGAAACTTTTGCTGTGGAATACAGCAAAAGCCCTTCCTTACCTGATAATGCGCGCCTACTGGAATCAATAGCGGCCTCTTTCGATCGCATGTCAAATAGAGACTTGGCGAATGGAATTGAGGATAACCCTCAATGCCAAAAAGCTATTGCTGACGTGATTAAGGCGACGCTTTGCCGACCCCTTTCACCAGATAACCTTGAGCGTATCAACCGGCTGTATTCATTAATGCCTAGGGTTCCATCTTTAGCGCTATTGGATGCTTACATTATGTACCAAGTTACTTTTGGCTACACAAACTTATTGGATGATTGGGACCAAAACTTCGAACGCTACAGCAAAACATACGGGTGGAATACGCTCAGTCGATTACAGATCGATTATGGGATCGCGCTGGTGAAAAAATCGGTCCCCATTAATGAAAGCTTAAAGCAACAACTGGTAGAGCAGATAAAAATTAGCAGTGGAAATTCGGCGATGCCTATTACCGCTCAAAGTAGGCTGAATTGGTTGAAATTTCTCGACTAACATGTGCTAGCTTATGAGCTGATCTGACAGTTACCCACTTTTCGATGCCTGTCAGATTATATCTGGGCTAGATTCTTCTAGACGTACCTCGCGACCGTGACTCCACCTTTTGAACCTCAGCTCGTTCATAAGCTGTGCCCAACGGATGAATCTGCGAGAAAAGTGGTCTATCTAGCTATTCAGGCTGCCTCCAAGAAATGGACGATGCCAATTAGAAACTGGCGGCAAGAGCTGAACCGCTTTATGATTATGTTCGAAGACCGATTAGCTGAATACTTGTAACCAATGGCAGTTACAGAGAATTATTTACAGGGTCGTGTCCGATATTGGCTGTGAGTTCAAGTGCTTTTCACTCGCAGTTCTAATATATTCACTCCACCAGCGCATAATGTCTTTCCTCTGCTCAAAGAAGTTTGAACGGTTGTAACTGGCCCGAGTTTCATTTTGATCTGCGTGAGATAGACATGCTTCGATGTGCAACGTATCGAAGCCTTGTTCATGTAAGGCAGTAGAAGCAATCGCTCGTAGCCCATGCGCAACAAGTTCACCTTTGAAGCCGAGGCTACGTTTGAGTGCCGCGTTAGCCGTAAAGATGCTTACATGGCTGTTCGGGTTTCGTTCTCCGGGGAAGACAAACTCTTTTCCTTCACTTTGAGGACGCATTTTAGATAGAATCTCAATAGCTTCGTCAGTCAGTGGCACTTTGTGCTCTTTTCCGCGCTTCATTTCAGCCGCTGGAATCGTCCAGCTCTTATTTTGTAGTTCAATATCCTTCCAGCGTGTTCTGGCCGCTTCCTTGGGTCTTGCTATCGTGTGAAGCTGCCATAACAACAGACACTTTGTCTTATCTTGAATCTTTTCGTTTTTTTCTAATCTTGATAGAAACTTGCCGAGCATTTCTGGTCGGATTGTGGCCATATGTTCAACTTTGTGTTTTTCAAAAGCGTTGATCATTTTAGTGAGAGGGTTGGCTTGTAGCACGTCGCTCGCTACAGCAAATTCCATTATTTGATTTAAGCTCTGACAAATTCTTTTGATGGTGGATAACTTTCCGTCTTTTTCGAGAGGGCGTAGCATTTCAATAGCATCACGTCGAGTAATGTCACTTACTGGAAGGGGCCCTAGGTTATCAAATACGTACTTTTCCAGTGTTCTCCAGATTCGCTCCGCATGAAATGAGCTGACTGACTTGCGTTTCCTATCAAACCACATGGTTGAAACTTCGAGAAAACTATCATTGTGCTTTCGTAATTCTTCGATTCGTTTATCTTCTTTGAATCGTTTTGGATCGATACCTTCTGCGATTTGTTTCCGATATTCGGCGGCTTCGAGTTTTGCAGCTGCAAGTCGCAGTGAAGGGTAGGTGCCCATTGGAATTTTGGTTATTTTTCGCGTTACAGGGTGACGGTACTTAAATTGCCATGCCTTAGTGCCTATCCCTTTATCTGACCGTTTAGGGCGAATACGTAGCTGTAAACCCTCTTCAACAGTGAATGTATATTCCTTTTCTTTGATAACGAGAGCTTTGATTGATGTATCAGTGATTCGTTTTGCCATGGCCAATGATCTTTGAGGTGACTACTTGAAGACCATTGTATAGTAAATTGATTTGGTGGGGTACCAGGTGGGGTACCAAAATGATGGTTTTTAGCGATATTTTGTGGGACGTTCTGGAATTGAGATTCTATTTAACTTATTGATATTAAATAATAAGCGAGATAGCTTGGTAAGTTCTGGGATTTCCATGTGGGTGTCCAGGAAACCACTGGATTGAGTTATTAACCATTTGAATTTAATACCTTAATTTTTCTAATGCTCCAGCGGTTGTAAAAGTAGCAATGTGAGTCTTGAGTAATACAATACTAGAACGCATTTTCTAAAACTGTGTTTACTTCAAGCTGCTCGAAACCGCGGAGTTGAGCTTTCTTTCATGTTAATACGTCAGTTTATCATGGAATGATGATGAATCATTCAAGATGAAAGTAAAAAGCTATGGCGTGCAAACCTAAACGCACACATCTCTTATATATACCGACTCGCAGTGAATATCCGTCTGGGTGAGAGACCGAACGCAAACGCTGTGTAGTCAAAGGTGGATTGTGTTGTCAGATTGTTCTGACGAATTTTGGTTTTCTGCTTTTATATCAAAGTGTTATTTTTATTTCGCTGTTGAGCGAAGTTTGACTTTTATCTGACAAAAACTAGTCTGAGCTTCCATTCAGAGGAAGCAGTCATGCTCAGTATTCTTAGAAGTATTACGGTATCGTCCGTCGCCTTAATTTTTTTAGCGAGTTCTTTTTGCTCAATGGCCAAACAGAGTCCTAAACCGAAGGTCATCGTTGGCGTTATTGCGCAAGACGAAGCTAAAGACTCGTTTGACGGTAGCGTTGGTCCTTCGTACGGAATTAGTCTTGAGTATTTGTCTAACATTACTAAAGCTTTGGATTATGAGTTAGAACTTCGGACTTACAAGCATATTCCGTCTTTACTTGCGGATGTCGAAAGCAAGAGGATTGATGGTGCGGTTGGATTTAGTAAAACAGCAGCAAGAGAAAAGCGTTTTTTGTTTTCGATGCCTTTCTTTTCGAGCACTATCGCTGTTTGGTATCGGAATGCCACTTACCGAGATAGTGATGCGCGTGATCTTAAATGGGTGTGTGTTGAGGGCAGTGTGTATTGTGACAACCTCACTGAACGTGGTATCGATAAGATACATTACGTTAAAACACGTTTAGAGGCGTTTAATGAAGTTAAGCGAGGTAAAGCGAACGCGCTGATTTACACTTATGTTGGTATTACCCAATATTTGGATTTGAATGACATTGTAAAAGGGGTTGTCGATATTCCCAGTTGGTTGAAAAACGAAGAGGTGAGTTTTATCGCTTCGTTGGACAAACAGAGTCTGATCGATGACATCAACAAAATCCTTCAGTGGGAGCAAAATGGAAAAAACATTCGCTCCGTCGCCTCGAAAAATCCTTACCATATCAGTGATAAGTTATTGGTAGATTACCGACGTAATCATCAAAACAAACTAGTGATAACTTACAGCAGCAGTGACGAAGCTTATCCGTTTCTCTACCGAGATTCGCAAACGGGCGAGTTAGACGGTTTCTTTCCAGACTTCATCGACTTATTGCAGTCTCGTACTGGCTTGAGCTTTAAGTATGTGAAACCGACGTCGAGCCTTTCTAATGGATTAACGGCATTTGATGCCGATATAGTCCCCGTTTCTTATGTGGGTGAGCTACCTAAGTCAGATTGGTTGTTCACTAAACCATTCATGCACAGTAATTACGTGGCTATCCAAGCGGAGCAGAGCAAGCGCGATAAATCTGCATTGAAAGAAGCGGGTATTCTGCTCACTTTGAAAAAGCAAGGGTTAGTTCATTTGGGCACTTGGCAGCAAGGCCAAGTTGATCATTATGATGATTTGAAAAAGCTGCTTACCGATTTGAAATCGGGCGTTTTGGATGTGGCTTACATTCCTGACGACATCGTTCACAACATGATTGCACAAGATCAAGTCGATGGCTTGGTGATCAATGCGGAGGACGTTTTGACGTTCTCTAATGCATTTGCGGTTGCAAACCACAATACACAACTGCAACACATGTTGAACAGCATCATCGAAACCATTGATTCTAACGAGATCGAAAAACTGCAGCGTTCTCACCGAAGCTTCAAACTGACTTATGGCTATGACGCGGAGCAGATCGCTACATTTGTTGTTGCTGGTTCATTCATATTCTGTCTCATGTTAATTGCGGCGTATTTCACCTTATCTCACATGCGACTTAAAGTGAGGTTAGCCGAATTTAATGCTGACAATGAGGAAGCGCAAAAGCAATGGCTGATGGACATCATCAAAGAGATCAATAGCTTGGTTTTTATCCATAGTGAAAATAACCATATGGAGATGAGCAATTGTGCCAACTACAACAGTAAACAGTGCCAACAATGTAAGTTGAAAAGTGATTCTACGCACGCTCCTCTGGTGAATAATTTTGATGAACTGACCACTGTTATTGCTGGAAAGCGTGTTTCAGAAGAGGTTGCCTCGTCGGGCTGTGAACTTGATATTAAACATGTATATCGAGAACGCAAAGTCATCGCTTCTCCTAGCGGTAAGAACAAGTTTGTACTGACGGTTATTCAAGATATTACCCAGCAAAAAGAACGTGAGCAGGCGTTAATCGATGCGCAAAAAGAAGCGCAAACCGCGGTACGTGCGCGCGAAAACTTTTTGGCAACCATGAGTCACGAATTAAGAACGCCATTGTCGGCAGCACACGGCATCCTCGATCTGCTAAATCACCAAGTGACGGCAGATTCAAATCGCGAGTTAATTGCCCAAGCCATACGCTCGCTCAATCATTTGAATACGCTAGTAGACGAAGTACTGGATTATTCAAAGTTAGAAGCAGGGCACTTAACCGTCGCCCCAGCTAAGACCGACTTGCTTAAAACCTTGTGCGATGTGTTTCGAAGCTTTGAACCACGAGCGCTCGCGAAAGGTTTGGATTACAAAGTGACAATCAAACCATTTTCGAATGCTTTCATTGAAATCGACGCGCTGCGATTGGTGCAAATTACCACCAATCTGCTCTCCAATGCGGTGAAATTCACTGCGGAAGGCGAGGTTGGAATCAGTGTCATTCTTCATGAAAAGCAGCTTATTTTGAAAGTGGCGGATTCAGGTATCGGCATGACGGATGACCAACTCGAAGGCATTCTCAATCCTTTTGTTCAAGCGGATGACACTATTACGCGTAAATATGGCGGTACTGGATTGGGGCTGAGCATTGTTGACCGATTGATCGACTGCATGGGCGGCGTGCTCTGCATCGATTCACAATTTGGCTTGGGCACGAC
This sequence comes from Vibrio sp. YT-17, assembly GCF_033337375.1. Lineage (NCBI taxonomy): Bacteria > Pseudomonadati > Pseudomonadota > Gammaproteobacteria > Vibrionales > Vibrionaceae > Vibrio > Vibrio sp. YT-17. The sequence continues at coordinate 227,032 of NZ_JAWOQP010000003.1, forward strand.
GATTACCGTCAAACTGCCAATTGAGCATTGCGACTCTGAGCCAGACGTTTGTTTGAACTGGACGTATAGCGAGAGCTTACCACTTAATATTCGCCAGTGGTGTGACGCGTGGAAAATGCGTCCAGCGACGTTAAAAACAATGGTGGCGAACCTTCACCCTATACACGACAGCGATGCCAGTTTTAATGGCCTAATGCTGCGTGACGAACAAAGAGTACTTGGCAGTCTTACGCTAAGAGAGCTTAAGTATCCAGATATATTGTTCAATTTGCTCTGCCAAACGCAGCAAGACACCAAGCTTAGTGACGTAAATCAAGAAGTGGTTTCTTGGGTTCTCGGCACGGTACTGGTCGCAGAAGATAATCCCATTAACCAAAGCGTGATAGCAATGCAGCTTCATGAACTTGGAATCGAACCTGTCATTGTGAACAACGGCCGCGAAGCATGGGAATACATCAACCAAGATGAAAACGTTGTGTTGCTGCTGACCGATTTTCATATGCCAGAAATGGATGGCTATGAGCTTGTTAGGCACGTGAAAAACTCCGAATTTAAAGCTATTCCAATCATCGGTGTGACAGCAGAAGATGCTCGTCTTGCCATTGAACGTACACAGGATATCGGCATTGATGATGTGCTCTACAAACCCTATGACCTTAATCAATTAAAAACCGTTTTGATTCCATTTATTGGCGAAAAAGAGAGGGGGAGGCTGCCCGGCTGGATTAAACGGTTCAAAGCACAGGACGCAAAAGAGATTGCGCGCGTGTTTAGTCAATCAATGTCTACAGATATAAAAAACTTAAACGCCGCATCGACTGAGCGAGACAAAAAACGGGTCATTCATGGCATCAAAGGAGCGGTTGGGACGATAGGGGTAAGCATGCTGGCTGAGCTTTGTATTGAGGCAGAACGAGTTACTGCTGCGGAGTTTGACAGGCGAACAGCGGAGCTAATTTTACGAATCGAGCAGGAGATCGAAAACATAAACTATTGGGTAGAGACAAATGAATACACAATTTAATGTGATGGTGATTGATGACCATCCGCTACAAACCACAATACTTACGCAAATATTGGAACGCTATTGCGCGCAAGTCATCCCTTTTAACTGTGTGGATGCCGCTATTCAGAGTGTGCAGGAACAACATTTTGACGTAATTTTTTGTGATATCCAAATGCCCGGAAAAGACGGCATCGATATGATGGAAATGCTCGATGAAGTCCAGTACCAGGGGCAAGTTGTACTGGTCAGTGCAATGGAATTGACCATTATTTCTGCGGTAAGAGCCATGTGCGAGGGATTTAGTTTTGAAGTATTAGGGAAGCTGCCTAAGCCATACGATGAAAATGAAGTCGTTGATTTGTTGGGTAAAATAAAAGATGAAAAAGCGAAACAAGTCAGCTTTGCGCAACCTATTGAAGTGGAAGATCAAGAATTCCTGTTTGCTCTGGCTGAAGGGCGCGTGAAAAATTATTACCAGCCTTTAGTCGATGTGCAAAGTGGGGAAGTGCTTGGGTATGAAGCGCTCGCGCGTTGGAATCATCCTATTTATGGTGTGTTACCCCCTCATTATTTTTTGCCAATTGTAGAGCGTTGCCGCCTTTCTGGAGAGTTGTTTCAAGCTGTATTGAGTAATGTTATCTATGACATGAAACACCGCGGATTGACGCAAAACGTATCCATCAATGTAGACCATGAAAATTTAGAAGATACGGCGTTCTCTCACTACTTTTTACAGCAATGTTCAGAGAGCGAGATTGACCCATCACAAATCACCATTGAAATTACAGAGCGAGATACATTTCAGACTAGCGCGTCCCTGTACAAGAATTTACTCAAGTTGAGGATGAACGGTGTCACTGTCTCAATAGATGATTTTGGCACGGGTTCATCGACGTTTGAAAAACTGGCTCAACTGCCATTCAACGAGTTAAAAATCGATCGTTCGTTTGTACAAGGTGTCGAATGCGACATCAAAAAACACAACATCGTTGTTGCTATTTGCGCGTTAGCGAAAAGTTTGAATATACGACTGGTCGCGGAAGGTATTGAAGACGAAGTCACACTGCAAGCGATACGTGAGTATGGGATTGATCTTTGCCAAGGCTTTTACATTGATAAACCCATGCCACTAGAAGCCATAACCATACTAAATGAAAGATATGAATAAATTGAATTACTTGATCTTTGACGATCATCCTCTCGTTTGTGTTGCGATCAAGTCGTTGATGGAAGAATTAGGTAAAACAAACGGGGTATTTACTGCAACATCAGCGAAGATGGCATTACAAATATTGAAAAAGGAAGAAATTCAACTGTTGATCTTAGATGTGAACTTGGCAGATTGCGATGGGTTTGATTTCTACAAACGTATCAAATCCCATGGTTATGAAGGCAAAGTCATTTTCTTCTCCGCTGAAACTAGCCAAATGTACAGCCAAATGGCTTTTCGTTCTGGCGCTGATGGCTATGTGTGTAAATCGGAAAATCACGACATTCTTAAAGACGCGATAGAAGCGGTAGAGAAGGGGTATACCTTCTTCAAATTTAAGCAAGTTGTTAACAGCGTTCGAGAAATGCCACAACTTTCAAGCAGAGAAAGTGCAGTAATGAAGTATTTACTACAAGGAAAGTCCAATAGAGAAATCGCTTCAGTGCTATCAATAAGTGATAAAACAGTCAGCACATACAAACGCCGTCTATTGGATAAATTTAACGTAAAGAACATTGTTGAGCTAACAAGAGTGGCGGGGGCGTAAGACCGCATCATGACACTTAAAAGTATCGCGTTGTCTCTTTTCATCGCAACATTACTATTCGTCACTTCTGTCACAATGATTGGTGCGGTGTTAATTTCTTATGAAGTAAAGCAGTTCAACACTTACGCGAATAATTTAGCCAAAATAAAACAAAAAGTAATTCTCATGGGGCTATTGACGGAAGCGCAGCTCGAGCAATACAAAGGTATGAGCGTGAGTGAAGTAGAAGCGCAAACAGAGCTGAGCTTTCAAGATGCGATTTACTCCCTGTCACGTTATGAAAAACTTAATTACGTTGAAGCTGTTGCACGGAAATCGCTTCATCAGGCTGAAGCGTATTTATCAAATGCGTTCAATCGACAAAATGCCGTTATGTATTTTCGTTCTTATACTGGAAACAAACTCATCTTAGAGAGACCGATTGAAGCGCTAGAGGGAGTGAAAGCCACATTTGATGTTGATTGGTGTAAAAGTAACTATTCTTGTGTGTTAGCCGCGTGGAAAGAACAACTGACGGACCGGGTATTGTTTTCCCTACCATTTAAAACGACATACTCCGATGACATGGCGATAAGCATCATGAGTCCGGTTTACTTTCAAGGTGAGTTAGTGGGGGAGTTCTCGGAACAATTGTACCTCTCGCCGCTTTACAATGATGGGAAAGCGGTAGATGTTCAAATAGCGAATGGGAACAAGCAAATGGTGATTTATTTCGCTGGCTACCCCTTTCCATCATTCGCGTACACCCAATCATATGTCGCAGACAACAACAATCTTATCGTTTACATGTACCCATTCAGTAAAATTGTACTGGATTACGTGTTCTTGTTTATCATCTTCTTTTTCGTAACTTTAGCGTATTACAACAAAGCTTATGAATCTAAAGAGAGCAAACTTCGCCTCGCGAAAGCACTGACGAACGTGACGAAAGATGATTTAACGGGATTGTTTAACCGCAGAGTCTTTCAAGATAGCGAATTCAAACGTCGTTTGGAAACCGCGCCATATTCTGTCATTGCAATAGATGGCGATAGGATCAAGCGAATCAATGACCATTACGGTCACCATGTAGGGGACGAAGTTATTGGGATTATTGCTGATGCTATGTCTAAAGTGTTTCGAAATAGTGATTATCTAGTTCGAACTGGTGGTGATGAGTTTGTTGCGATTCTGCCGGGTTGCAGTATCAGTCAATCTTCAATATTGGCGAAGAAGCTTCGTAGTGTCGTTAAAGATAACCGACTAAAGACCTTGGATATCGAAGTTAGTGTGAGTACTGGTATCGCGGCGAATGAATTACACGAAACGCTTCAGGACGTTATTGTACGTGCAGATGAAGATCTCTATGAGATGAAAAAACACAGACAAAAGTCCCATTAAGCAGCGCTAGTATTGACTCAATGTTAAGTTACGGAACATAACCATGACATAACTGTTTGATTAATTTGACCAAACAGAATGAGTGGTCTTTTATATTAGAGCAGTCAACAAATAGTGATTGCTCTATTTATTCTCGACCTTACATTTGGTGTCGCACGTGAACAAAGATCTCGACTTAAACTTACTTAAAATACTTGTCTTACTGGATAAGCACCGTCAGCTCAAGCCCGTTGCGAAAGCGATGGGGAAGAGCGAAGCGTCAATTAGCAAATACCTTGCCCGATTGCGACTCCAGCTAAACGATGAATTGTTTATTCGGCATCCTCACCACATGGAACCGACGGACTATTTAAAACGTCAATTACCTAAAATTTCCGATGCACTCGAGAAGCTTGAAACTTGTCTAATTAGAGATGAGTTTGAACCGGAAAATTACGAAAAAGACATCACCATTTGTTTACCGCAAACCGCTCAATACTCATTTGGGCATTTACTTGCAATGGATTTAATGGCGCTGTTTCCCAAGGCGCACATTTCGATAGCAACGATTACAGAGTATACGATAGAAGAGATAATCCTAGGCAAAGTGGATGCGCAGTTACATTACTTCAACGAGGATGTTCCGAAATCTGTTTATCAGAAGTTCATCGGCTATGCGCCTGCTGTGGTAGTTGTCCCTGAAGAGCTGGGAATTACCACCCTGGAAGAAGCGGCCAAACTTCCCTTTATCATGTTAGAGATTATCGGTTGGAAAGAGAAAGAGCAGCTCGTTAAGCGTGCAATGGAAAGCCACGGTATGGTCATCAACCGTATTGCGGCTCTAGACAACGTAAGCAGCGTATTGAAGCTAATTAAGCAAAAAAGCGCCGCAACCGTATTACTTGAATATCAGGCGCCAATTGATGGATATAAATTTATAAGAGTGCCAGAGCATTTTTACCCAGATGGCTGGCCAAAAGTGGTTGTACAGGTGAAGCAAAGCTTAAGACATGATGCAATGCACCAGTTGTTAATCGGTGCTATTGCAAAATACATGAGCGCTTAGCGGCAAAACTCAATGTTTTCTGACTGAGGAATAGTATGCAGAAGTTCAATCAACGTGTCCGCATGGTACTTTTTCAGAATACGCGTTTTGTAGGTGCTGATTGTTTTAGCGCTGAGTGAAAGTTGTTCAGAAATCTTCTTATTTGAGTAGCCTTGTACAAGATAATGGAACACCATGGCTTCGCGATTTGAAAGTGTTACGTTACCCGACGATGGTGTGTGAGTCGACTTAAACATTGAGTAACCGCGTGAAACACTCACAATTGCGTCGATAATGGTCTCTCTTGTTTCATGCTTGCTTAAGAAGCCGTTTGCGCCCATTTCGTACGCTGCTTTAGAAAGACTCGAGTAGTCGCGTGAAGAAACAAATAACAGTCGGCCACGATATCCCGTCGCTAAAATGTTTTTGGCTAAACGCATACCATCGCGGTCGCCAAGCACTACGTCTAGAATAATCAAATCAATCTTTTGGCCTCGAACAAGATCCATCACTTCCGCACTGTCAGTGGTTTGAATCACTTCAGCTGCGTTGATTATAGATTCAACTAGAGAAGCAAGTGCTTCGCTATACAATGGTTGAGCGTCGATAATAAGAACATTATTCAAAGTTAACCTCACCTAATACATCAACTAGTGTGCTGTCAGGCGACAGCGCAATTGGATGAATAGGATTGTAGGAAAAACCTTGCTAAGAGGAAGGAAAATGACTCTTTCCAAAAGTGAAAATCAGTGTCTTGATTATGGGAATAACGATGTCAGGTATTGAAATACCTAGTGATAGGATGATTGCTTAAAACTTACGCTGACAGAAAACTAACAAACTGAAAGTGTTCTTTCAGTGTTCTATGCCTTCAGATTTTCTTGCGATGCCTCTAGCGCTTCGATTTAAACTCGTGTGTTCACAAGCGCAGTTTTATACCATGCCACTTGAAGAGAGCTTGTTCTACACCAGGCATGAGCACAGTAGCCAACTTTGTACTGATATCTGTTAGATAGGTTTGGCTATTGACGCTGAACATCACTTCAAATTATTTCTAAACTTTTCATTGACTCTGCCGCTAAAAGTGGAGGTGTTAATTCGCACTTTGGCCACTCATAATGTCGTGTTCAAAAATGAGACAATTTTACATGGTTTGGTATGGAAATGTGCGTTAGCCGTCCTTTTGATGGTTTACAAATTTTGTTGTAACGACTAAAAAGGACTTTTGGATTTTTAGCCAGAGAATGGCTTCTCATGGCGTTTGCATCAAACTTTTTCTGATGCGTATTTTTGGTTGGATAATTGGCTTTATGAGTAACGTAACCAGCACCATTTTGACAGAAAGTGGTACCAATGAGCTTGAAATCATCGAGTTTCATTTAGAAAAAACATTGCCAGATGGCAGCACAAAAACTTGTTATTACGGCATTAACGTTGCGAAAGTACGAGAAGTAATTCGCGTGCCAGAAACAACCGATTATCCAAACGCACAACCTCATATGATTGGTGTGTTCTCATCCAGAGATGTACTGACGCCTTTAGTGGACTTAGCTGGTTGGTTAGGTGTGCCAACACGACAAGATCTGGAGCGCAAGTTTGTAATCGTTACGGATTTCAACAAAATGACCAATGGCTTCTTAATTGACAGCATTTCTCGTATTCATCGTATCTCTTGGAATGATGTGGAATCACCAAGTCAGTTTTTGGAAGCGGGTGAACAAGATTGTGTAGTAGCCGTTGTCCGTAAAGAAGGCAACCTGATCATGATTCTCGACTTTGAAAAAATCATCGCAGACATCAACCCAGAATTGAGTATGGAAAAATACGATGTGAAAGGGGACAAGTCGGTGGATCTCAACCAGAGAATGGTCGGTAAGCGTAATGCTAAAACGATCATGGTGGTGGATGACTCAGCATTTATTCGCTCTTTGATCCAAGATACATTAGCGTCTTCAGGTTACAATGTGATCACATGTAAAGACGGTGGTGAGGCGCATGAGAAGTTGATGAGCTTGATCGAGGTCGCGAAAGAAGAAAATTTGCCAGTTAAAGAGCTATTAGATGCGGTGGTTACGGACGTAGAAATGCCTCGAATGGATGGTATGCACTTAGTGAAGAGACTACGCGATACCGAAGCGTTTCATGAAATGCCGATCATTATGTTCTCGTCATTGATGAGTGAGGATAACCGAGCGAAAGCACTATCTCTTGGCGCAAATGATACGATTACCAAGCCAGAGATTGGCCGCATGGTGAATATGATGGATAAATACGTGTTTAACTTTGCGTAAAAAACCGATCAGATGAAACAAATAAGGCTGCCGATTGGCAGCCTTATTTTTATTGAGGGCAGGGAAGAATCTCTAAGGTGTAACTCTCGTTTGGAGTCTGCGGCGGCCCATATAAAATTCCACATTGTGTAAGGCTAGCTCTTTTTTCGTCGGCTGCAGCAATGACCATTTCGCGAGTTGTTGAACCAGCCGGGTGATGAAATGTTTTCCAATCCGAGTCTTCTTCGTTCAGTCCTTGCACGAGTAACTTCATCGATTCGCTATCAGAATCAGGGTATCCATATAAAAAAACACAGCGCTTTGAACCACCAATATTACAGCCGTCAAATGGTAAATCTGCCATTAAAGCACTGTCTACGAAGTTTGAAACGTAAGGCTTGCTTTCCAATCCCGCAATCGCCATTTTCCCATAACCGACGCCTAATGCTGACGCAATAGCGCCTTTCATTCCTTCCAAACGAGCTTCACGTGCATCACTTTGAAGGTTTAAAAAGCGTGGCGCGACAGTGACAGCAAGAATACCGAGCACGACAATAACTACGACTAACTCTATTAGAGTAAATCCCGTTTGTTTTTTCATATTATTTTCACAGCAAGTTAAAGGTAGAAAAACACTGACCGTACACTTGTTTATTGTGTAAATAAGTACGGTAATGATAAATCGATCAGTAGTATAAGGAGGTGAGTTGTAAAGTGCTATACCGACGCCGCACTAATTGACTGAATCCATTAAATGCAATGGAGAATTCACGGGTCTAATTCTGCTAGATTTTAAGAGGTCATTAATTCCGCTGAAGAAATGCTGCGTGAACAGGCGAGCATGAATCCTCTTCGATGTAAGCAAACATGTACATCAGCGGAATGAAATACAAAATGCAAATGAGGGCGAACCGCACAAATGGATTGTCTTTTTATTCACTTTGATGAATGCTACGCGGAATTCATATCGCAGTATGCCTGAGGTATTCGTCATGTGAATGTGCTTTGGTTTTGTGTTTATTTTTCAAATATAAGAATAATCTAAATGGAATTCGATTCGATAAACTTCCTTGCAATAGGTTTGATATTTCTTGGCTCTTATGTCCAGACCGCAATCGGTTTTGGCTTGGCTATTGTTGCCGCACCTTTACTGATTCTTTGGGCGCCAGAATATGTTCCTGCGCCAATCTGTTTAGTCGCGTTATTTATTTCGTTGATGAATGCGATGAAGCACCGCAGTAGTGTTGAAATCGGCGGCTTAAAGATGGCGTTGATTGGGCGAGTGCCGGGATCAATTGCTGGTGGCTTGCTACTCTTTTTTGTATCTACACAAACTCTCACGCTTTGGATTGGTTTGTTGGTGCTGTTTGCAGTCTTGGTGAGTGTTTTACCGTTTCGGGTTGAGCCTACGCCTTCGCGTATGACATGTGCTGGTTTCTTTTCTGGGTTGTTTGGTACCAGTTCTGCGATTGGAGGCCCTCCGATGGCGTTATTGTTGCAGCATCAAGAAGCAAATCAGTTACGCGGCAACTTATCGGCTTTTTTTGTTTTCAGTTCGATTATTTCACTAATAGTACAAATCCCAGTGGGCTTCTTCACATTGCATCATTTGGTCATTACTATTCCTCTATTACCTGCTGCGGCGCTTGGTTACTGGCTAGCAATGAAAACTACCCAGTCGTTACCAAAAGAAAAGATTCGGTTTGGGGCACTTATGTTGTGTTTTGTGAGTGGCTTTACCGCCGTCGTACAAGCGTTGAGCCAATAATGCCATCTGCATCATAAAGCACTGCGGGATTGCATTCCTTTTTATGTATGGCGGACTTGTTTACTTACGCCAAATTGGTCGTTTAGATGGGCGATAGTTTTATGAATAACACTCGTTATGGCACTTTTATGGCAGCATTCTCCTTTGTGATCTGGGGATTGCTACCAATTTATTATCGTTATTTACCGAATGCTTCTATGGATGAGTTGCTAGCATGGCGAATCATTGGGTCTGTACCTGTCGGGTTTCTAATTGTACTTGGGATAACCCGTCGAGGGCTGAATTGGAAAGAAATCTGGCTTGATAAAAAATCCTTGTGGTACACGTTTGTGGCGAGCAGTTTGATGTGTATTTCTTGGAGTGCGTTCACTTGGGCTTTGACCCATCATCGGGTCATCGATGCCAGCTTAGGCTTCTTTATTGGACCATTAGTATCTGTTGCGCTGGGCGTATTTATTCTTGGGGATAGGCTCTCAAAAGGCAAACTTATTGCAATCGTGCTGGCAACAATTGGTGTTATGTATCAAGTGATTCACTATGGTCAGCTGCCCGTTATCGCACTAACGATGGGGTTGTTCTTTGCTTTGTATGGGCTGTACAAGAAGAAGATAAATTATGACTGGAGTACAACCTTGTTTGTTGAGGCGTTGTTACTGACTCCAGTTGCACTCGCCTATTTGCTCTATAAACAATGGGCAACTGGTGAACTGGCTTCGGGCACAGATACCACAACATTGCTTTTGTATTTTGGCAGTGCACCTATCACACTTTTACCACTCGTATTTTATTCTATCGCAATACGTATAACTAATTTATCAACCGTCGGTCTAATGCAATACATCGAGCCAAGCTTGCAGTTTGTGTTGGCAGTTATGTTTTTTGGCGAGTTGTTTGACGAAGTGAAAGCGGTGACCTTTGCATTTATTTGGGTAGGGCTGTTGTTCACAATTTTTGAAAGTATTATCAAAGGGCATCGGCGCAAAAAGCTGGTCAAACACCCCTTATAGTGGTTTCAATATTCTCACATATTAGCTTCTTTATTCTTATGCCCTCATTCGAGGGCATTTTTAATACCATAAAGCATTGGCTTTCGTTTTTTGCCCGAATAGAAATCATAACTTGAGATTATTTGACGCATTATCATAATGATACCGCTATAGTTATAGCCAAGTGACACGCTTATATAAGTGAAAACCAGATCAAGAAGGACGACATATGATCACAGCTCTGTATGCCAACATTCTCGCAATACTCATTATTTGGTTGGCTGTTCAAGTAATTAAGCAACGTCGCTTAAATCAAATTGCTTATGCCGATGGTGGGGTAGAGGCTCTACAAATTGCTCGTAGTGCCCAGAGTAATGCGACAGAATATATCCCCATCACCCTGATTTTAATGGCACTTTTAGAATTTAATAGTGCTTACCCAACATGGATACATCTCACCGGTATTATTTTTGTAATTGGTCGAGTTATTCATGCTAAAGGCATATTGAAAAAAGACTTGAAAAAGCGCATTAGAGGGATGCAGGTGACATTTCTGGTGATACTTTCATTGGTTGTGTTAAATATGATTTACCTGCCATACGATAAGTTATGGTAAGTCTGCGACGTTACATTCCACCACCTTGGGTACTCGTTCTGATTGGATTAGTACTGAATATTGGCGCGATCATCGTTACTAGCTTAGTCCTTGATAAGTTGGGTAAACAGCACTCGCAGCTCGCAGAGCAAACAGCAGAAAACTTGTATTCCATCCAACTCGCATGGAACAGTGTGGAAACCCTAGAAAGGAAAAGAGAAGCTTTACTGCTGCATGTGCACATAAGTCAGAGCGTAGCGATACCTTTAGAGCTAGAAGAGGTATTAGCAGGGCATTTATCTTCTTGGGTTCTCAACGAGTCGGATGAAATAAAAATTGATCAACTTCCTCAACTGATGTCAAAGATAAATCAGGCACAAGCTTCGTATAGAGACCGCATCGATAATTACTACATTGAGAATGTAGAGCTCAATGAGGTAATGGCAAAGCAGGATGAAAAGATCGCTTGGTACAAGAATATCGGACTCTTCTTGCAAGTATTCGGACTTGCGTTAATCCTTGCACGCGACTTAGCTAGGAAGCAATAAAAGCAAGAGCTAAAGATCAGGTTTATTGCGAAATGCCAATGGTAGTTTGCAAATTGCAATTTATTCGGTGAGCAAACAGTAGCTATTGGTTAAGTTTTAATGAAAGTGATTAAATAACAACCTGTTTTTATGCGCTTAAAAGTTGGCACGCCTCATGCTTTAGTATGAGTGACCCTTTCTAAGCCGAGGGTCACCTAGCCAACTGACGTTGTTAGTGAACCATCTTGTTCACAAATATATACAGCCAATCACGACTCCTTGTGGTTGGCTTTTTTTATGCAGTCTAGAACTGTGCTTTAATCCAGATCATGCGATGGTCGGAAGATACATCCTTACCATCACCATACTTACCGATACGTGCATCGTTAAATAGTTTACGGCCTTCTTCATAAGACGCTGACCAGTACACACCAGAGTCTATTACATTCAAATTTGCTGAAGGCAAGGCATAGTCTACCCCTAAGCCAAACGTTGAAGTGATGCGATTCGGATATGGGTGAGTTGAACTGCGGTCAACAGCGTGTTCAGCTGCACCAAAGCTTGTTGGGTAAAGCTCACCATTCATCACGGTTTGGTTAACCAATGGATCGTTGTGTAGCTCTTGCATTACAGAGCTAATACCGTCACCAGCCACTGGATCAAGGTTTTGATCACCCATCATTACGAATTTAGCGCCGTTCGTTAAGCCACCTGTTTTACCCGCATCGTCGTAAAAATAGTCTTTGCCTTGAATGTAATGATGCCAAAACTCCACTTCTGCTGCGTTTTGCGCTTTGTTTTTACCGGTGTCGAATACTGGTGGAGTAGGATGAGACATCAACAAGTGTACAACTTCTTCGCCGTTGCGAGTTGGAATGATGATTGGTGCGTCAACGTGGTTTTTCGAAGATAGACGCACTTGATCCCATTCTTCCGCTGAGTACCATTCATCACCACACTTCATGCCGTCTGGAATCTTTTGCGAGCCATCGCAGATAGTAATGGTTGGAATTTTCGCACCTTCCATATCTTTCCATTTAAATGCTTGGAATGTACGTGTGTTTGCTGTGTCAATTTTATACTTAGACATAAGGGCAAATGCATATTGACCATGGTACATGCCAAAGCCCCATGCATCACCTGGCATTTGACCTGCGGTTCCGTTGTTGTCGAGATCAAACTCACTCAACAACCCTGTATTAGTTGAATAAGATTCAGCATAAGGGTATTCAATAGGCTCAAGGTTTGCTTCACCGCCCGCGCCATCGATACTTTGCGCGACAGACAAGTAGTTCTTCTGGAATCCTTCAATGGCTGCTTTGTTTTCCCCTGTTCCGTCGTTGTTGTATTCCGCCATCATAAGAACATCAGGACGATTCTTTTGAATGATTGCTGCAACGTTACGAATTTGAATGACTTTTTCCGCAGTGGTTTTGTCTTCGGCTGCGATTGAACCGTCTAAATAAGAGGTGACCAACGCAGTTTGCTGCGTTGGTTCAATTTGCATTTCACCTACCAAAGTTTCGAAGGTAGCGCGGTCAAAAGAGAGGTTGTAAGTCGCTATTTTTACTTCTTTAGGCTGAACATTGACGTATTCAGTGTCGTCATTACATCCAGATAGTAGAGCGGCGCCAACAAGGACAGCGATAGAGGTTTTGATTGCTTTCATGGGTACGTCATACCTTATAATTAATTCGGCTGAATATTAAAGTCATCAGTCATTGTTTTAAGCGATATTAGTCACACAAACATTTTCATATTTACATGTTCAATTAGTTTTTGTGTGATTTGTGCAATAAATGCAACACTTTCAACACCAGAAGGTTATATGTAAATTGTTAAAAAACGGTGTCGTTATTGATGCGAAATAGAGAGTCCGCCACCGTTAAAAAGAAAAGCGTAGAATTTAAGCGTGCATGAGATGTTTGAGTTGTATGCTTATCGCCGTGTTTTATTTTTTATGTTCAAATTTCTGTATATAATAAGCAGTCAATCAGAAGTGAGGACGACCTCACCGCTCTATCTTTTCTCGGGGACGACCCCATCTCGTTGGGAAATGTGACATGGCTTGGGGAATTCTCTTCATTGCGGGCTTGTGTGAAATCGCATGGGCTGTCGGTCTTAAATATTCACAAGGGTTTACCAAATTCGGTGCTTCGGCATTCACTATTGTCTTTATGTTATTGAGCTTTTGGTTGCTTGGCATTGCGTTAAGAACCTTGCCTCTAGGCATTGCTTATGGCGTATGGGTAGGGATTGGCGCAATAGGCACGGCAGTCGTGAGTATTTATCTGTTCAATGAGCCAGCAACACTTATCAAAGCCTTAAGCTTGCTAATGATTGTCGCTGGTATCGCAGGGTTAAAAATATCAGCTTAACGTTAGGCTAAACACAAAACAGCCAGAGTCACTCTGGCTGTTTTTCTAAATGTCGTGTTTACGGTTCTGGGTAGGTATATCAAGCGTTGCGCTTAACAAAAGGTAATCGCAAGTGATGACCAAACGCATTAATTAATGCGCCTGTAACAATCAGACCGCCACCGACGTACGTCCAAATGATCGGAACCTCGCCAAAGAAAATGATGCCTAACAACACAGAAAATACGATCTGGATATACGAATAAGCGGAGGCTTTACCCGCTTGTTGAGTTTGCATCGCTTTGGTTAACCCCAATTGTCCAATTTGGGTAAAGACACCAACTAGAACCAACATGAAAGTCAGATATAGATCGGGCATTACAAAATCGTCGCCAATCAGTAAGAGTGAAGCGGGGAGAGCAACCAACGGGAAATAGAAAATGATCACTGAGCTGTCTTCTGTCTGACTCAGTTTTCTGACAATGACGTAGGCAATTGAGCTACCAAACGCGCCTAAGATCGCAATCATGACGCTAAACATTGGTAAAGCGCTATCTGAGCCTTGCCCAGTTTCTGGGCTTACCATGATATAGATGCCGAGTAAGCACAACGCAATACAAAGGAAAGTTGACGGCTGGATGCTCTCTTTCAAGAAAAATACGGCGAGTAGTGCAGTAAATACCGGATGAATATATTGGAATATCGTCGCTTCTGCCAAAGGTAAGGTGGTCACTGAATAATATACACACATCAGAGCCATCGTGCCCACAGCACCGCGTGCAAATAGTAATGGCTTATTATTGCCCCATAAAGAAATTCGTTTTCGCTTTACATCGAAATAACTAATGATAAGTGAAACGAGCGCTCTTGCTGCAACGATTTCAAAAACGGGGATACCGTAGTTGCCGACGTGCTTTACTGTAGCCGACATCAGAGCAAAGCCGAACGCGGAAAGCACCATAAAGCGCACACCGATGGGAATCATAGTGTTGAATGAATTGGACATTTTACTGCTCATTTGTTGCGACAGATCTCACTTTAGCATACTTAGTTAGCGATTAAATCCTCTAAACTCAAACACTTCTGTCGGCAAGATGAATAAACAGTAGAATACGTAGCAATTAATCTGCCTCTCTCAGCGTAACAATAAAAACTCGATATTTAAGGAGCTTACATGATCCCGATAAAAGCAACGCATGTTTCAGGCGTTGTCATTTCAAAAATTGATGGCATAGAAAAAATGTTGTTACTCAAACGCGTAAAAGGTGGCTATTGGTGCCATGTTGCAGGTGGTATCGAAGCGGGTGAAGCCGGGTGGCAAACCATTTTAAGAGAGTTAAAAGAAGAGACACTAATTGACCAAGTTGAGTTACATACAGCAGACTTTCTAGAGCAGTTCTACGAAGCAAAAAATAACCTTATCATGGTTATCCCATGTTTTGTGCTATTTTGTCCGCCTAACCAATCAGTTGTTCTTAACGAAGAGCATACAGAGTATCGCTGGTGTACGCTTGAAGAAGCTAAGCAGCTGGCTCCGTTTGCCAATCAGCATCACCTATATGAACATGTATGGAAACATTATGTAGATGTGGCATCACTAACGCCATTTACGCTGATCGATCAAAAGGGCTAAATGAACGGCAACGGCTTTGATTAGTTTTTATAGAGAGGTTTGTTCTCATAAAATGAAGCGTTAGGATTTGCGCTGAGCGTTCACAATAAAAAGGAATAACATCTATGGATGAAGTCACATGCCAAGAGACGTATCAAGGAAATCACTTACAGAAGCGTTTTTCCGTCTCGCAAAGGGTCTCAATTGAGCCCCTCAACACGAAACACGCGTCCGCTTTACTAGAAGTTGTGAACACTCACCGAGAGAGCCTTGAGGGCTATCTACCTTGGACGGATTCTGTCACGAATCATAGAGAGGCCGTTAACTACATTTCCCAGCGAGTGAACAGTAACGCGCTGGATTCCCACTGGTGTGCAATTTATTTTGATGAGCAGCTTACGGGTGTTATTGGCATTAAAGGTGTGGATTCACATACGCGTGTTACTGAAATTGGCTACTGGCTTGCCAACAATGGGCGAGGCCATCGTGTGATTGATCAAGTGCTCGCAGTATTGATCCCTTTTTTGAAGCAGAAAGGGCACGCACAATTCATTCAGTTCCATTGTATGGAAGATAACATCGCTAGCATCAATATTGCTGAGCGTGCAGGCGCCACATTAAAAGAATACGTTGATCATGAGTTCGATATGCTTGACCGCTCTCAACGACTAGGCATTTATGAACTACGTTTGATGTAGTATCCACCCCAGAGATATTTTAATCAGAGTTCGAACTCTAACTTCACGAGCGCTACAATAGTAACATTGTTGCGCTCGTGTTAACTTGGGGCGTCATTGGTAGAAACTAGGCTAGGAGAAGCATCATGAACGCAATCACAGAGGTTGAAGTAGATAACTTGTTACAGCAAAGCCTCGGACGCTTAAAAGCGGCATATGCAGCCGAGCCTTATCCTAGTTTGGATGAACGTAAACAGCGCCTCGTTTTGTTAAAAAAATCGCTGCTTGAGAACAAACAAGCTTTGGTTGAAGCGTTAAGTGACGATTTTGGCTATCGCTCAGAATTTGATACCGCCATGACCGACGTTTTGCCAACGGTCTCGCATATTAATTATACCCTCAAACGACTAAAAAAATGGTGCAAACCCAGCAAGCGCGAATCCGGCTTATTGCTCGCACCTTCTAAAGTCACCGTTCAGTATCAACCGTTAGGTGTCGTCGGGATCATTTCACCGTGGAACTTTCCTGTGATTTTGAGCCTTGCGCCTTTAGTGACAGCATTGGCTGCTGGCAACCGCGTGATGATGAAGCTCAGCGAATTTACGCCAAAAACCAATAAAGTCATCGTCGATATTTGCCGTGGGTTGTCTGAGTATGTCGAAGTTTTTGAGGGTGAAGCAGACGTCGCACAAGCATTCAGCCAACTGCCATTCGATCACCTTTTGTTCACGGGTTCTACGAGTGTTGGTCGCGCAGTGGCAAAAGCGGCAGCGGAAAACCTTACCCCGGTGACGTTAGAGTTGGGTGGAAAGTCCCCGGTGATCATTGCAAAAGATGCAGACATGAAGAAAGCCGTTGATGCTATCTTGTTTGGTAAATGCATTAATGCAGGCCAGATTTGTGTCGCGCCTGACTACGCATTTGTACCGCAAGAACGTGTCGAAGAGTTCATTTCGCTATTCTTAAAACGTTTTGAAAAGCTCTATTTAAAATCCAACAAGAATCAAAAGCTGACCCATATTGTCAACCAACGACAATATGATCGTTTGACTGCGCTACTTGAGGATGCAAAAGCGCAAGGTGCTAACCTTCACACTGTTGAAGCGTCGCCCCAAGAGGAACGACTTCTGTATCCTCATTTGGTCACGGATGTGTCGCCGAATATGCGAATCATGCAAGAGGAGATCTTCGGGCCATTTCTACCTGTTAAGCCCTACAATGCCGTTGATGAAGCGATTGACTACATTAATCAGCACCAAAGACCACTTGCGCTGTATGTTATGTCGGACGACAAATCGACCATCAAACATATTGTACGCAACACCCACAGTGGTGGCGTCGGCGTTAATGATACGGTTTTACATGTTGGCGCTGAAGATGCGCCTTTTGGTGGCGTTGGTGAATCGGGTATTGGGCATTATCACGGAGAGGAAGGATTCAGAACTTTTAGTCATGCGAAAACCATTCTTCACACACCGAAATGGTTGCCAAGAACGAGCGTATTAATGCGCCGTAGGGCTATGGCGATAAAAGCGATCCAAAAGATCTTTGTTCGATAATAATTATGATTTGATTGATAAAAAACCGCCCGAATAGGCGGTTTTTTGTTTCTATATGCTCTGAAACGCTGGGCACCAAAGTCCGAGAAACTTCCATCGCGTGCTACCAACAAAACAAAGAAAGGCTCTTGTTGAAAGAGCCTTGTTCAGGAAATGTCGAAATATCTTGGCAAGTTTAATGCAGAACTTCACTGCTGAATCTTAGATATCTACAGTCGTTCATCAGTTCTTTAAACGCCTTTCGGTCCAGCTTAATCAGAGTTTCATGATCGCCAGCTTCAAGGTAGACATGTTCCAAGTTTGCTAGTCTTTCATCGCAAACTGTCGACATGTGGTAAGGGCTACCAATCGGTGGAATAGCGCCGTGTTCACAATCGGTGAAGAGTCGGTAAACCATACGCTCTTTCACCAAGTGGAAGGTGGCATTAAATTCGTCGTTTAATCTCGACAAACTGATTTTGTTGTTGGCAGGTAAGACCGCCATCATATGACGCCCTTCATGATCCTCTAGAATCACACCTTTTGCGATATTCATTAAAGGCACACCTGCTGCAACACCACTTTGTAGCGAGCTATGACTGTGGCTGTGATTCACGGTTTGAAAGTGAATGTTATGCTCAGTCAAATATTCATCTAATCGGGTTGCAATAGTCATATAGCCTCCACGTGTATGAGACCCATAAAAAGTATAGGTTAGTCGGGCGACAATCGCGCATTTTACTCGGCGACACTGACGCTCTTTACGCTCCTGTTCTACGCTTATTGCAAGCCAGCGAGAAAGCATGGTTAACAATAATAAATAGGGGGCAACATGAGCAAGCCAATCATCGCTGATAACAAGCCGATCAAAGTAGAGTTGAAAGCTGGGCAAGAATATTACTTCTGCCGATGTGGGCGTTCTAAAAAACAACCTTACTGCGATGGGTCTCATTCGGGAACCGGCTTAAAGCCAATGAGCTTTAGTGCGGAAAAAGACGAAGATGCCTATCTCTGCCAATGTAAGCATACCGCCAATGCTCCTTTTTGTGATGGTACACACAAGCGATTTACCGCAGAGCAAGTCGGTAAAGAGGGACCGGAACAAAAGCGAGAGAAAAGAGACAAACCAACGGCGTCTGCTACTCAAGAAGAACCAACCCTCGAGTTTATCCACCAATTAGCGAGAGAAGGACTCTCTAAACTCGGTCATCATGGTCCGATGGCTGCAATGGGGGTTCCTAGGCATTTGCTACCACATTGGGATGCTATACAAATCATGGTGGCGCAAATGGCGACACAACCGTTGTTGGAAGACGTTCCTGTGTCTACCGAGTTGATTGTGGGACCAAACGCGCGTAAGCCGCTCAGACTCGCCATTCCTTTGTTGGTGTCGGACATGAGTTTTGGCGCGCTTTCGGAAGAAGCGAAAATTGCACTAGCAAAAGGTGCAGAGTTGGCAGGGACTGGGATTTGCTCTGGTGAGGGTGGCATGTTACCGGAAGAGCAAGCCGCCAATTCACGGTATTTCTATGAGCTTGCTAGCGCTCAATTTGGCTACGACGAATCTAAGCTTCTTAATGTTCAGGCGTTTCACTTTAAAGGTGGGCAAGGAGCAAAAACGGGCACGGGTGGTCATCTGCCTGCAAATAAAAATGTAGGTAAGATCTCTCAGGTGAGAGGCATCCCCGAAGGACAACCAGCGATATCACCACCAACGTTCAAAGATCTTCACACTACTCACGATTTCAGAAAGTTTGCTGACAGAGTTCGTGGCATCACAGGCGGTATTCCAATTGGATTTAAACTCAGTGCCAACCATATTGAGCAAGACATTCAGTTTGCGCTTGATGCTGGGGCTGATTACATCATCTTAGATGGTCGCGGTGGTGGCACGGGTGCGGCGCCAACTATGTTCCGTGATCATATTAGTGTGCCCATCATTCCTGCATTAGCTCGTGCACGTAAGTACTTAGATGAAAAAGGTGCAAGTGACCGCGTCACATTAATCATCACCGGTGGGTTGCGAGTTCCTACGGATTTTGTCAAAGCGTTGGCACTTGGAGCAGACGGAGTAGCGATAGCAAACAGTGCGATGCAATCGATCGGTTGTGTCGCGGCTCGCATCTGCAACACCAATAATTGCCCGGCAGGCATTGCGACACAAAATGCCGATTTGAGGCAGCGTCTCGACGTTGAAAAGTCATCCCAGCAACTGAAAAATTTCTTCGAATCCTCGGTCGAGCTCATGAAAGTCATGGCGAGGGCTTGTGGTCATCACGCTCTGAATGAATTTAGTCATCATGATTTAGCGACCTGGGATCACAACATGGCGAGGCTGTCTGGGATTAAGTATTCAGGTATGGACTTAAACTGATCTCTATCCATATTTTCTGCATATAGGTACATGTTTGATAACAATTATTTATTCGCTGAAATGTTTGAAATTTTGACTTGGCGTTAACTAAAAAAACAGTGTATGAACTACGCTGTTTGAGGTGGATATTCGATTTATTGAATAACAAAGAGTGGTTACCACAACCACGACACGAAGGAGCATTATATGAGCAAAGCAAACGGCGGTTCGGTAGGTAAATGTCCAGTTATGCATGGTGGGCAAACATCTACAGATAAGTCGGTGATGGATTGGTGGCCGAATGCCTTGAACTTAGACATCCTGCATCAACACGACTCCAAAACCAACCCATTTGGTCAGGACTTTAATTACAAAGAAGAACTGAAAAAGCTAGATGTCGAAGCACTTAAAAAAGATTTAAAAGATTTAATGACTGATAGCCAAGACTGGTGGCCTGCCGACTGGGGACACTACGGTGGTTTAATGATCCGAATGGCATGGCATGCAGCGGGCAGTTATCGTATTGCGGATGGTCGTGGCGGTGCTGCTACAGGCAACCAACGCTTTGCTCCTCTCAACTCTTGGCCAGATAACGCCAACCTCGATAAGGCTCGACGCCTTTTATGGCCAATCAAGAAAAAATATGGCAACAAACTAAGTTGGGCAGACCTGATTGTCCTTGCCGGTAACATGGCGTACGAATCCATGGGTTTTAAGACCTTTGGCTTTGCGTTTGGACGAGAGGACATATGGCACCCAGAAAAAGACACTTACTGGGGGTCTGAGCAAGAATGGTTAGCCACAAGTGACGCTGATAACAGCCGCTACTCTGGTGAGCGAGATTTAGAAAACCCGCTTGCTGCGGTAATGATGGGTCTTATCTATGTGAACCCTGAAGGGGTAGACGGTAACCCAGATCCTCTCAAAACAGCACATGACATGCGAGTGACCTTTGCGCGAATGGCAATGAACGATGAAGAAACCGTCGCGCTCACAGCTGGTGGTCACACGGTGGGTAAGTGTCATGGTAATGGTGATGCCGCAAACCTTGGCCCAGAGCCCGAAGCAGCAGACGTTCATGAGCAAGGTCTTGGCTGGATTAACCACAAAACACGTGGCATTGGCCGTGACGCGGTAACGAGTGGCATTGAAGGTGCTTGGACAACACACCCTACACAATGGGACTACGGATACTTCCACCTACTATTTAAGTATGACTGGGAACTGAAAAAGAGCCCAGCAGGTGCATGGCAATGGGAGCCAATCGACATTGAAGAACAAGACAAGCCTGTCGATGTTGAAGACGGTTCTAAGCGCTACAATCCAATCATGACCGACGCCGATATGGCGCTCAAAATGGACCCTGAATATCGTAAGATTGCAGAAAAGTTCCAAAATGACCCTGCGTACTTTGATGACGTTTTTGCTCGTGCCTGGTTTAAGTTGACACACCGCGATCTAGGACCAAAATCATGTTATTTCGGCCCTGATGTGCCAAGCGAAGATCTTATTTGGCAAGACCCAACGCCCGCAGGTAAGACAGACTACGATGTCGATTTAGTGAAAACAAAAATTGAAGCAAGTGGCCTATCCATTAGTGAGTTAGTAAGTACGGCGTGGGATAGTGCGCGTACCTACCGTGGCTCTGACCGCCGAGGCGGTGCAAATGGCGCGAGAATTCGCTTGGCTCCACAAAAAGATTGGCAAGGGAACGAACCTGAACGTCTAAGCCGTGTTCTTGCGGTGTTAGAAAAAATAGCAGCAGAAGAGGGCTGTAGTGTTGCAGACGCTATCGTGCTTGCTGGGAACGTAGGTATTGAACTGGCTGCGCGTGCCGCAGGTCATGATGTATGTGTGCCATTCGCGCCAGGCCGAGGTGATGCCACCCAAGAGATGACGGATGTTGAATCATTCGAAGTTCTTGAGCCTGTCGCTGACGGTTTCCGAAATTGGTTGAAGAAAGACTACGCGGTTAAGCCAGAAGAGCTTTTATTAGATCGTGCTCAGCTTATGGGGCTAACGGCGCCAGAAATGACGGTACTTATCGGTGGTATGCGCGTTCTAGGCAGTAACTACGGCGGTGGAAAAGAGGGCGTATTTACTGAGCGAGTCGGCACTTTGTCGAATGATTTCTTCGTGAACCTTACTGACATGGCATATACGTGGAAACCAGTGAGTGCTAATCAATATGAAATCCGTGATCGTAAAACCGACGCTGTGAAGTGGACGGCTACTCGAGTGGATCTTGTCTTTGGTTCAAACTCGATCCTGCGTTCGTATGCGGAAGTGTATGCGCAAGATGATAATCAGGAAAAATTCATCCATGACTTCATCGCCGCATGGACGAAAGTCATGAACGCGGATCGTTTTGACTTGCAATAAGTGAAACGATGCCCGTCGGTAGATGGGTTGATGAATAAGTAAGAGAGGCGGGCGAAAAGCTCGCCTTTTTCTTTACCTATCTTTTTACTTTGATTGTTACTTTGATTGAAAGTTAAGCTCATTTGAACCATAATAACTGGACCATATGAACCATAGGAGCTTGATATGGCAACTGCAGCATTAAAAAGCTTCAAACCGAAACAACCTCATAAAGCCAATTTCTGGTTTATGTTGGGTATTGAAGACGCTGAAACAGGTCGCACTGATGCGGTTCACAAAGGCTTTGAGCCAAAGGTGTATCGCAATATTGTTGAGCGTGTGAAGCTTTCTCAGAGTGAGTTTCAAAACGTCACATTGATACCTGTTAGCACGATCAAGCGTCGTCTAAAAAACGATGAGCGCTTCAATACGCAAGAAAGTGATGCAATCTATCGATTAGCGATGTTATTGAAACTCGCGACAGAACTGTTTGACGACGAAGAGCGCGCGTTAAAATGGATGAGAGAGAATGTGTATGGCTTAGGTGGAAAACGTCCACTTGATATGGTCTCGACCACGGTGGATTTTGAAATCGTAAAAGATTTGATCGGCCGTTTAGAGCACGGGGTATTCTCGTAATATGAAGCTCTATCGTCTCACACAAAAGAAATTTGCTGACACGCCATTCAGCCCCGTTGGCGCAAAGTTATTTGGAGGGCGATGGAACTCAAAAGGAACCGAAGCCCTCTACTTCTCTGAATCGGAATCCCTTTGCTCGTTGGAAGTGTTTGTGCACGTAAACAACGATCCTGCTATCACCAAACTTTACGATTTATATCGTATTGAAATGCCAGAATACCTCATCGCCACCTTAGATGAAGAAGATCTCCCTGTGACGTGGCGAGCAATACCGGCGAGCGAGTCTACGCAGTACATTGGTGATCAGTTTCTCAATGATCCTCATCCAGAGTTTGCCGCGCTGCAAGTGCCTTCAACGATTTCACCTCGTGATAAAAACTACGTGGTTAATCCAAATCATCCCAAAATAAAAGAGATCATCAAGAAAGCCGAAAAGCTCGATTTCGCGTTTGATCCGCGCATTTTCAAATAGACGTGCTGGTTTTGTCTTGCTTTAAAGCATTCAGCGCTTACCTGAGATAAGCGCTGAAGCATAAAAGTTTATTTCCTTGGTTATTGTCGGTCGTAAGTGAACTGTTGCGCTTCATTTGTAGTGTTGAGGTAATGCCCAAGCACCAACTCAGCACCTTTGTAAGATAAATGGCTGTCATCCGTATACATCGCATTGTTTGTACCAACTTTCATTCGACATACGCCACTTCTGCAAATGGCATCGGTCAAGTCGACAAACTCAACGTGCTCAAATTGCTCAAAGTAGTTCACTAACTTCGCCACGTTTCGAGGGTGATGTTGTTTGGGAGAAAAGTCGCAGGCAGACTCTTCTGTCTCGCCAAACAAACGCGCTTTCCAAAGGCATTCTCCTACCGCAAACGGTGCAGAAGGGGTTGGACCAAAAACGACCACTTCCTTTCCTTTCAGTTCATTCAATAATTTGGTTAATGATGCTTCATAATCGGCTTGTGAAAGCTCTTTATTGAAATTAGAAGAGATAACAACGCGACGAATGGAAGGGGTACTTAGAATGGTATCGACAGCCTCATTAAAGAACTGTCGGCAAGGAACTGAGCCAGCGCCTTTGATGGTGTCGACATAACCGACCGCACAGGAATCTTGAGTAAGTTGTACCACGCCAGTTGGTGTTACTTCGGATAGACGCTTCACGTAAACCATGCTGTGACTATTGCCTAACACAGCGATGGCGGGCTGCGGCGCAGACGAGCACACATCGTTAACGTTGGTGTTGCCGTTGCAATCTAAACCATAACCGTTGTTAACGCGCATGGCCTCGAAAAATACGCTTCTTTCTGGAAAACCACCGTTTTGATGACCGATAACGCCGAACGTTAGCAAGGGCAACGTCAACAACACAATAACCGCGGACACAGTGCGCATGCTCATGGCTTTTCGGCTACGGAACGGCTTTTCAATAAAGCGCCAAGTGAAGTAAGACAGTACAAAAAGAGCGATAACGTAAAGCGGGATATTGACGTCTTGTGTTGCGTCCAACACGTAGCGGTAAAAGACAAATAATGGAATGTGCCACAAGTATAAGCTGTAGCTGATTAAGCCGACGAACACGACCCACTTTAGGCTCAGTAATCTACCGCAGACATTGTCTTTAGAGGCAAACAAAATCACCAACGCGCTACCGATGACCGGCACCAGCAGCGTAATGCCCGCGCCATCTTGCGATTTTTCAAACAAAAGCGCGGAAGCCAATATCAAAACGATGCCAATGGTTGCTAGAGTATCGTTAGATTGAACTTGGACTTTTCTCATCACTAATGCGAGTAATGAACCGGTTGCCAGTTCCCAAGCACGAGAGAAGATCATGTAAAAAGCGAAATCAGGATCGTTGCTCGCGTAGACAATAGTCATCAAACTCAGCGCAAATACCGTGATAAAAAAAGTCAGGTAAAACGCGTTTTTGCCACGAGCGAGTAGCATGAGTAGCAAAGGAATGACAATGTAGTATTGTTCTTCAACGCCCAAGCTCCAAGTGTGAAACAGCGGGTTGGCTTGATCTTCTAAACCGAAGTAATTGTGGCCTTTTAAATACAGAAGAATGTTGGATGCGGAAAGAATGGAAGACACTGCAAATTGACCAACGTCTTTGTGTGCTTGCGGCAAAAATAGCCACCAAGACATCAAATAGCTGACGGCGATCACCACTAGTAAGAGGGGGAGTATGCGACGAATGCGTCGCTCATAAAAATCACCAAGGCTGAACTTCTGGTTTTCTAAGTCGTTAATCACGATGATAGTGATCAAATAGCCGCTGATCACAAAGAACACGTCGACGCCAATAAAGCCACCAGCGAATTGCTCAACTCCTGCATGAAACAAAATCACCAACGTGACAGCAATCGCCCTTAATCCGTCTACTTCTGCTCTGTAAGTCATATCGTGTTGCTCCAACATTCCGTTTAATGAAGTAGAGCAAAATATGAACCAGAAATAATGTTTATTTAAATCAGTGCCTTAAAGTGATTGTCAAAATGAAAATGCTAGGTGGGTTAACGAATTCCCAAATTGAATTTCAATATGGAAAACCCATAAAGAATGATCTTAAGAAGCGCTAAATCAAAGAACGTAAAGCGCGAGGCACTTAGACTCCATTGAAAATGATTACGCTAAAGAAACGATGACAGAGAATACGATTCAGGAAAAAATTGCCAGCTTTACTTGTATCGAAGAGGCTTTGAATTACTTCGACATCGAGTTTGATAGCCGATTTATCGAAAACAATCGAACCGAGTTGGTTAAGAGGTTTCACGGCTACTTAATCCTCACTAAACCGGATGATTGGTTTTCAGGTCGTCGTGCTTTAAAGAATGCTTACTGTAAAGTACAACGCAGTTTGCTCAGTAAAAAGACGCGCTCTGCGTGTCGAGGTTGTACATCTTGTCAAAGACGTTAATTCTGATGGCTTGCCTAAAAAGAACCCTGCATCTTGGCGTTACAGGGGGAAGAGCAAGGTTCTTTTGGTTTCGCTATTGGTTTGTCGCGAGTTGCGAATCAGCTTTACGTAGATGAATTAACCCGCGTGGTACGCAGGGTAGTCCACTAAGCCTTTTTCACCGCCGCCGAACAATGTGGCAGGGTCATGTTCTGCCAGTGGATAGCCATGCTTGATGCGGCTTGGTAAGTCGGGGTTTGCAACAAACGGACGGCCAAAGCCAATCATGTCAGCTAAACCACTTTCGATCGCGTGTTGCGCCTTTTCATCGTTGTAACGACCGGCATAAATCAGTGTACCTTTGTACGCCTCACGAACTGCGGTTTTAAAGTTGTGCGGAGTGTCTGGCGCGTCGTCCCAATCCACTTCTGCAATGTGAATGTAAACCACATTGAGTTTATCAAGCAGCGCTGCAGCGGCGGTGTAGGTTTCGACTGGCGTACTATCAACGGTGCCATTTAACGAAGTGAATGGTGCAAGACGAACACCAACGCGCTCAGCGCCAATAGCTTGCGTCATCGCTTCTATCACTTCACCAAGAAAACGCAGACGGTTTTCAATAGAGCCACCGTATTCATCGGTGCGGTTATTCGCTTCAGAATCGATAAACTGGTTAACCAAGTAGCCATTCGCTGCATGAAGCTCGATACCATCGAATCCGGCTTCCATCGCGTTTAGTGCGGCTTGGCGGTACTCTTCAATAACGTTCTTGATGTCTTGTTTGGTCATTTCACGTGGCACAACCACGTCGACAAAACCCGGTTCGTCTGTGCCGTTATCGACAAATACTTTCACGTTTTCTGCTTTTAGCGCAGAAGAAGAAATAGGTTGCTCACCGCCAATGTTATCAGGGTGAGTCACACGACCAACGTGCCATAATTGCGCGAAGATAACGCCGCCTTTCTCGTGCACTGCAGCAGTTACTTTTTTCCAGCCAGCAATTTGCTCTGGGCTGTAAATGCCTGGTGTCCATGCATAGCCTTGACCCATTGGCGAAATTTGTGTGCCTTCAGCAACGATTAGGCCCGCTTCAGCACGTTGAGCATAGTAGGTCGCCATCATGTCGTTAGCGATATTACCTGGTTGAGAAGCACGAGAGCGCGTCATCGGAGGCATAACGATACGGTTTTTTAATGAGAGAGAGCCAAGTTGAATGGGTTGAAATAATGCGTCTGTCATAGGAAACCTCGTTATTTTTGAGTTTGGATGAGTTCGATTTGGTAACCATCGGGATCTTTAATGAACGCGATGTGAGTTTCTCCGCCTTTCATTGGACCTGGCTCGCGAGTAACGTTGCCACCAAGCGCTTTAATTTTTTCGCAAGCGGCGTAAATATCTTCAGACCCCAGTGCCATGTGTCCGAATGCGTTACCCAAGTCGTAACTGTCGGTATCCCAGTTATAAGTTAGCTCGATGGTCGCGCCATCTGGTTGATCAGGGTTACCAACAAACACCAGTGAGTAACGGTATTCTTGGTTTTCAAAACGATCCAAAACACTCATTCCCAGAACTTTTGTATAAAATTCGATAGATTTGTCTAGGTCAGCTACACGGATCATCGTGTGGAGAAACTTCATAAGTCGCCTTTTCATAACGTTGCGTAATCACTATGCAAACCATATCGTCACTCTAAATAAACTGGAAATTATCGTTAATTATTAAAATGATTATTTAGTGTTATGAAAAGCGAGGTTGCTGGCCCTGCAACATGCAAACAAAGATTACTCGCCGTTTCTTTTTAATTATTGGCATATGCTAATTACTCTTTTGAGAAACCGAGTAACTATCATGTCCACAAACAGCTACTGTCATTACACTCACGAGTCTCATCATCAATGTGCGGTTTGTTCTTCAATTAATGTGAATCCGAACTCTTTGGCCGTGAACTACCAATACCTAGCCGATGGCTCTGTTGTCGGAGAGTTTCACGTTTTACCGCGTCATCAAGGTTACACAGACCTGTTGCATGGTGGTATTGCCAGTTCGCTTCTCGATGGTGCAATGACGCATTGTTTGTTATCTAGAGACATTCAAGCCCTTACGGCGCAGTTGGATGTGCGCTACCATGCACCTATTCAGTTAGATGATCGAGTCACGATTACTGCACACTGTGAAGGTGAACGACGCGGTATATATCAACTGGTGGCTCAATTGCGGGTCGAAAGCGAAGTTAGAGTGACGGCTAAAGGGAAGTTTATTCGTCCTAAAAAGGCATAAATAAAAACGTGTTCTACGGAGAGGCAATGAAGAAATTTGATGAGCTGTATGCAATTGCGACGAGAAAATCTCAATATGACCAAACCAATACTTGGTTTAAAGGCGTAGAGACTTATCTGGAGGCCATTGGCAAAGAAGTTGATGAAGTCCGCGAAGAGATTCGCGAGGATCGCCTTTGTCATTTGGAAGACGAGTTAGGCGATGTGTTGTGGAACTACCTTAACGTATTAAAAGCGCTGGAAAGAGAAAAGGGTATAGATCCTGAGAAAGTACTCGAAAGAGCCTGCACTAAATACGAGCAGCGTGTATCTGCGATTGAATCGGGACGCAGTTGGGATGAGATAAAACAGCAGCAGAAACAAGCCTTGAACGCGGAACATGAAGCCGCGCAGTTAGAAGATGTAAAGAGCCAATAACTGCGCTTGGTATTGAAAGGATAGGTTAATAGGGAATACCTAGTCAGCCCTTGGAGCTGTTGACCAACAGTAGGTCACAAGGTGGTTGATCAAGTAACGTGTCTACAGTGCTGCCAGACCAAAATTGAGATGACATGCTTCGTTTACATGCCCCCATAATCAAAATCGCTGCTTGTGATTGCTTAACTGCTTTTGGTAACGCCGTTTCAGGGTTTCCTTCTGGCAGCAGTAGTGGTACTCGAGTTAACCTTTGCGCACTAATAAAATCTGTAATGCCTGCTTTTTGGTTGCTTAATATCTCTGCACGATAGCGAGAGAGGTATGGCGCGACGTATCGGCAGTAAACGAGCGTCATTTTCCCGCTTAAGGTTTGTTCTAATTTTGAGCCTCGCGAGACGATGGCTTTATCTACTATCGACTTTTCATCCCCTCGATGAAGTGGGTCGATTGCACAAAGCATGTTGGCGTGAGAAGGCCATGAACGCTCACTCAGTAGCAACAAGTCGCAATCTTGTTGTGCTAGTTCTGTGAGCATCGTTTGAATCTCGTGTTTGTTAAAGTGTCCCACGAGCAGTAAGTCAGTGTGGTCAACAAGTCGTTTCGCAACTTGCTCAACCCAATGACTCCCTTTGAAATGCTCGTAAGAGAGCGTTGGCGTTTCAAGCTCTTCTTCTTCACAAAGTTCGACAATTAATGCGTTGAACTTTAAGGTCCAAGCTTCAAACTCAGCTTGTCTTTTTTCTATATGGTCAGAGTTGAAACTGAGAAAATGAGCGAATGCGTGATCTTCACTTCGGCGATGGTCTTCCACTAAAACCACAATAGGCTGAGCCAACGCTGTCGAAAATTGAATCACTTTACGAAGCACCTTACGACTTGGTAAGGCGGCCTGCTGAGTCAGAAAAAATACAGGTGCCATTGATTACTCCATTATCAAACAAGGCGAATGAGCCTGACACACATTCAAGTCTATACCATGAACTGATGCAGAGGCGTTTTGTTTCTGCGAGCGAAATATAAATTCCGCAATTAAGTCAACTATCGCCTAGAATTTTAACATCAAGAATTCATGCCTTCGGATAGCACATATCGTCAATGCGGCGAATGTGGTAGTGAAAGCTATAGGTAAAAGTAATGATAGATTCCAACCAATTGCAAATTAACCGCAAAGTGCCACATTTGCTTGCTGAGATCATTAAAGCGATAGAATCGACCGAAGACTTGAGCTTTTTGAAAGACTATCAAGAAGCACAGATTGCGAACATTTTGGAATCGGTCAACATTGCTTACCGTAAGCGTGTCATAGAAGCAGTGCCGCCAGAGAAGTACTGGACGGTATTAAATTTGCTGCGATACGACACCGCCAAGCACATTCATCAATCACTCAACAAAGAGCTGCAACATGAACGCTTAGCGTACATCACGGATTCGGAACTGATCATCTTTGCAGACTTTCTACCGACCGAATTTGTAGATGAATACCTTATTGATCAAAGTGAAGAGTCTGTCGCGCATATCCAACAAGCATTGTCGTATGAAGACAACAAAGTTGGACGTTATGCCGAGCCTCACTTTCTGGTCGCAAACCCTAAAAACAGCGTAGGAGGCATCAAAACCGAGCTGCTAAAACGTGGGCAAAGTCCAGTGCGGTTGATTATTGTGCGTGATGCAAGTGGTGTGATTGGTACGATAGAGCCGCAAACCCTGTTGCTGCACGAAAATCATATCAAACTTACCGACTTGACCGTAGTTACGCCAATTCTAGAAGATATTCAAACGATTCAAAGCGTCAGCAAACAAGTCTCGATTGATGGTGGAGCACATTGGTTTCCTATCATGGCTGGTGGCAAAATTATGGGCGTCTTGTCGATGGCGACCATCGCGATTACCTTGCGTGAACTCAGCCTACAAGCTGTAGTGGCAGAAAACGTACGAAGCGAAGAAGATTTGTTTACACCATTAAGCGTGGCGACAAGGCTAAGAGCACTTTGGTTGGTGATTAACTTGCTGACCGCTTTCGTAGCCTCCGCCATCATTGGGCTTTTTGATAATGTGGTCGAGCAAGTCGTTGCGCTTGCGATCTTAATGCCTGTCGTGGCGAGCATGGGCGGCATCGCGGGTAGCCAAACCTTAGCGGTGGCCATTCGAGGTATCGCACTAAACCACTTGCACCAAAGTAACTTGAAGCTATTGGTGAATAAGGAATTAAAAATCGCCACCATTAATGGTTTAATTATGGGATTGGTGATCGCGGGTGTCGTTTACATGGTGTTTGACTCTTTGCCATTGGCGCTTATTATTTGCTGTGCCATTTTCCTCAATAGTTTGGCGGCCGCGGCATCGGGTACGTTGATACCATTCACGTTGAAGAAGTTTAACATTGACCCCGCCGTGGCTGGCTCGGTAGTATTGACGACCGTTACCGATGTCGTCGGTTTCTTTGCGTTCTTAGGCTTAGGTGCCATTTTCTTGATATAGATATCCAATTGACGCGTTAACTAGCAGAACCAATCGCACCATTTCCCAACCCAGTATTTTGGGCGAGCTTGCTTCACTCAGCATTCCTCCGTTTTCCATAACCGATGAACACGTCGTTTCGGTTCTTACTTTGTATATCTCTTCACTGCCCAGTTCTATTCCCCAAATTTCCCACTACCGATCTCGCTTAACGCTGGCGTGCCAAATGCCAATTTCAAACGCCAGATGATGCCCATTTTCTTGGCTGTACACGCATTACTTCACTCAAACAAAAAATAAGGAAACAATTTTGAATAAACTCATCGTATTCACTGGTGGTTCCGGTGCAGGGAAAACTTCGGTAATCGAACAGCTAAAAACACAAGGCTTTATCTGCGCGCCAGAAACCGGTCGTCACGTGATACAAACGCAGGTTGCCAATCACGGTTCAGCATTACCTTGGAATGACAAACAAGCTTTTCGAGACGAAATGGTGAAGGCAGAAGTGAGCAATTACCGAGCTTTCAATGTCCACCAAGGGAATGTGTTTTTTGATCGCAGTATTGTGGACGTATATGGCTACAGTAAGTTGGAACAACTGCCAATCTCGCATGAGCTCATCACGCATTGCCAGACGCTTCGTTATCATTCTCAAGTGTTCATTTTTCCACCTTGGGCATCGATATTCAGCAATGACGAAGAGCGAAAGCAAGATTTTTCTGAAGCGGTGGCTACGTATCAACAGATGGTCAACGCTTATCACAAATTTGGTTATCAATTGATCGAAGTGCCCAAAATGTCAGTCGAAGACAGAGTAGCGTTTATTCTCGGCTCAGTTATCGAACAAGGCTAAAAGATGATTGATGCAAACAAATGCGTAAGGCGATTGTGAGCACGACAACAATATGCGTAAAGGGAGTTATTTATACTGGATAAAATTCAATAACTTAATTGAGTGTTATGTCTTTTAAATATCTTACCTTATTGCTCGCAACGACGAGCATGAGCAGCTTTGCTGATGTAGGCCTGCCTTCGGGGGATTATTGGTTAAACCATGTGACGAATGGCCTAGCCCCATATTGGATGATGGAAAGCGCGCATGGACAACCTGCGGGGAATTTTCCGACATTTCGTTGTGATAACGGTGTCATTCTCGACCCAAAAAAGCCGTGTGAAGAATTAAACAAAGGGTGGATTAGCCCGCACTTCGATCGCGAATACACCCGCATGAAATCGCGCCAAACTTACGCTTATGGCGTGCTTTTTCATCTTACGGGTGACAAGCAAGCATTAGAGCTGGCAAAGAAAGGTGCTTATTACCTGATTGATCATCTACAAGATGAGAAAAACGGCGGCTTCGTGAGCTTTACGCGTAGTGGAAAACCGGGGATGGAGTGGCAACAGCGAACTTCTCAAGACCAAGCTTACGCTTTGGTGGGCTTGGCGATGTACTACTACTTGACGCAAGATCCAAAGGTTGAACAAGCACTTATCGACCAGCAAGCGTTTATATTTAAACAATACCGACGAAGCGATGATCGCGGTCTGGCGTGGGTTTTGAAAGATGGTGATGGGGAAAGTGAGAAGCAGCAAGAGTTAGTCGCTCAACTTGACCAAATTAATGGCTACCTGTTGTTAACGGCGCCACTTTTACCAGAACCAGCGCAAGCCAAGTGGAAGCAAGATCTGCAATGGCTGACGCAAGTGATGATAGATAACTACCATTCCGTCAAAGAGCAGCGCTTTTATGGCGCGATACACCACAAAGCGGTAATGATGCCAGATGCGAAACACAATGATTTTGGACACACCATCAAGGCGTATTGGATGACGTATCTGACAGGTCAGTTGTTGGAAAATTCAAAGTGGACAGAGTTTGGTTTCAAAGGAATGAAACACACGCTTAAACAAGCGCAATACCAGCAAAACTTTGAGCAAGTCAAAGCGCTCTTCTCTCCAGAATGGCAGGGTAAATGGACGCAAGAGAGCATTCCTGCTTGGCAATCAAGACCGCACAAGCATTACAGCTCGTCTTGGGAATGGGCAGAGCTCGATCAAGCGGCAATGACAGTTTCCCTTATTGATGGTTCGATGAAAGAAACGCTTCAATACACGTTACCCACTTTTATGGACGTATGGGTGGATCATCAGTACGGAGGTGTTGGTCTAAGCCCTAAATCAACCAAAGCGTTCCATTGGGGAAATGGTTACCACCAGTTTGAACATGCGTTGGTCGGGTATTTGTACGCGCAACAAATGGCAAAACAGCCCGCCAAGCTTTACTACGCGCGACCAGCAGAGAGCAAAATGCCACTTAATCCATATTACTTTAGCGCAGACGTAAAATCGTTGTCGTCACAAAGTGATGGAGTCACCATCGCGACATTCACCAATATTCGACCTTAGGTTGGTCGATGGTGATGTGTTGGTTAAAGTCCGCGTAAAAGCCAATAAAATCCTCCGACAGCAAGTGCGACTATTAGCTATCTAGGTCTGTCACTAGATAAGCTTCAAGCAATAATGGTGTAGGTAATGCCCACGGGGCGCTTACAAAAAGCCGTCAGAACCACTGGCTTTGACGGCTTTTTATTCTATGACAGGTAGAGGCTTCAATTTTCAGCGCGATAGGTCCATGAAAACTTAAGTGAGATTCCAATCACGTCGCATAATCTCACTAGTGTCATTGGAAATAAATGAATTGTTTCTGATACATAGAACGTATTAACATGGTTGCACTGGGCCCATATGAGTAAACTTATTGAATATACAATTTGAGAGAGAGGGGTTAGTTTTAAAAAATAACAGTTAGTTGGAATCTAGGTTAAATGAAAATAAAACTATTTAAAAAGCTACAAGTTGTATTTCTTGTGGTGTCAGCATCTTTAATGGTGGGGTGTTCGTCTATAGATGCGCATGCTGGTGGCGGATACGGAAAGCCGTTTTCAGGCACCGCGTTATCAGTCGCACGACAACCTTGCTATTTAAGAGCTGATATTACTTCTATCGCGTTATACCCACTATCATTGATTGACATTCCTTTGTCGTTAGCAACGGACGTTGTGTTTCTTCCTGTTGATTTAGTCATGGTAGTTACGCCAACAACGAGTTATGGCGGTGTTGTTTCTCTAGGTTGTCCAAGCGGAAGCATGATCTAAAACGCTTATTTTATTCAAATAAATGGAAGGAAATGAAAGTGGAATTAAAAAATAACTATTCAGAATCAGAAATAAACCAGCCACCATCGGTACTTCTTGTTACGTCTCTGTTGTGTCTGGCGTCCGTTTGTTGGGCTGCATTGCTGTTGGCCATTGAATATATTGTTGGGATAGAAATGAGTGGTACAGGCTTTCTTAGCACGTTAATCCCAGCCATGAGTGTTGGTTATTACTTCGGCTACAAGACTGGAGATGTAATGCCATCAAAAACAAGATGGTATGCTGTTTTACTGTGGACTTTAGCAAGTTTGGTAGTGTTCTCTCTTATCTTAATGTCGTTAGATATTTCTCCGTTTTATTTATTATCTGAGCTCGGTGGGGTAAGTATTTTTATTGCTATCATAATGCTAATAACGATTGGCATCGCCTACTTAATTTTAAAAAGTGGTGAGAAAATGGCGATTAGAGTATTACTCAAAGCCAAGGAAAGTCAGTAGATAAAATACAACAAACGATTCAATTAGGATCATGACAAGACGTCAGCCATAATGTGCTGGCGTTTTAGTTTCCTGTTTGTAGGATTTTTTGTCTAAAAGGCAAACCCATTTATTGTGTTGTAGTTTGAGTTAATGGTTTATGCCTTGTGCGCAAGATTGCTTAGCAGGTTTATGTATCGAGAAACGTGTGTATAATTCGCCACGAATTACGATTTATAGATATGAAAGGTAAGTATGGCAGTCCTCGAAATTCTCTCCATTCCAGACCCAAGGCTTAAAGTAAAAGCAGAAAAAGTCACTGATGTATCGACAGTACAAACGCTGATAGACGATATGCTAGAAACACTTTACGCAACGGGCAATGGTATCGGTTTAGCTTCAACCCAAGTAGGCAGAAAAGAGGCGGTTGTTGTCATCGATATCTCTGACGAACGCAATGATCCTTTAATCTTGGTTAACCCAGAAGTGGTGAGCGGAGAAAACAAAGCACTTGGTCAAGAAGGGTGCCTATCTGTTCCTGAGTACTACGCAGATGTAGAGCGTTACACGTCAGTTGTTGTTTCTGCACTAGACCGTGATGGCAACCCGATTACAATCGAGAGCGATGAGTTCTTGGCGATTGTGATGCAGCACGAAATTGATCACCTATCTGGTAACTTGTTCATTGATTACCTTTCACCGCTGAAGCAAAAAATGGCGATGAAAAAAGTGAAGAAGTACGTAAAAGCGAAAGCTAAGTAATATGAGAGGAAGTAACCCTCCATGTCGAGTTACTTCCTTTTAAATTAAGAATAGGACGGTAGTGAGCGCGGTTTATCTCTGCTTTTGGGGGACATAACGCTTTACGACCTTCATAAGCCTTTGAAATGAAGAACAGTCCATATGTGACTCATGAGGGCAGGTGGCAACATGGTTTAGGCTGTCTCGCACCGCTTTCAAACGTTTTATTTGCTCATCAATCTCAAGTGCCTTTTTCGTTAGTAAGTCACGATCGATATATGGCTTTGAAACTTCTGATTGATTCAACATTTCTGCCATTTCGTTAAGCGATATTCCAGCGATACGCCCCAAACTAATTAAATTGAGTGTATTGAGTACCTCTGGTGAATATTGGCGTCTCAATCCATTCCTTCCTATCGAGCGAATTAACCCCAGCTGTTCGTAGTACCTGAGCGTTGAAGTCGGCAATCCTGATGTTCTAACCACTTCTGCAATATCCATATTATTCCCCATTGACTTCAAGTTGGCTTTAAGTTGTAGCATGCAACTAAGACCTTAACAAATCAAAAACTTGAGGAGAGAAAAATGCTGCTTTTAATGGGATTGCAAGCGGTGCTAATAGGGATTGGTGCCACTTTGATAATGGATTTATGGGCATGGTTACAAAGGAGAGTGTTTGGTATTCCTTCATTAAACTATGCGTTGGTTGCGCGCTGGGTTTTGTACATGCCCCAAGGAAAGCTTATGCATGCGCCAATTATGGCGTCAGAGGCGATGCCGGGAGAAAAGTCACTGGGCTGGTTTTTTCATTATGCCATCGGCGTTACTTTCGCTTTGGCTCACGTTACTGTTTTTGGTCATCATTGGTTGGTAGAGCCCAGTCTAATGCCCAGCTTAATTACAGGCGTGGTAACGTTGATCTTCCCATTTTTGGTCATTCAACCTTGTCTAGGATTTGGTTTTGCTGCGAGTAAAACCCCAACACCTTGGAAAGCCCGTTTTCTTAGCACATTGGCGCATTTGGGTTATGGTTTGGGTTTATTCATAGCCGGGTTTGCAATCAAAGTTACGAGCCAGTATTTTTGCATAGAGAGCATGAGCATCATGCAAACGAGTAGTTTTTATCTATGATGCTCAACTCTTGGTTGTTTTTTGCGCTTTGATCATAGTTGACCGATATGTCTAAAGTCTGTTGCATTTATCCAAGACGTAAAGTCGGCGGACATTTAACATAGCCTTAACGTCAGAATGGCAAGCGGTTTACCAAGAAAAACTAAAATTATCTGGTTTGACATAAAGAATATTAAGGGTTTCAGATGGCTTCAAAAGTGGCAGGGATATCAATACTGAGTTTATTGGCAGCGCCAGTTGCGATGGGAGAAACAGCCAGTGCTTATGATTTATGCTTGTTAGACAAAATAAAGCAAAGCAAAGGTGAGGAAACCATAAAGAGCATTCGCGGGCAGTGTGAGCTTGACACAGTAACCAGCACAGTGCCCGCTGATCCAGAAATTGAAGAGCCTGAAGAACTTCAGGAAAGTTTGGTCGACAAGCGTTTGGAATCAGAACGAGAAAACGCGTTCGAACCGTTTAGTCTGGTCGCGCATCGCGTTAACTATATTCTTCCGTTTACATACAGTGATCGTGTAAATAAACGCGCGTATGCCGACACCAAATACGGCGATGAACTGCGTAAGGAAGAGGCGGAGTTCCAAATCAGTTTTAAAGTACCAATGAACTATGATGACTTGTTGTTTGATGGCGATGGTCTGTTTTTTGGAATGACTCTTAAATCATTTTGGCAGGTATACACGGGTGCAGCATCTCGTCCATTCCGTGAAACCAATTATCGTCCAGAGCTTTTTTACTACACCCCAACAGACTGGAAACCACTTGATGGTTCGACTTGGTTAGGTTTTGGTATTGAACATGAGTCTAACGGTCAGAGACAGGAGCTATCGCGCAGTTGGAACCGTGTCTATGCCAACTTAACCTTTGCAAAAGACAATTTTGCGGTTTCTATCCAGCCTTGGTGGCGTATACCTGAAGATGAAAAGACATCGCCTAATGATCCCAAAGGTGATGATAACCCGGATATCGAAGACTATATGGGACACTTTGAGCTATCGAGTGCTTACAAGTGGAATGGTTACGAGTTTACCTTTTTAGGTCGCCAGAACTTTCAAACACATAAGGGTTTTGCAGAACTCGGTGTGTCATTTCCGATTTGGGGCAAAGTTCAGGGGTACGCACAATACTCAGCGGGTTATGGTAAGAGTTTGATCGACTATGATCATAATCAGCAGCGGATTGGTGTTGGTATTGCAATCAACGGTGTTTTGTAGTTTTTCGTAGATGGATAGAAATTAACACTGGCAATTGAAATTTCAATATTTAGAATGCGAGGCTGAAATTGATTTCTAACCTAGAGTGATTTTATGCTTCGTGATTACACCTTCGATTGTCTTGTAACTATGCCTCGCCATGAGCTGGAAGAGTTTAGTGCTCGTATGATCAGTAAAATGGTGCCAGAAGACGTGATGAATGAGCTGTTCACTTTTGATCAAGAAGAAGTGGATAGTGAAGACCGCATGTTGTCTGCACGTCTTGATGCAATGCTACGCATGACAGCAATCGCACTGAGTGAAATTCAACAAGCGTTTGATGACTCAGACAACGCAAAGCAAAATAGCGAGCGAATGACGCGATTGGTGCTTTGGCATTTCTACGCGATCTCATTCCGTTTGGAAGAGGCCATCACGCTAGAAACACACTGTGCTCTAGTGGAAAAACTAATCGAAAATGCACCTTCGGATGTTTTTGCGTGGGTAAAAACATTGACGGAGCTGCTGCACACTTACGCTGAAATCAACGCGAAAGAGAATCCTCAAGACTAAACACCTGTCGTTTATCGTTCAGTAAATTAGAAACAAGGCGAGCCATTTGGTTCGCCTTGTTTTTTCGCGTCAGATAAACCTTCGGGTTTGAAATACCAAACAAGCCTAGACTCAGATTTGTTCGTTCACTAGCGAACGGCGTGATTCCTTCTTACACTAAATCAAGGTGTTTGTTGCTAAACAAGCAAATGCATGACTAAGTCGTGTATTGTTTTCCACTTAAATGCGGATAATTTATGTCGAAGAACCTTCTGGTTTTTAAATTGGAACCGACTATTGAGCGTGTACGCTTTCCAGCTGAGCTTCATCTATCTAAAGGAAGTGAACGATGGATCCGTTAACGCAAGGTTTATTGGGTGCAGCTTTGCCACTGGCCGTGAGCAACAAGCGAAACCTTGCAGTTGTTGGCGTGTTGGGCGTGGTCTCTGGGATGGCTCCGGATTTAGATGTGCTCATCCGTTCTTCAACTGATCCTTTGCTGTATTTGGAATACCATCGCCAATTTACTCACTCGCTCTTGTTTATCCCGTTTGGTAGTTTCATTTGTGCTTTGGTGTTGTATCCATTGTTCGCAAAAAAGCGAGGACTAAGCTTCCGGCAGAGTTGGTTTTACTGCGCGCTTGGTTATAGTACCCATGCGTTATTAGACGCATGCACCAGTTATGGAACACAGCTTCTATGGCCGATAAGCAACACGCGTTATGCTTGGAACACTATTTCGGTAATCGACCCCGCGTTCACACTCCCTATTTTAATATTGCTTTTGTTTGTTGCACTGAAGCGAAGCCCAAACTATGCCCGCATTGCATTTTTATGGTGCCTGGCTTACCTAAGTCTTGGAATGATCCAGCGAGATAGAGCAGAAGTAGCTGGTTGGGAAATCGTCAAAGAGCGACAACACAACGCTATACAATTAAAAGCCAAACCAAGTTTCAGCAATCTTTTGGTTTGGAAACTAATTTATGAAACGGAAGAGAGCTACTATGTAGATGCCGTAAGGGTGGGGCGTTCAATAAAAATTTACCCTGGCGAATCAACTCCAAAGTTAAATATAAAAGAGCAATTTCCGTGGCTAAACCCGCAATCGCAACAAGCAAAAGACATCGAACGTTTCCGTTGGTTTTCAAACGGTTTTGTAGCGAAGGATCCGAATAATGAAATGCGAATTGTTGATATGCGTTATTCCATCGTACCAAATCAAATTAATGCGTTATGGGGCATCAATCTATCCCCAAAAGCCAGCGCAGACGCGCACGTTGAATACACTGCTCATCGAGGAAGTACTGCAGAAGATCGCCAAGTTTTTTTCAACATGCTTACGGATTTTGAGTGATGGCTTTACTTTGGATACCGATGCGGTGTCGTAATAACCATTACGTAGACTGAAAGTCCTTTACTAGGGTCGGCTTGCTAGCGAAGAAAATTTTGCCAAACAGGGACTTGTACTTCCAGCCAAGAGACAAAAGCCGTTTAGCTAAGTTCTTGTTTTCAATGATTGCAACCTCAACACCTTGGTAGTGGTAAGGATTGCTTTTGATGTAGTCGATAAATGCAGTAAGCACGCCTTGCCCGCGAATGGAGGGTGCAAAGTTGACTGCTACAATAGAAAAGCGTTGGCTACCTGCTGGGCAACGGACTAAACAGTGCCCAAGAGGATGAGTAATAGTCTCAGAAAATTCAGGAAAAGGGCGAGACTCAAGCTCTTGAGAAAGCGCATCGTATCGCTGACATAGATAAGAAAATAGTTGTTTCGCTTCGCTGTTCATATCGGTGCCGCTTTTGTGTTGCTTGGTTTAAAGGCATTGATGTCTCAAATATTGTAACCATAGATAGCAACACAAAACGCGGTAAACTTTTTCAGTAATGATTTCCTATTTTTGAAACCTGAATTATTACAAATGAAGCTGATTGGGTTTTATATGGTAGTTGTGAACGAGTGTTTCTAGTTGAAGGGAGAATACGCTGGTTACTGGAATTCCTTTGTTAAAAGACGAGCTGCTTGGTTTAATGCCGCTCGTTTAACTGCGAGTGGCATCTTTTGTATTTCGTCACCTTGTACAGCGACGATGGGACATGATGTGGGATCTTCTACCCTAGCTCTTCATGGTCTAAATTATCTCATTAACCACTCAGAGCTAGATTCTTAGTCTCGCCAAGGCTCGCTGGACTGACACAAAAACATCGTTAAACTCCTGTTATTAAATTATTTGGTCCGCCTTTGCTTACTTTTGAACGCTTAACTAGGCGTTACTCCAAGTGCTTAAATTGCAATGCCACAAGTCGCTGATACAACTCACAGCTTTGCATTAATGATTGGTGGTTACCAACATCGACTAACTCGCCATTGTCGAGCACCGCAATTTTATCCGCATGTTGGATAGTCGAAAGACGATGAGCAATAATCAACGTTGTGCGTCCTTTCATTAGAGCTTCAAGTGCTTGCTGAACGTGATGTTCACTTTCACTATCAAGGGCGCTGGTAGCTTCGTCTAGCAGTAAGATTTTTGGATCTTTTAGAATCGCGCGAGCAATCGCAATGCGCTGCTTTTGTCCGCCCGATAGCCTAACGCCGCGCTCGCCTAAAAAGCTGTGATAGCCTTCGGGAAGCTTCTCAATAAACTCATGGGCATGGGCTTTTTTCGCGGCTTCGATAACTTGTTCATCCGTCGCTTTAGGATTACCGTAGCGAATATTATGGAAAACATCATGGCTAAACAGCGCTGGTTGTTGTGGTACGAGCGCCATTTGACGTCGAAGTTCGTTTGGGTCGAACTGTCGAATATCTTCACCACCAAACAACACTTGCCCTTGCTGTGGGTCATAAAATCGTTGCAGCAGTTCGAATAGTGTTGTTTTACCTGCACCAGAAGGGCCGACTAACGCCAGTACTTTTCCTTGTTCAGCGGTTAGATTTAATTCTTTGATTGCTGGTTGATTTAGGCGAGAAGGGTAGTTGAAACTCACCGAATTAAAGTTAATCTCAGCAGGCATGTCGGAACGGACAGGCAAATGGTTGCTTGGCGCTTTAATATCACTGTCTACTTGAAGGATCTCAATCAGCCGTTCGGTAGCACCTGCGGCTCTTTGCAATTCACCCATGACTTCGGAAATGGTTGCAGTCGATGAGGCAACCATAATGGCATAAAACACAAATGCGGCTAGGTCACCCGCAGACATTTTTCCGTGAATCACATCGCTGCCGCCTACCCAAAGCATGCCTGAAATCGCGCTGAACACAATCACAATAACGCCTGATATCAGGATCGCGCGCTGTTTTACTCTCTGTCTGCCTATTTCATAAGCTTTTTCCACCTCGACAGCGAAAGCCGCTTGTTCATGCGACTCTGAGCTAAAACTTTGCACGGTTTTAATATGTTCTATCGCTTCTCCAGCGTAGCTGCCAACATCAGCCATTGAGTCCTGACTTTGACGAGAGAGCGCACGCACACGTCGTCCATAAAACAAAATTGGTACCAAAACCAAAGGCACAGAAGCAAGCACAATCAGCGTGAGCTTAACGTTGGTAGCGAATAACATAATGATGGCACCAAAGCACATCAAAGCGCTACGCATCGCCATTGAGAACGATGAACCGATAATGCTTTGCAGCAATGTGGTATCGGTAGTCAGGCGCGACATTATGTCGCCACTACTGTTAGTCTCAAAATAGCTCGGATGCAGCGTAATCACATGGTTAAACACCGCAAGGCGAATATCCGCACTAACGCGCTCACCTACGGCAGAGACAAGGTAAAAGCGAAAGAAAGTCCCAATGGCAATACACAATGTGACACCGACAATAAACTGAATCGCATTGGTGAGCTCTTGCAATGATTGCTGAGCAAAGCCTTGGTCGATAAGAATGCGCACTCCATAGCCAACGGATAACGTCAAACTTGCTGTCGCGACAAGGGCAACCAAGGCTGCCGCAACCCGCCATTTATAAGGTGCAATAAAGGTGTTGAGTTTAAGAAGAATGCTGAGATTTTTGTTATTTTTTCTGCTCATGAGTGACTCACAAAGCGTTTTAGGTACCTGGCATAGTAAGCCAGTTTGGTTGGTGAGACCAGCGAACTGCCGCTTTCGGATTAGGAAATTAACTGGGATAACCAATATCGCATGTATATCGAAAATCACTTAAACGTCTAAGAGACTAGAATCAGCTTTTAGTTCGGAGGGGGTTACGCACGGCTTTTGGCGAGTAGCAGGTCGACTTTTCCTTTGGCTGTTTTACTGACCGTTTGCATCAACTGAAAACTTGGTTTTTCGACGCCTGAGTTTTCTATCCCTTCGACCATTAAGAGCCAAAGCTTGGCTGTCATTTGCGCATCGGCTAGTGCTCGGTGGAAAACACCGTCGTTGTCGATATTTTTATAGCGAACAAGTTCACCTAGCTTATGTGATGGGGCTTCTTGAATGAGCCGTCTTGCCACTAGTAAGGAGCAAGCAAACTCACCCGAATAACCACAGTTGATTCGTTCAAGCTCCGCATCTAAAAATCGTTTATCGAAGGAC
The DNA here is from genome assembly GCF_033337375.1 of Vibrio sp. YT-17. Lineage (NCBI taxonomy): Bacteria > Pseudomonadati > Pseudomonadota > Gammaproteobacteria > Vibrionales > Vibrionaceae > Vibrio > Vibrio sp. YT-17. Next base: position 269,715 of record NZ_JAWOQP010000003.1, read on the forward strand.
GCGTTGTGAGCGATAAGGTTTTCGCCTGCAATGAACTCACTAAATGACGCCATTACCTCTTCGCAGCTTGGTGCCGATCGCAACATATTGTTGGTAATGCCGGTGTAGTTCTCAATGAAAGAACTCACTCTGAAACCGGGATTCATGAGTTGCTGAAAACTATCGACAACCTCGCCATTGACTAACTTTACTGCACCAATTTCTATTGCGCGATCACCTAAAGTAGGAGAGAGACCTGTGGTTTCAAAGTCGAGTACGACCACAGAGTTTGCTTGAGGCATAAAATTTTCCAGCTGAGTAATATTGCGCAAGAGTATTATCGAAAGCGACAGAAAAAGAAAGGCGAACACAATGGTGAATATCTGTCTATCTTTACTCCACAAAGTCAGTGTTCGTCGTCCACTGTTTATGGACAGGTACGTTCTGGCTTACCCATCGCGGCTTGTGCGGTAGCCTTATATTTCAAATGTTTTTCGGCTTTTCGATTCATTTCAATTAAGCATTAACTTTCGATACAACATACTGATTATAAATTGATTTTATAAATCAACTTCGGCATCATTCACGGCTTGATTTTGAGGATGAATATCATCACAGCAAAAAATTAGAACAACTTATAATGCGAGGCTAGGGAACGATGGAACCAATGAAGAATCATTATTTAGAGATACCTGAAGAAAGAAAATTGCGTATTTTTCGTGAAGAAGATGAAGATTTCTACAGCTTCTGGGAAAGAATGCTTGATGAAAAACAATCTTTTTATAAGCAACCTCTTAAAAGAATGAAAGGCGATGCTTGGGATTCGCTTCAGGCATTTTTTACTGCTTCAAAATATGGACAACATCAGGCCTCGCCAGCTTATATAAAAAGAGCGCTTGAGTTATTGAATAACGTCTACTTACTGGCCAATCATTCAGAGCAAGTTGTTGAATTCTCCGTTGGGCACCGACATTTTTCGGAAGTAGGTAACCGTTCTATTGCAGGGGGAACGATGGATGCTTGGTTGGATGAAATCTGTTTAGCGATGGCCGCGAGAGATTGGCGCTGCGTAGAGCTGATGACCATCATGGATGAGTCGTTAGTGCGTTTAAAAGATCCTTTCGATGTTGCGCTGGTCGAGTTTGTTAACGGTGTATTTAGCAATTCATCAGCATTACCTGAGTTATTGCAAACGGTGATGGAGAAATCTTCTCCGCAATACTTAGAATCAACCAGAGTGCCATATGTACACTCTTTGTTTATTCCATTTGTGAATGTGTTTGTTGCCATTATCGATGGCGATGAGGCACATTATCAAGAGGCACTGAGGGATGCGTTAGAGGCGCATTACCAGTTCTACATAAATGAAGATGTTCGCTATTCGCCAAAAGGAAATGTTTCTCTGAAACTGACTGGTCTTGCTGCATTAGCATACGATAAGTATGGCTGGACGATTCCAGAAGCCGCATATTTACCTAAATGGCTTGTTTACGGTGAGCATGATCTTTGTTCTAAATAAATCATTAATAGAACACCTTATGCAGTGTCTGAAGCAATGCCGTTCGATGAAAGGTTGGCTCAGCTGCGGGCTCTGTTTGAGCGAACAAAACAAATCTACAAGATCATTGGGCTTTGTTGCGTAATTCGATGGAACTAAATCAGGAAGTTACGATCTGATCGGCTACATCAGTTAATCATCGTAGCCTTATGCCGAAACCTTGTTACAAAACAACTAACTGGACACAGGCGGCTTTTCGATTCATTTCAATTAAGCATTAACTTTCGATACAACATACTGATTATAAATTGATTTTATAAATCAACTTCGGCATCATTCACGGCTTGATTTTGAGGATGAATATCATCACAGCAAAAAATTAGAACAACTTATAATGCGAGGCTAGGGAACGATGGAACCAATGAAGAATCATTATTTAGAGATACCTGAAGAAAGAAAATTGCGTATTTTTCGTGAAGAAGATGAAGATTTCTACAGCTTCTGGGAAAGAATGCTTGATGAAAAACAATCTTTTTATAAGCAACCTCTTAAAAGAATGAAAGGCGATGCTTGGGATTCGCTTCAGGCATTTTTTACTGCTTCAAAATATGGACAACATCAGGCCTCGCCAGCTTATATAAAAAGAGCGCTTGAGTTATTGAATAACGTCTACTTACTGGCCAATCATTCAGAGCAAGTTGTTGAATTCTCCGTTGGGCACCGACATTTTTCGGAAGTAGGTAACCGTTCTGTTGCAGGGGGAACGATGGATGCTTGGTTGGATGAAATCTGTTTAACGATGGCCGCGAGAGATTGGCGCGGCGTAGAGCTGATGACCATCATGGATGAGTCGTTAGTGCGTTTAAAAGATCCATTCGATGTTGCGCTAGTCGAGTTCGTTAACGGTGTATTTAGCAATTCATCAGCGTTACCTGAGTTATTGCAAACTGTGATGGAGAAATCCTCCCCGCAATACTTAGAATCAACCAGAGTGCCCTATGTACATTCTTTGTTTATTCCATTTGTGAATGTGTTTGTTGCCATTATCGATGGCGATGAGGCGCATTATCAAGAAGCACTGAGAGATGCGTTAGAGGCGCATTACCAGTTCTACATGAATGAAGATGTTCGTTATTCGCCAAAAGGGAATGTTTCTTTGAAACTGATTGGTCTTGCTGCATTGGCATACGATAAGTATGGCTGGACAATTCCAGAAACCGCATATTTGCCGAAATGGCTCGTTTACGGTGAACAGGATCTTTGTTCTAAATAAATCATTAATAGAACACCTTATGTAGTGTCTGCAGCAATGCCGTTCGGCAGCACCTCGAGCAAACATGTTGCACCTTATCCTGCCATTTAGCTGCGAAGAGTTGAAAGAACTCCAACACACGTTTGCCACGGAAAAGGGCATTTGGTTTGGTAACCCGCAAGTCACGGTACATCCAAATCAATCGATTGTTGAATGGTATATTGGTGACTACCTGCTCAATCTTGGTGATGACGAATTAAGGTCGTTTTTCAATCAGTTACTCGGTAAGAAGGCATAAACTTATCAATATGCGAGCTTACTAACACGCCATACGCGACACTTCATGTATTCTTAATTGAAGCGAAGAAGAGGATTTATCAATGTCAAAAAGCTCCAAACTTCACAATGAAGACAAACTGGTTAAGAAGGCACTAGAGATTGGTGGGAAGATGGCGAAGCTACAAGGCTTTGACCTTCCTCAGTCACCACAACCTCTAAGAGTAAAAGCGATTTACCTATTCTTGGTTGATGCCAAACAGATCACCCCATTACCGGAAAGCAAGCTAGACGGCGCAAGCATCAAACACCGACTGGCAGTCTGGATACACAGTGCATTGCCAGACAACGACCCTCTAAAGTAGAAAACCTCATAAGTCATATAGGTCATTAATTAACAAGGCGAGCCAAATGGTTCGCCTTGTTTGATCTTGGCGAGTGCACCGAGGTCTTCTAATGTTTCGTTATCATTGATTTACAAAACAGCATCAAAAGGGCTAAAGATAAAGCCAGAGAAGCGCTACAATGCTCGCGTTGCAAGAGTGCAACCAAGAATACTCATTTACAGAAGCCTTGAAGTAACCATACATGTCTAAAGATTTCGAATTCACTACAGAATACACACTCGACAAGCCATTTTTTGCTGAGTGTTATGATCAAACTAGCCAGCCAGTTAAGTTCCCGCAAGCGTATTTGAAAGGGATCCTCTTTCTAATTTTTGGTGTGGTTTTATTGGAGTTTGAACTGCTACCTAACGGTTACGTCGGTTGGTTCTTTATCGTATTGAGTGTGATTGAAGCGTGCAGCGTTTACTTCAAAAGAACTTGGTGGCTGTGGCGTCAAACCATCAGCTCAAGCCGCGGCAGTAAAGTGGTGTTTGAAGTGAATGCAGATGGCGTGCGCTACAAAAGCGGTAAAGTTGACCGCAGCCTCGCTTGGAATGAAATCGACCAACTCGAACAAACTGATTTGGGCTTTATCCTTCACCTTGGTAAACAACGCCAATACATCAGCAAATCTTGCTTAAACGAAGAAGTGATCGCGTTTATGGTAGAGCAGCACGCGGCATCAAAAGCGAGCTAACCAGCTCATATCAAGCTGGAATGAGCGTTCTAAAAAGTAGGTGATATATGATCGAACATTGTAGCAATTATATCGTCGATTCTGAATCAATTGGGTTTGATGTAGAAAGCTAATAAGGCTTAGAGGTTTCTCTTTCGGACATACTGCTTCGGTGTCATGCGCGCAATCTGCTTACACTCTCTAGTCATGTGTGCTTGATCGGAAAAGCCTTGCTCCAGCGCCAATTCCGATAAAGTAAGATCGGGTTGCGCTCGGAGTTGCTCTAAAGTGTGCTTCACTCGTTTAATGCGTTGGTAATGTTTAGGAGTAATCCCCAACCATTTCTGAAAATTGCGCTCTCTCTGGCGCTGACTGATGGTCCCTGTAGGTTGTTCAATAATGTGGCCGACATACTGCGGTTCATATTCCTCAATCAGTGTTTGAACCCAGCGATATAACGTAGAAATCCTTGCATATGGCGAACGAGCTGTTTGCAGAGACTCAAATGTTGCTAGTGCAGAAGAAGCCAAAGGGTGGTCGTCTTGAATCCGCAATAGCTGTTCTAGACGTTTACCAAATAGTTGATAACCAACAGCAGGATGAAAGCGTACGCCAGTCATCACCGCGCCTGGCGGTAGGCAGACCTGATGTGCCAGAATGCTTATAGGCAGTAGGACAACCCCCGGCGTCTGCCACTCACCATCTATTTGTACTTCATTCTGTAAAATGAATACCACACCTGTACCAGCATCACTGAGTAATTGTTTACGTACGGTTTGCGTCGTATCAGGTTTGACGGATGCTGACCAAATGGCTTGAACATAGCCAGCTAAAGCCTTTTGAGGTTTTAAAATATCAAATTCTAAGTTCAAATGAATCATCCTATTTAACCTCAACTTAAATGAGAAAGTGATACACATGTACTTTTCATCCTATTAAGTTGAGGTATAAGCAGTGGCTTACAAGTAAGAACCGTCAAATAGAATTATCGAGGTTTATAGACTCCAACCTTTGGCTTAAATGCCTTAACTATTCGGTTCCAACTATTGATCGCGTTGATCGCAATTGTTAGGTTGACCATAGCTTCTTCTCCAAAGGTATTCAAGGTCAGCTGATAGCTATCATCATCTACTGGTAGGCCAGCAGTTAGTAATTCAGCCCAACCTAGTGCAACGTGTTCTGCATCGCTGTAGAATGGCATATCTTTCCATGCACTAAGCCCCCATATGCGTTCCGGCTTTTCACCTAACTTAAGCGCATCTTTACTATGCATGTCGATACAAAATGCACATTGATTGATTTGCGATATGCGTAACTTAACCAGTTCCCATATGATCATGTTCATAGTTTCTGATTGGCTAAATTGTTCATGGAAGTAAGCTTCCTGAGCGTATAGGATTTCTATTGCTTTTGGCGCTACTTCAATATAGTTGAGTCGTTTTTTCATGGTCATTCTCCTCTGTTTTTTACATAGTAAAAAACGCTCTTAGCAAAAGATTGAAGATTTTCGACATGCACTCAATAAAGTTAGATAAAAGAGTGAACGACGAAAGCGAAAAGTGTACCTATTGGAAACCAAGAAAACTTATGCCAATTAACAAAGTATTGCTCTAAATAATGCGACTTAAGGTTGGCGTCTATTTTTACTCCACCACCTTCCGTAAACGAGCAAAAGGTGCTGAGTTACCTATATACACGCCAGCCGCAACGATAAAGACGCCTAAAACATTTTCCCATTGAGCCTGCTCACCAGAAATGAACGAAATCAGTAGAGTGAATACCGGCATAATATTAAATAATGGAGACATTTTATCTGGACCAAGAACGATAGCACCTTTCATCCAAAAGTAATAAGCGATCAAAGTGCCAAACAGGCTCATGTACGCTATTAGTGATAGGTCTTTAAATGTTATGGCATTTAAGCTACGGCTAAAGTCGCCGTGGTACATCGCTATAGCGACCATTTGAATGGCACCAATACTTAACACCCAACGTAACTGCTGAGTTACTGGGATATGAGATGTTAAACGCTTCGCTAGAATTGTGTATAAACACCCACTAATTAAAGCAAATAACATGTATAGATCACCAATATTACTATTGCTGCTAATAGAATGAATATTTCCCCCTGTAATGACGATTACCACTCCACAAAAACTGATTAGTGCACCTAAAATAGTTTTAACCGAAATGGAAGTTTTGAGAATAAAGCCCGACAACAAGATAGTGACAAGTGGTAGATTTGCCTGAACAACCGCTGCGTTAACTGGGGTAGTAAAGCTCATTGCAGAGAAAATAGAGAAGTTTTGGATAGTTACACCCACGGTTGCTATAACAAACAACGACAACATACTTTTTCGTGTGAGTTTGGCTCCATATGGAGAGCGTTTAGTTCCTCTTATCAGTAAGAGTATTAAAGCTGCAACGGAAAATCGTAACGTCGCTGAATCCAAAGGAGAGACATCGCTATTAATAGCCTTTATTACGTTAAAGTTACTAGACCAAAAAAAGATAGCGACAACAACACCGCACCAAATTGATAAATGCTTAGACATAGATCTTCCTGATAAAAATTAACTTGACGCGATAATGCTATATATTTCATATTTGATTTTTAATAGCCAAATTTAAGAGGGTTAATCCCAAATATGGAACGTCACTCTTTGGATGACCTTTTGTTATTCGTTTCTGTTGCTCGCTATCAAAGCCTAACACAAGCATCTGAGCGTCTTAATGTCCCGTTAGCCACGCTAAGCCGGAAGTTAAAAAGGCTGGAAATAAACTTAAATTGCAGACTATTTAATCGCAGTGCACACCACTTTGCGTTAACAACTGATGGCGAAAAATATTATCAACTCTGTGAGCCGTTACTTCTTAGCTTAAATAATGTGACATCGAGAATTGCGACTGAGCGTCAGTCTTTAAGCGGAACGATCAAAATATCAGCGCCAATTAACATGACACAGATGTGGTTAAAGCGGTGCGTTTATGAATTTGCAGAGCAACATCCGAAGATATGTATCGATTTAGATGTACAGAATGAAAAAATCAATCTTGTATCTAACCGTGTCGATGTTAGTTTTCGTCTTGGTGATCTTATTGAACAAGACTGGATTGCTCAGAAATTATGGTCGATTCCATTTGCGCTTTGTGCATCACGAAGCTATTTAGAACAACACCAACCGATTACCCATCCAGAACAACTTGTTCATCATCGCCTAATTACGGTAAACAACGACAGCCAATGGAAATTAGTTAATCAAATCACCAATGAAACATTTGATCATCCGCTAAAGTTTCAATTCACTTCAAATGATGTACTGCTAGTTAGAGACGCCGTCATCCATGGTTTAGGAATTGCGTGGATTCCAACCTATTACTTTCATGAGCTAAATCATGATCAACATAACCTGCTGCCTTTGTTGCCAGAATGGCAATGCTCGGGTAAAGAAGTATTCATTATGTATCGAGACCGCGATAAAAGGCCTGCAAGAGTTGATGCATTTATTGAACATGTCTTAAATTGGAAAAATCGCATTCAAATGTTTGCTTGAAAGAGGTTTATCACATTGTGCTGTGCCGGTAACCTCAAGTGAAGCTTCATGACTCTGCTTCAATTGAGTTCATTTATTTAACCTCTAAAAGAATCATGAATACATAGGCAGTTAATGGGATTCGAGTTTACAAGTGATTCGGTCAGCTAAAACTCAAGCTAAGTAGAAAGTATTTGCAGTTGTATTTGCCTCTGAAAATCGTTTAGAGCTTTCTCATCCGCGAGGTTCTATAAGAAATTATTAAGGATATATTTGTGTGTGATTTCGTGAAAAAAATTATTGTAGGTTTACTTTTCAGTGCTTCGTCTTTTGCTTCCTTAAGTCAATATGTTCCAGCAATGAATGATAAGAACGGTTATGTAGAACCATTTCAGATGTTTGATAATGTCTATTATGTAGGAGACAAGTGGGTCTCATCATATGCCATTGCTACAGACGACGGACTTGTTATCATTGATACGCTTGACTTCCCTTACTCTGAGTGGATACCTATCAACCTAGAGAAGCTAGGGCTAAAAGATAAGCCAATAACGCACATATTGGTAACTCATGGGCATTCTGACCACGTTGGGGGCGCCCAGTTACTTCAAGAGAAGTATGGTTCCAAAGTCGTGATGACCAAAAGCGCTCATGAACTATCTATACAGCAATCAAACAAAAGCGAAGGTGAGAACAAGTTCCTTCCTCCAAATTTAGACATAGAGATAAAAAGCGATAGCTCTATGGCTATTGGTGGACATGAGTTTAAGTTCTATCTCACACCTGGCCACACGGAAGGTGATTATTCCTTAGACTTCACTGTTGAAGATAATGGCGAACAATATCGTGCTTTTATCGTTGGTGGGCATAGCGTAAGTAGCAATGATCCAGAAGTTATTGGCCAGTTCCTGACTAGCATGGAGAAAATTAGAAAAATTTCACTACAGGCACCTATTGTGAACGTTAACCTTTCGAACCATCCACATAAAAATTTCCTTTTTGAAAATAGGAAGAAGCTCGGTACAAGCGGTAACCCGTTTATCAGTGAGGCAAACTTCTTCATGTTCCTTAAGCAACAAGAAGATTTAGCTAAGGGAAAACTAGAAGAACTATAATACCGTGGTATACGAGCAGCCTTCGTTATTAGGTTAGAGATTTGCTCTTGAGTTATAGCTAAGGCTTTGATGAGTTGCTCAATCAAGATTCGACACTTGTGGTAGCTATATTGTTTGTAGGTTCTAGTGGCAAAGGCGCTGTGCGTAAACATTCGTATTGTGTGCCTTAAACATTTGCAAGGCGTTACGTGCTTTCTAGAAAAGTCTCAAAATAGCGTACAATTAGCGTTTTGACACAGCGGAAATCATCATGGCCAAAACTGTTCAGCAGCAAATCGGAAACATTGCTCTAGTCGTTGAAAATTACGACGATGCTATCGAATTCTATACTCAAAAACTTCAATTCACTCTGGTTGAAGATACCAACCTAGGTGGTGGTAAACGCTGGGTTCAAGTTTCTCCTCCAAACTCCAATGGTACAAACCTACTTTTAGCTCAAGCGAGTACACCGGAGCAAACGCATGCAGTAGGAAATCAAACAGGTGGTCGTGTTTTCCTGTTTCTGCAAACTAATGATTTTTGGCGTGACTACGAGTTGATGAAGAAAAATGGTGTTGTATTTAATGAAGAGCCTCGTGTAGAAGAATACGGGACAGTGGTGGTGTTCCAAGATCTCTATGGTAATAAATGGGACTTACTGCAACTGAACTAGAAACTACATAGCACCTGCATAGCATAGTGTTCATGAGGAGTTTCCAACAAGCCTTTAAGGCTCTGAGATATTAGTGCTAATTCAAAGGTTCTCAGAAGTTACTGTATTTCTAAATCACTTTTGTGCAAACAATAACTAGCCATCATTCCTTCTCGATGTATCAACAAGTGTTAGGGCGGCACACCAAAAACAAAGGCGAACCAATCGGTTCGCCTTTGTTTATTTAGATTCTACAAAAATTAATCTTCGTAGTTATCGATGCTTGGGCATGAACAGATTAGGTTACGGTCGCCGTATACGTTATCTACGCGGTTTACCGTTGGCCAGTACTTCCAAGATTTGGTCGCTTTAGACGGGAAGCAGCCAATCTCGCGAGAGTAAGGGCGGTCCCAATCTTCAGCTGAAAGATCAACTTGAGTGTGTGGCGCGTTAACAAGTGGGTTGTTATCCAGTGGCCATTCACCGTTTTTCACTTTCTCCATTTCTTCGCGGATAGCGATCATCGCATCACAGAAGCGGTCCAGCTCTTCTAGATCTTCCGATTCCGTTGGCTCAACCATTAGCGTGCCCGCTACAGGGAACGACATAGTTGGTGCGTGGAAACCGTAGTCCATTAGACGCTTCGCGATGTCTTCTTCGCTGATACCTGTTTCTTCTTTCAGCGGACGAATGTCGATAATACATTCGTGCGCTACGCGGCCATTTTTGCCACGGTAAAGAACAGGGTAGTGTTGGCGAAGTGTTTCCATCACGTAGTTTGCGTTCAGAATAGCTACTTTTGTAGCATCTGTTAGGCCAGCTTCGCCCATCATTGCGATGTAAGCCCAAGAGATAGGTAGGATAGAAGCGCTACCCATATCTGCTGCTGATACTGCGAAATCTGCGCCTTCTACACCGTCTTCAATATGCCCTGGTAGGAAAGGAGCTAGGTGAGATTTCACACCGATAGGACCCATACCCGGACCGCCACCACCGTGCGGGATGCAGAAGGTTTTGTGTAGGTTTAGGTGAGAAACGTCTGAACCGATGAAGCCTGGTGATGTTAGACCAACCTGCGCGTTCATGTTAGCGCCGTCTAGGTAAACCTGACCACCAGCGGCATGAACCATTTCACACACTTCTTTCACTTTCTCTTCGTAAACGCCGTGCGTAGAAGGGTAAGTGATCATAATGCTTGATAGGTTGTCTTTGTGTTTCTCGATTTTCGCTGCTAGGTCGTCGATGTCGATGTTGCCTTCTTCATCACACTTAACCACAACCACTTTCATTGACACCATAGATGCTGTCGCAGGGTTAGTACCGTGCGCAGAGCTTGGGATCAAACATACGTTGCGGTGACCTTCGCCACGGCTTTCGTGGTAGCGTTGAATCGCGATAAGACCAGCGTACTCACCCGATGCACCAGAGTTTGGTTGTAGTGAGAATGCGTCATAGCCAGTGATTTCACATAGCTTTTCTTTAAGATCTTTTGCGAGTGCTGCGTAACCAGCTGCTTGTTCTGCTGGTGCGAACGGGTGGATCGAACCAAACTCAGGCCAAGTTACTGGAATCATCTCTGCTGCTGCGTTCAGCTTCATCGTACAGCTGCCCAGTGGGATCATGCCGTGCGTGAGTGAGAAGTCTTTGTTCTCTAGCTGTTTTAGGTAACGCATCATCTGTGTTTCGCTGTGGTGCGTGTTAAACACAGGGTGTGTTAGATATTCTGTTGTGCGGCGCAATGCTTCTGGAATGGCTGCAAACTCGTTGCCTGCGATTTCAGTTGATAGTGCTGCGACTTCTTCTTTCACACCGAATACTGCGAATAGGGCTTCTACATCTGCCACGGTTGTGGTTTCGTCGAAGCTCACACCTAGCTGAGTACCCAACTTACGTAGGTTGATGTCTGCGGCTAGTGCTTTCGCGTATAGGTCTTCAGTTTGTGCACCTGTGTTGATAGTGATGGTGTCGAAGAAGCTGTTGTGAGCAAGCTCGAAGCCGCCTTTAGTTAGGCCAGCGGCTAGGATGGCTGTCATGTGGTGCGTACGACGAGCAATCGTGCGTAGACCTTCTGCGCCGTGGTAAACCGCGTAGAAAGACGCCATGTTCGCTAGCAGTGCTTGAGCAGTACAGATGTTTGAAGTCGCTTTTTCACGACGGATGTGCTGTTCACGCGTTTGCATTGCCATACGCAGTGCTTGGTTACCGTTGGTATCGATAGAAACACCGATAACACGCCCAGGCATTGTACGCTTGTGCTTATCACGAGTTGCCATGAAAGCAGCGTGTGGACCGCCGTAACCCATCGGCACGCCAAAACGTTGTGCTGAACCGATTGCTACGTCTGCGCCCATTTCACCTGCAGGTTTAAGTAGGGTAGAAGCAAGAAGGTCCGTTGCTACAGTCACTAGTGTTTTGTTTGCTTGCGCTTTAGCGATGATGTCCGTTAGGTCACGAACTTCACCTGTTGTACTTGGGTATTGAACTAGTGCACCGAACACGTCTTGCTCTGGTAGTGATTCTAAAGAACCAACCAAGACTTCAAAGCCGATGAATTTCGCACGAGTTTTTACCACTTCGATGGTTTGTGGGTGAACGTCGTCAGCAACGAAGAATACGTTGCTCTTGCTTTTACCCGCACGCTTACAAAGTGTCATCGCTTCTGCTGCTGCCGTTGCTTCATCGAGCAATGACGCGTTCGCGATTTCCATACCAGTAAGATCCATCACCATTTGTTGGTAGTTTAGAAGTGCTTCTAAACGACCTTGTGAGATCTCTGGTTGGTAAGGGGTGTAAGCAGTGTACCAGCCCGGGTTTTCCATCACGTTGCGTAGAATCACATTCGGCGTGAAGGTGTTGTAGTAACCCTGACCAATGAATGTACGTTTAACTTGGTTCTGATCGGCGAACTTACGCATTGCTGCCAGCATGTCTGCTTCGCTTTTCGCTTCTGCCAAGCTCATTGGTTGCTCTAGGCGAATTTGTGCTGGTACGGTTTCGTCGATAAGCGAATCTAGGCTAACTGCGTTGATCGCTTCCAACATTTTCTGTTGGTCAGATTTGTTTGGTCCATTGTGGCGAGCAACGAACTCGTTTTGTGTGCTGAGGCTTTGAAGTAATTCAGTCATTGTCCTTTACCTACTCCTTGGTTCGGGTAACGGATTTGCGTTACTGATAAATTAAATTATACGTCCGAACCTAGAAAAAAAGCTGTTCTCTAAACAGGTTAGGGAACAGCTTTCGTCACATCCTAATTACTCTTCTTCGATAGAGTTTAGGTATTCGTCTGCGTCTTTCAGGTTATCTAGTTCAGATACATCAGACATCTTCACTTTTACGATCCAGCCACCTTCGTACGGCTCTTCGTTAATTAGCTCTGGGCTGTCTTCTAGTTCTTCATTGATTTCTACGATTTCACCAGTGATTGGTGCGTAGATGTCTGACGCTGCTTTTACAGATTCAACGAGAGAGAAGCTTTCACCTGCTTCAACTTCGTCTTCTACGTCTGGTAGGTCAACGAATACCACGTCACCTAGCATTTCTTGTGCATGCTCAGAAATACCAATTGTTACTGTGCCGTCACCGTTGTCACGTACCCACTCGTGGCTATCTGCAAACTTCAGTGTTTTGTCCATTGCTTAATCTCCGAATAACTTGTCAGGAATTATTATGATTTCAAAAAAATCGTTTACTGGTATAGAGGAAAGCGACTGCAAAGTTCTTTTACTTCTTTGCGAACGCGTTTTTCAACTTCTGCGTCACCTTCAGGGTTGTTCACTAAACCGTCCAGTACGTCACCAATCCAATTACCGATGAGTTTGAATTCTTCAGCGCCAAAGCCGCGGCTTGTACCCGCAGGCGTTCCTAAACGGATGCCCGATGTAATCATAGGCTTCTCTGTATCGAATGGGATGCCATTTTTGTTACATGTGATCCCAGCACGCTCTAGAGCTTCTTCTGCTTTATTGCCTTTCAACCCTTTCGGACGAAGGTCAACCAGCATTAGGTGCGTGTCTGTGCCACCAGTTACGATGTCGCAACCGCGAGTTTGCAATACTTCCGCTAGGACTTTTGCGTTATTGATCACCGAATCAATATAAGTTTTAAATTCAGGGCCAAGCGCTTCACCAAATGCGACCGCTTTGGCTGCGATAACGTGCATCAGTGGGCCACCTTGTAGGCCAGGGAATACGGCTGAGTTGATTTTCTTAATGATGTCTTCGTGGTTAGTAAGAATCATACCGCCGCGAGGGCCACGCAATGTTTTGTGTGTTGTAGTCGTAACAACGTGTGCGTGTGGCAGTGGGCTAGGGTGTGCGCCTGTTGCGATAAGACCAGCGATGTGCGCCATGTCGACCATAAGAATTGCATTTACTTCGTCTGCGATTTCACGGAATTTTGCAAAGTCGATAGTACGTGGAATAGCGCTACCACCTGCGATGATCATTTTAGGTTGGTGCTCAAGTGCAAGCTCACGAACATCTTCGTAGTTAATTTCTAGTGTTTCGCGATCAACACCGTATTGAACTGCATTAAACCATTTACCAGAAAGTGCAGGGCGTGCGCCGTGCGTCAGGTGACCACCTGCGTCTAAAGACATACCAAGAATGGTGTCACCAGGTTGAAGCAGTGCCAGTTTTACTGCGCCGTTTGCTTGCGCGCCTGAGTGTGGTTGAACGTTTGCGTATTCACAATTAAAAAGTTTTTTTGCGCGTTCGATAGCAATGGCTTCCACTGTATCTACGTGCTCACAACCACCATAGTAACGGCGACCTGGGTAACCTTCAGCGTATTTGTTTGTTAGGCATGTGCCTTGAGCTTGCATTACCGCTTTAGAAACAATGTTCTCAGAAGCGATAAGTTCGATTTGTTCGTTTTGGCGAGCGGATTCCGCTTGAATTCCAGCAAAGACAGCATCATCTGTCGCAGAGAGGTTGGTAGAGAAAAAGTTTTCCAAGCTGTGGTTAGGGTAACTCTTATTCATGGTAGTTGACCTTCCAAATCTGAAAATGAACCCGCAATAGATGAGTTATGATTTGCGGTTGTGGTTCATTTGTCCTCAAAAACAGCTGAACTGCGTAGCAGAACAGAGTGAACATCCGGCCCTAAATTTGGGCAAAAACTCCGTTGGATTGCGTGTTTCCTTTACCAATCTCTTACGGAAATATGCATCTCTACATCTAACAAGTTGGTAACATAGCGCCTGTGACGGGAACAATCAACCAAAAATTTCCTATAGGAAACAAGATTTCAAAATTTGTTAACAAGAGCACGCTTTAATTCACTTGGTGGACTTCTATCCACTATGTGCTTCATGCACAATGCGAGTAAGACAAAAAATATGGATATCTATAGAGGGATTTATGGCAGAAAGTATTTACGATGAATACCCATCGATGACGTTGGCAAAAGAGCAACATGACCAAAATATCGAGCCGTTAAAACTGGGCCAGCGTATTAAGGATATCCGCTCGAAACTCGGTATCACATTAGAAGAGGCCAGTCAGCGAACCGGGCTTGCTCGATCTACACTGAGCAAAATAGAAAATGAGCAGATCTCCCCGACGTTTCAAGCGATGCAAAAATTGGCACTTGGCTTACAAATTGACATGCCACAACTCTTTGAGCCACCTAGAAAAAAGGTAGCGACAGGGCGTAGGGATGTTACCAAGAAGAATGAAGGTAAACCACACCCAACACAAACTTATGAACATGAACTGCTCGCGACACAACTTTCCAATAAGAAAATGATGCCGTTTAAGAGCCAAATTCGAGCTCGTAGTTTTGATGAATATAAAGACTGGGTTCGTCATGATGGCGAAGAATTTCTGCTTATCTTATCTGGTGAGGTCATGTTCTATTCTGAGTTTTACGAACCTGTTGTTTTAAGCGAGGGAGACAGCGTTTATTACGATGCAAATATGGGACATATGTTGACCAGTGTTAGCGAGGAAGATGCGCTCATTTTGTGGGTGACAGCCAAATAGTGATAAATACTTGTAAATTTCCTATAGTGAAAGCAAACGATTGCTGTTGGTGGTCGTTATGATGAAAAGGCGCTTTTTTGATGAGAACTTGCTCATTAAAGCGCTTTTTTTGTACGATTTGTTGTGATTAAAATGTTAAGAGTCACACTTTTGCAAGTCGATCTACGTCTTGTTCGTGCAAAATAGAATGAGCCATGTTTATTATTGGAAACACATCGAATGCCGATAGCATTCTCGGGTCTATCTAAATGGAGACGAAAATGACTCAAGAACTACTGAAAACACCACTACACGCACTTCACGTTGAAGTTGGTGCCAAAATGGTCCCGTTCGCGGGTTACGATATGCCTGTTCAGTATCCTCTAGGCGTAAAGAAGGAACACTTACATACTCGTGATGCGGCAGGTCTGTTTGACGTTTCTCACATGGGACAGCTTCGCCTAATTGGTGACGGTGCAGCTGCGTTCCTAGAAACATTAGTTCCAGTGGATATTGTGGATCTTGAGTCTGGTAAACAGCGTTACGCTTTTTTCACTAATGAAGAGGGCGGCATCATGGACGACTTGATGGTGGCTAACCTAGGCGATCATCTGTTTGTGGTTGTGAACGCAGCATGTAAAGCGCAAGATATCGCACACCTACAAGCGCATTTACCATCTGGTGTTGAGCTAGAAATTATCGAAGACCGAGCTCTACTTGCAATCCAAGGCCCTAAAGCGGCGGCTGTATTGGCGCGTTTTGCACCAGAAGTTTCTGAAATGCTGTTCATGGATATTCGTAAAGTCGATATTTTAGGCGCCGAGTGCATTGTTTCTCGTAGTGGTTATACAGGCGAAGACGGTTACGAAATCTCGGTTCCTGCTGACAAAGCGGAAGAGCTAGCACGTAAACTGACTGCGGAAGATGAAGTTGAATGGATTGGCCTTGGTGCTCGTGATTCACTTCGTCTTGAGTGTGGCCTTTGTCTATACGGTCATGACCTAGACACAACAACAACACCTGTTGAAGCGAGCTTGCTATGGGGTATCCAAAAAGTTCGTCGTATTGGTGGTGAACGTGAAGGTGGTTTCCCTGGCGCAGACATTATTCTTAAGCAGATTGAGACTAAAGATGTGGCGCGTAAGCGTGTGGGTCTAGTAGGTCAAACCAAAGCGCCAGTGCGTGAAGGTGTTGAACTGTTTGATGCTGACGGCGTTAAAATTGGCGTTGTAACCAGCGGTACGGCGGGTCCGAATGCAGGTAAGCCAGTCTCAATGGGTTATGTTCGTGCGGATTTGGCGGCGATTGGTACTGAAGTGTTCGCTGAAGTGCGTGGTAAAATGCTACCAATGACAGTTGAAAAAATGCCGTTCGTACCACAACGTTACTACCGTGGTTAAAACGAATTGAAACAAAAATGCCGAGCTTTGTAGCTCGGCATTTTTTATGTCTTCTTTTCGCTTGTTTACTTTTAGTTTACTGCTTCATCAATAGTACAGCACATATCAATAACGATATCTTCAAGCTTTTCCGGATGAATCATCTCTTCTTTTGGGATCCCAAATTGAGAGGCCATAATGGTATTAAACAATTCCCAATGCTTGATCAGCAGTTTTTCGCGATTATCTGCAATATCCGGCCATGTTTCTTGCATCATTGGCGCGAGACTGACAGCACCATGTGCGAAGATCAACATTTGCCACTTTGATTCCCACTGATCAAATTGTGCATTAGGGTTTTCGCTGTTGTACTGCTCGAAAATTCCGGTAAATATTGCAGCGAACTCATCTTTTGACTTTAAGAAATACTGCAGCAGAGCACCGTCATCGCCTTGTCGAATGGCATCGGCGATCATCTGTACTGGGTGAGGATTGACGAGAGCAAATGCTAGCATGCGAACCATAAACAGATAAATTTTTCTATTCGAAGGTGTGTTCTCCGGCATTTCATTGATGAGTTCAGCCATATAGCACTGCATGAACTCGTCCATTGCATCGCTAACCGCTTGCCAGATTTTCTCTTTGCTGCCGAAGTGGTGACGGATCAAACTATGTGAAACACCAGCCTTTTCACTGATATTGCGCAGCGAGACACGCTCGTAACCAAGTTCACAAAACATATCTGCTGCCACTTTAAGGATCAGACACTTAGTTTGTTCTGCTGCTTCAGCACTTCTACGCCCCTGCTTTCTTTCATTCATAGTTCGAATTTTCCCGAATATTAATCACGCGCTTACTTTTACCAGAAACCGAACGCTTTGACTAATTAATTTGCTATCCACCTGGAAAATATGTTGATCAATTTCAAATTCTGCTTATACTGCACGGCTGTGTAATATATAAAACCTACGGAGAAAGCGGGTGCGAAAACAATATTTAAAGCGCACTTTAGTTGGCGCAGTGGTGACATTAAGTCTTTCTGGGATGCTAACTGGGTGTAATAAAGCCATTTCTGAGCCGTCTGAACCTTTAATCAAACCTGTAAAATTACTGGCGGTGAAAGACCTAGAACTTGAAGACTCGCACGCCTTTTTAGCGCGTATTGATGCAACACATCGCGCGCAGCTTTCTTTTCAGGTTGGTGGAGAGGTTGATGAATTACGTGTACGCATGGGTCAAAAAGTCCAAAAAGGTGAAGTGCTCGCAACGTTAGACCCTAAAGATCTTCAGCTTGCGTTAGATGCCGCTCAAGCGCAGTACGCGTTAGCGAAAACACAATGGGACCGCGCGAAAAACCTTTACGGAAAAAAACTCATTAGTACTGATGAGTACGATCAGAAAGAAACTCAATATAAAGCGGCATTGGCGAACTACGAACAAGCTAAAACCGATTTGAGCTATACCAAAATTCACGCACCGTTTGATGGCATTGTGTCATATACCTATGTCAACCCGTTTCAAGTAGTAGCAGAGAAGCAGGAGATCTTGAATCTCATTGATAACACGACGTTGGATGTGTCGTTCACCTTGCCAGTAAGTTATGCGGAATCTGTATCACTTGAGTCACTGCAAAACTCCGATATGTGGGTGACGATGGATAGCGAGCCAGGAAAACGTATCCCTGGGCAATTTAAAGAAATTTCGACGCAGCCAAACATCGATACCAATAGTTATGAGGCGATCGTGACCATCACTCGACCAGAAGATCGCAATTTGCTGACAGGTATGACTGGGCAGGTACACATTGCTAAACAACATGTATCGGACGCGATGACGTTACCTCAGTCTGCTTGGGTCAACAAAAATGGGACGCAAGGTGAAGTTTGGGTAATGGACAGAAGCACGCAGCAGGTCAATAAAGTCACTGTGTCACTTGACGCAGCAGGTGGTGTGAAAGCCGGGCTTGATAACAATGATTACGTTGTTATTGCTGGTGTTGAGAGACTGGTTGAAGGACAAGTGGTGAAAGCTTGGGTTCGTGAGGGAGGCATTTAATGAAACGTTCTCTACTTACGATCTCTGCGATTGCACTTGCAGTTTTAACAGGGTGCAAAAATGAAAACCAAGCTATCGTCGAGCAGCCACTTTTTGTGTCGACTATCTCGGTGGATGCACCAGTAGAAAGTCAACATCGCGCGTTCAAAGGCATAGTAGTGCCTGCAGAGCAAACGCCAATGGCATTTCGCCGCGCTGGGGAAGTTCAGCACGTATTGGTTAAAGCGGGTGACGTTGTGAAGCAGGGGCAAATGATCGCAAAGCTAGATGATAGCAAAGAGAAGCAAGCCGTGAATGACGCAGAAGCACAATACACACTCGCAATTCGTCAGCTTAAACGCGGTGAAGACTTGCATGCACGTCAAATGATTTCAAAAGCGGAACTTGATGAGCTAACCGCCAATAAAGAGCTAGCTGAGGCTACTTTCTATAACGCGACCAATCAATTGAATTACACCCGTTTATTCGCCCCGTTCGCCGGTAAAGTATCTGATGTTTTCAAAGAACGTTTTGAGCGTGTGGCAATTGGTGAACCCGTGTTAAACCTATACCAAAACGATTTGGTTTACGTGCGTATTGAGCTTTCCGACAATGTTTTAGCGATGGTAGACCCAAACTCAGACAGCATGAGCTACAAGCCTAGAGCAACCTTCTCCGGCATCGATGGCAGATTTGCTTTGGACTATTTAGAGCACACAAGTGAACCCAACGCTGAAACTCAAACCTACGAAATGTACTTGACGATGCCACAGCCAAAAACAGAGATATTGCCGGGAACCAGCGTAAGCGTTTTGGTCGATATGGTGAAGGCGGGCATTACCTCTATTGATGGTTACAGTGTTCCTGTCACGGCGCTTCAAGCAGGCAGTGAAGGGAATGAGTTCTTTGTGTGGAAAAAAGAAGGTGACATTGTCACACGAGTGCCTGTCATGATTTCTCAAGTGAATGGCAATGGAGCCATTGTGTCGTCAGGTGTTAGCCAGGGCGATATTCTGATTAATTCAAATCTGCGTAAATTACGCGAAGGTAAACATGTGGATGTTGTGGAGAATAACCAATAATGAACATTGCTGAGTATTCAATAAAAAACAAAGTCATCAGCTGGTTGTTCATTATTATCCTTGCTGTTGGTGGTTTAACGTCATTTTTGGAGCTTGGACGATTAGAAGACCCGGCATTTACGATCAAAGATGCCATGATCATCTCAACATACCCTGGCGCGACGTCAAAAGAAGTTGAAGAAGAGCTGACGTATCCTCTAGAAAAAGAGATTCGAAAACTCCCTTATATCGACAAAATTACCTCTACGTCTTCTAATGGTATGTCTCAAATAACGGTGAGCATGGAAATGGACTATGGTCCTGATGAACTGCCGCAAATTTGGGATGAAATGCGCCGTAAAATTAATGATTTACGACCATCATTGCCTCAAGGTGTTCAGTCTTTACAGATCATTGATGATTTCGGTGACGTTTATGGCGTGATGTTAATGCTCACTGGTGACGATTACGACTATGTAGAGCTGAAACGTTATGCGGATTACCTGACCCGTGAAATCGAGCTTGTTGATGGTGTTGGTAAGGTAGACATCACGGGCGATCAGCAAGAAATGCTATTCGTTGAGATCTCACTTGATCGCCTTGCTGCACTGAACTTAGACATGAATGTGGTTTCGAGCTTGTTGAACCAGCAAAACAATGTGGTTTCAGCAGGGGAAGTGATGGTCAATGGCGAAAGCCTTGTTATTCGCCCAAGCGGCACCTTAAACACTGTAGAAGCACTAGAAAATCTGATCATTCATGGCCGTGACACAGGAAATCTAATTCGTCTAAAAGACGTAGCAACGATTTCTCGCGGTATTCAAGAGAAGCCAGGCAACGTCGTACTCTTTAACGGTCAAAAAGCGATTAATATCGGTATCTCGTTTGCATCGGGTGTGAACGTGGTTGAGGTTGGTGAACGTTTGGATGCGGAGCTCGCGAGCCTTGAGTCTATCAAGCCTGCTGGCATCGATATGAACTACTTTTACAACCAAGCCAATGAGGTGGATGAATCTGTTAAAGCGTTTGTAATTAGTCTAGCGGAGGCAGTGGCGATCGTAATCATTGTGTTGCTGTTTACTATGGGTTTACGCAGTGGTGTCATCATTGGAGTTGTGTTGTTATTGACGGTATTTGGTACCTTCATTTTGATGAATTACAACAACATCGAACTGCATCGTATTTCTCTTGGCGCGTTAATTATTGCCTTAGGTATGCTGGTTGATAACGCGATTGTTGTCGTGGAAGGCATATTGGTTGGCCTAAAGAAAGGGCGTACCAAAGTTCAAGCGGCTGTCGATATTGTAAAGCAAACACAATGGCCTTTGCTGGGCGCGACTGTTATTGCAATTACGGCTTTTGCACCTATCGGCTTGTCGCAAGATGCGACAGGTGAGTTCATGGGCTCTCTATTCTGGGTGCTGTGTTTCTCACTATTTTTAAGCTGGATTACCGCTATTACACTGACGCCTTTCCTTGCCGATCTTTTGTTGAAAGAGGAAAACAAAGAGCAAGGTACTAGCGAAGATGATCCTTATAAAGGCTGGTTGTTTGTCGTATTTGGGGCATCGCTGAAATTTGCATTGCGATTCCGCTGGCTTACCGTTGCTGGCATGGTGGCGCTATTAGTGGGTGCTGTCGTGGCATTTGGTAATGTAAAACAGCAGTTCTTCCCACCATCGAATACGCCGATGTTCTACGTGGATATGTGGATGCCAGAGGGTACTGACATCCGTGAAACGATCAAAAAAGCTGAAGAGGTCGAAAGCTACATTCGTCAGCAAGATGATATTGACTTTGTTTCTGCTTCGATTGGGCAGGGCCTACAGCGTTTTGCTTTAACCTATCAACCAGAAAAAAGTTACGAAGCGTACGCTCAGTTCCAAGTTCGCGCGACTGATCGTGAGAAAATGTTTGGTTTACTGCATAAGTTAGATGAGAATCTGGCGAAAACATTTGATGCGCCTACGTTCCAGTTTAAATTGATGGAATTTGGTCCATCACCAGCGTCTAAGATCGAAGCGCGTATTACTGGCCCTGATCCACAAGTTTTACGTGACTTGGCGGTGCAAGTTGAAGACATCCTTCATACCGATCCTGGTGCCCGAAACATTCGTCACGATTGGCGAGAGCGCACCAAGGAACTTGTACCCGTTTTCAATGAGTCTAAAGCTCGTCGCTTAGGTATTTCGAAAGAAGATCTTTCAAGCACACTGCAAATGGCGTTTGGTGGTAGCACCTTAGGTTACTTGCGTGATGGTACACATACGTTGCCAATTATGACACGCCTTCCTGAAGAAGAACGCGTAGATTTTGAATCACTACAAAACGTGACCATTTGGAGTCCTTCGTTGCAAACGTATATTCCGGTTGATCAAGTGATTGATGGCGTTCAACTGGATTGGAGTGAGCCGCTAATTCAGCGTCGTGACCGTAAGCGTACGTTAACCGTTCTCGCGGACCATGATGTGTTGAGTGACGACACGGCAGCAAGCTTATTTGCTCGTGTACAGCCTAAAGTGATGGCATTGCATGTTCCAGAAGGGTACGAAATCACATGGGGTGGTGAGTACGAATCATCCAAAGATGCACAAGAAGGCCTATTCGGTTCATTGCCGATGGGTTACTTGTTGATGTTCATCATTACTATTTTACTGTTTAACTCAATCAAAAAGCCGTTGGTCATTTGGTTCACCGTTCCGTTAGCGATCATTGGCGTTGCTTTTGGTTTGCTTACCACGAACATGCCGTTCAGTTTTACAGCATTCCTTGGTTTGTTAAGCCTAAGTGGCATGATTTTGAAAAACGGTATTGTGTTGCTTGACCAAATTAACCTTGAGTTGGAGTCAGGTAAAGATCCTTACCTCGCGATTGTCGATAGTGCGATAAGCCGCGTTCGTCCGGTAAGTATGGCTGCGCTAACGACTATCTTGGGGATGATTCCACTGGTCTTCGATGCCTTCTTTGGCTCGATGGCAATAACGATTATGGCAGGTCTTGGTTTTGCTACTGTACTGACACTGATAGTGGTGCCAGTGATGTTTGCAATTCTGTTTAGGGTAAAACCGACCACTGCATAGGGACTCCTGGCTATTTGCCAGCTTCCTGCCTAGCCCTGAAGGTTTTCTTCGGGGCTTTTTTGATCTTACTAATATATACCAAACCATTCATTTGCTTGATTTTAATGATTTTCTTACGATTACAATGCAAATCATGCGTATACTGATGTAACGACACATCAAAGATTGAGATTACATGAATAAGCGCATATTAAACGGACTCTTCTTCGTTGGTTCTTTCACCTTGGTTGGCTGCACCGCGACGGATAGCATGCCGACACAAACCAAACAACCTGCCCCTAAAGTCAACAGTGTTAGTGCTGAAGTCATTTCCAGTTGGATTGATAGTAAGGTTTTAGCCCCTGAAGGGCTGTCGCTCGAGCAAGACAATCTACGTTATCTATCGGGTAGCGCCGACCTAAACAGCGACGGCAAGGCAGAACACATAGTGTTGCTTCAAGATCGCTATTTCTGTGGTAGTGGTGGCTGCTCTGCATATATGTTTGATAATGAGGGAAACGTTATTAATCGAATGTCGGTAACTCGCACGCCTATTGTACTAGCCGACAGTTACAGTAATGGTTGGCAGGACTTTATCGTTTGGAGTAATGGCTCATATCGACTCATGAGTTACAACGGTGAGTCTTATCCAAGTAACCCGTCACTAGAGCCAAAGGTGGATCGAGACGCTAACCAGCAGGCGGCAATCGCAAATGTAATGGCGACAGAGCTTTATCAGCAAGACGGCTATGACATTCTGCCCGCAGAGTCAAAAACCTTGTGGACGCCAGCTAACGTTTACCACTTTACCTTCAAGCACTACGGTGATCCGCATAGCGCTTATCAAGCAACGGTGGATATGAGCAGTGGGGAAGTAGACATTGTAGCCGTTCCGGCTGCGGAATAAAAAACACCTCCCTTAACCGGAATTAAAGGGAGGTGCTAAATGCCAAATTCGAGGGTGGCATTGTTAACCGGAGTCGCTCTAATTAAGCTGCGACTTCTTGCTTCGCTTCTGCTTTGCTTTTTAAGAATGCGTAAGTAAAGCCAGTTACCGCTGTACCCGCTGCAATAGCCACTAAATACATTAATACTGGTGAAATTGCGTTAGGAATTAGCAGCACGAATAGACCGCCGTGTGGTGCCATTAATTTCGCACCGAATAGCATCGATAGGGCACCAGTAAGCGCGCCACCTGCCATACAAGATGGAATCACGCGCATTGGATCTTTCGCAGCAAATGGAATTGCGCCTTCAGAGATGAAACACAGGCCCAAGACAAATGATGCTTTACCAGCCTCACGTTCATTTTGTTCAAATTTGTTCTTCGCAATGAAGGTCGCTAAACCCATACCTAGCGCAGGAACCATACCTGCGGCCATGATTGCCGCCATTGGTGCGTAAGTTTGTGAAGCCAGAAGGCCAACACCAAATGCGTAAGCGGCTTTGTTTACCGGGCCTCCTAGGTCGAAGCACATCATTGCGCCAAGGATAATACCCAGTAGTACTGCACTGTCAGAACCCATGTTGTTTAGGAAGTCAGTCAGGCCGTTCATGATGCCTGAAACTGGGCCGCCTACGATGTAGATCATGACAAGGCCAGTGAACAATGTTGCTACAAATGGAATGATCAGAATTGGTTTAAGCGCTTCCATCGATTGTGGGAGTTTTACTTTGTCCGCAAGGAGCTTCGCTGCATAACCGGCAATGAAGCCAGCTGCGATACCACCTAGGAAACCAGCACCCGTTGAACTTGCTAGCATACCGCCAACAAGACCAGGAGCCAGACCCGGACGGTCAGCAATTGAGAACGCGATGTAACCAGCAAGTACAGGAATCATCAATGCGAATGCAGAGCCACCACCAATGTTCATCAAGGCTGCTGCTAGTGTGCCTTCTTCTTTAAATGCTTCAATACCGAACACGAAAGATAGAGCGATGATTAAACCACCTGCAACGACGACAGGAAGCATGTGCGAAACACCCGTCATTAGGTGTTTGTAAGCGCCTTTTTTCTCTTCGGTGGAAGATGAAGAGTTAGCTGAACCAGAATGTTGATACACCGTGGCTTGCTCGAATGCTTTGTCCATCTCTTCGGCTGTTTTCTTCAGAGCTGGACCTGTTTTCGTGCGGTACATCTTTTTGCCGTTAAAGCGATCAAGTGGCACTTCAATATCCGCAGCAATGATCACCAGATCGGCGTCTGCAATTTCTTGCTCAGTCAGTTGGTTTTTAGCGCCAACTGAACCACGAGTTTCCACCTTGATTTGATGGCCACGACGCTTGCCTTCTTCTTCTAAAGCTTCTGCCGCCATAAAGGTATGCGCAACGCCAGTAGGGCATGCCGTGATTGCAACAATCTTCTTTGATGCTGATGTTGTATCTGTAGTGATAGGGGCTGCAAGTGTGGTTGCTTTTTCAAGTAAAGTGGCGTTTTCAACCGCTTGCTGGAGAAACGCAGTTGCGTCTTTTGCTACTTCGCTAATTTCCGCTTGGTAAACCTTTTTTCCTACAAAACGAGAAGTGTCGACGCTAGTATTTGCCGCAATGACAATGACTTCTGCTTGTTCAACGTCAGCTTCCGTCAATAGTGTTGGTTCAACCACACTTGATTGACATTCTATTTTGGCATTCCAGTTTAATTTTGCGGCGGCTTGTTCTAGTAATCCTGCCGCAAGGATGCTATTTGCTACACCGCTCGGACAGGCAGTAATAATGGCAATATTCATACGATAACCTTCTGTTCCTTAGTTTTGTTCTAAGTTTGTAATAGGGTAAAGCGCGCTAACTTCAGTTTGTCGCTTGATATTTTCCAGTTCTTCCTGACTGGTTAGCCCTACGCCAACTTGACTAACTGCCAAAGCAGAAAGTGCCGTAGCGAAGCGCAATAAATCGTTTTTAGGCATCAGTTGCATGTGGCCCCAACACAAGCCAGCGACCAGCGTATCGCCTGCGCCAACGGTGCTCACTACATTCATTCGAGGTGGTTTTGCACTAAGCCATTCGCCTTGGTTGAGCCACATAACACCGTCAGGTCCCATAGAAACCACGATGTTTTCTATGCCTTTGTCGCTCAGTGTTTGCGCAGCAGCTTGGCATTGTTCTGGCGTTGAAAGGTGCTCGCCGACAAAGTCACTTAGCTCTTCGTCGTTTGGTTTGATCAACCAAGGATGAGCGTCGATGCCTGCGCGTAGTGCTGCTTTGCTGCTATCGAACAACACTTTCTTGCCTTGCTGATGCAGCTTCTCAATCCATGCTGCGCATTGCTCTGCAGTAACACCGACCGGTAGGCTGCCTGCCAATACAAAGTAATCATGCGTCTCCGCTAGACGAAATAGTGTCTCCTCAAAGCGAGTAATTTCGTCGGCAGCTACTTGAACGCCAGGGAAGTTGATATCACTGACGTTGCCATTGGCCTCAACCAGCTTAACGTTGATACGAGTGGCACCCTTTACTTCCACAAATTCATTCTTAACGTTGATGTCATTGAAAAGCTGATGAAATAGCTCAGGGTTATCTTTACCGAGAAAGCCGGTAACCGTGACGTCTGCGCCTAAATCGCTCAATACTTTTGCTACGTTGACACCTTTACCAGCAGCGTGGAGATTGCTTTGCTGTACTAAGCTCACGGAACCAACGTTTAGTTCATTTACTGAACCTGTTAAATCCAATGCTGGGTTGAGCGTAATAGTGACAACCTTATTTGTTTTGTTTGTCATATCGGATCCTTAACCTTCACCAAGGCCAGAAGCGATTGCATTTCCGATAGACTCCAAGGCTTGCGGCGCATCAGGGCCTTCTGCTGTAAATTGAAGTTGGTGACCGTGCTTAACGCCCAGCGCGATAACTTTCATTAGGCTCTTCGCGTTTACTGCTTTTCCATCTCCGTCTAGGTTGGCAACACGTATAGTGGATTCAAACTTTTTCGCTTCTGCGACTAACATTGCCCCCGGACGAGCATGTAGGCCGTGAGAGTTTTTGATTTTAAATACAGCGGTATTGCCTTCTTCTGAAGATGCGGCTGTGACTTCTTCACCTTTGAACAAAGCAAGAATCTGTTCTACTGATGCATCTAAAAGCTTGCCGTGTTCATTGTTAAACACAATATTAGAAAGCGTTTTTAGGATAGGTTGGTGAGCATTGTTACATGCTGCGAACGCGAAAAGTGCACGCACTTTTTGACCTTCATATTCGCAGTCGTTTGCCGTCGAGACAAATGACACACCTGTGCGAGTGACATGTTTGTCACTGCCAATTAACCACAGGCCATTACCTAAGTGAGTTGGTTGTTTGGTAACGAGATCGGCAACGAATTCGTTATCAGCACATCCCGTATTTTTCAACAGACCACCTGCAACAGCACTAATCTGTAGCATGTCACTCGCAGGGAACATCAGTTGAATTAAAGAAGCGTCAAAGTCTGCTTCAAGCTGAACATCACCGTGCAGTAGGGCGATGATTTCGTCTTCATTTTTTGCATTACGCAGACGCTCTTCTACGCCATCTGCGCCTAGCACTTTGGTGAGCTGTTTAAGAATGCCAAGGTGTTCATCAGATTTAGCTGCGATACCGATAGCGACGAACACAGTATTGCCATCACCCCAGTCGACACCTTGTGGGAAGTGATGCACAGCAACACCCGTTGTTTTCACCATTGCACGAGTGTCGGTTGTACCGTGCGGGATGGCGATACCGTTCCCCAAAAACGTAGAGTTTTGGTTTTCACGGTTTAGCATGCCTTCAACGTAACCGCGTTCAACTAGGCCTTTATCAGTAAGGCTATGAGCAATACTCTTTATTGCTTCAAACTTATCTGTCGCTGATTGCGAGAGGGTAATGTCGTTCTTATTTAGCTTAAGCATGGTGCTTCTCCAGCCTTAAGGTATCAATTTAAAAATGTATTCTGTGTGAGAAGTTGAACGCCGCTTCTTCTGAGCGCTTATCACTCCTCAAACCTTTTATCTTTCAAGCTAAATCGATTCAGCTTGTTGGTAAATTTTTTAAAAGACTCAGAAAAACTGTTTTAAAAACTGACGTTAACAAACGAGCCTTTGCCGCTGTCCTATAGCCTAGCCTACAAATTGGTTTGTTGTGTATTCAGGTGATTTACGTCAATTTTTAAGTTTTGCTGAATCCTTTCAGCTTTTATACTGAATCGGTTCAGCTTATAATTCAACTTATCGAAAGATCGTTGATGTATTAATATGATCGCGCGCACAGAATAAGGTTTAGAATATGACACTGGATGAAATAGCCAAATTAGCGGGTGTTTCTAAGACAACTGCAAGCTATGTGATTAACGGAAAAGCGCAGAAATACCGCATCAGCGAGAAGACTCAGAAAAAGGTGATGGCCGTTGTAGATGAGTACAATTATAAGCCAGATCATGCGGCGTCTTCCTTGCGGGCAGGTAATTCACGCTCATTTGGGCTTATCATCCCAGACTTGGAGAACACCAGTTACGCACGCCTTGCAAAACTGATTGAACAAAACTCGCGTAAGGCGGGTTATCAAATTCTAATTGGCTGCTCAGATGATGATCCGGAAACGGAGAAAAAGGTTGCTGAAGCGCTAATCAGTCGCCGAATTGACGCGCTATTTGTCGCAAGTGGTATGCCATCGGCTAATGAGTATTATCTTAAGTTGCAAAATTCTGGTACGCCAGTTATCGCGCTAGACCGTCCAATGGATGATGAGCACTTTTGTTGTGTCATCAGCGAAGATTTTGACGCCGCACTTGAACTCACTCAGTCAGTACTGTCCGAAGATATTAAGTCCATTGGCTTAATCGGTGCATTGCAAGATCTTCAAGTCTCAAAAGAGCGTGAGCTCGGTTTTCTATCTGCTTCTCAACAAGGTGGCAAAACGGCAACAGTGGGTTATGGACAACACTTCTCCCGGGAAGAAGGCAAGAAAGTCTTAGAGAGTTGGTTAACAGAGAACGCATTGCCAGATGCCATTGTTACAACGTCATACACACTGTTAGAAGGTGTGTTGGATGTAATGCTAGAAAAACCAGAACTGATGGGAAAGGTGCGTTTAGCGACATTTGGTGATAATCGACTGCTGGACTTCTTGCCTGTGAAAATCAACTCTTTGCCTCAACAGTTTGAGTTGATCGCGGACAGCGCAATGGAGTTAGCACTCAACGCTTCCGCTAAGCGTTACAAGCCTGGCGTAGAACTTATCCCGCGTAAAATTGTGAAACGTCACTAAGTAACTAAATAGGTTGCTCAAAGCTTTACTTCAGCCGTCAGCGCCACAAATGCGTGGTCGCTGGCGTTTTTATCTCTGTCATAAATCGGGTTGATCAGATGTTGGTTAGACACCTGATAGTCAACAACCTCGGCAACCGATATATCTGATAAGGTATCAAACTCTTGTGAGAGCAAGATATAGTCGAGTACATTCCCAGTGGAAAAATGATAGTGCGTGGCTGGGCGTTCATCCTTCAGGGGGGCACTTTGCAATAACCAACCATCTTTGAGTTGTAATTCAGTGACGCTGTCACCAGTATTGGATACCAATGCGCTGTTAACGCTGATAGGAGTGATAGGTTGATTCATATCGCCCATTAACACTGTCGGCATTGGTTCTTTTCGATACCTCTTTTGCATCGCGTCTCTTAACATCGCTGCTTCCCAGCCTCTTTGCTGGGTGGATAACCAGCGCCCAATAATCGTGCTAGACGTTTCTGGTTGTTCTGAGTCGGCCGGGCGTTGAGATTTCAGGTGCGTTACGTAAACGGCGATATGACCAAGTACAGGATGTATTACTTGGGCATAGATAGGTTTGCGACTGAACTCTGGAGCAACACTTACTCCAAAAGGCTCAAGCGTTGCTAAGTCAAACTCTACCGCTTGTACTTTTTCTATTGGAAACCGAGAGGCGATTGCCACAACAGGGCTTGAGTAAATGTACTCATCCTCAACATGTGGGGTGTCAACGGTCGCAAAGTAGGGGTAGCCGATGGTTGAAAAGAATGCCTGGGTCTTCTCGATACTGAACACTTCTTGTAAGCCAATCACGTCGCCTTCCAGTTTTTCAACTTGACGTTGCGTCCACGAAAGTTTGTCTCGCCATTGCTCTAACGAGTATATGTTCTCGAAATCATAGTAGGCGTTAGGCGGTGCGACAAAATTAAACAAGTTCGCAGTGACAAAGGTAATTCTACTTGGTTGAGACAAAGTATTCACTCTTTTCAACAATAACTTAGAGAGTATATACCTTCAGGTTGCGTAATTGCAGCTTCGTTTGAGCTACGCATCGGTATACAAGCTAACGAGCGACAAGTTAAATGGGTTAAGAGGTGCTCAAATGCCAAGGCGAATCGGTGATTGAACATCGGCAGAGGTTTCTATTTTTAAGCATTGCGTTTAAACTTCAGGGCATCAAATAGTAAGAGTAAGTAACATGACCCAAGATTACGACCACGAAGAGTATTTAGAAGGCGAAGAGATTGAGATCGAAGCGATTGGCATCGATGTTGATGCGCATCCAATCGAACTGTACAAGCTTTTTAAAATCGCAAACTTGGTCAGCGGTGGCGGCGAAGCAAAACATATCATCGAGGAAGGCTACGTCGCGGTGAATGGTGAACTAGAAACACGTAAGCGCCGCAAGATGTATGATGGTGACTTTTTTGAGTTTAACCAGGAATATTATGTTGTGGTTTGCGATGCGCCAGTAACCGAACCTGAAACGGCAGAGCAAAAAGCAGAAAAGAAAGCGAAGAAAGAAGCGCAATCTGCACGTAAAGAGAAATCTCGCCAAAGCAAGCCAGCTAAAGGCTCTGGACCTAAGTCAACAGGCCGAAAAGCAGCGCATAAAGAACGTAAAGCGCAGAAAGAAGCGTTGTCTCAGTCTGCTAAGAAAGGCAAAAAAGAAGACAAACCGCAAGCCACTCGTGATCCGAAGAGCGGTCGTAATTCTATTGATTTTTTCTAGGGAAATGAACGCTTAACTAAATAAGTGACATCTGAGTAAAACTAAAAAGCGCCGAGCATATTATATCGGCGCTTTTTTGGTTTCACTGTGCTGTAAGTGGGCAGTGTTAATGCACAGTCGTCTCGATGTTTAGGCTATCTGTCCAGTGATGAATGGCGCAAGGCTTTCCTAAGTAAAAGCCTTGGTAATAATCCAAATTAAGTTGATACATAGCTTGTAGCTGCACGTCTTCTTCAACCCCTTCTATAATGACTTTTGCTCCCATATGATCCGCTAGATCAACGGCGCTATGTATGGAAAAGGTTTCTCCGGCGCAGTAGTCTAGCAAATAGGAACGATCGATTTTGATGATGTCAGGGCAGAGCTGCTGAACACGTGCGATATCAGAATGTTGGGCGCCAAAATCATCGATAGCAAAGATAAAACCATTTGCTTTCATTAACTGTACGGCTTTGATTAATAAATCCGTATTTCCGCATGACTCTTCGACTACTTCAAAAACGACGTCTGATGGGCTCATACCAAGTTCGGAAAGGCGTTTGTAAAGCAGGCCGTTATCTTTAAAGCCCATGTCTTTGGTTAGTGTGAGTAGCGTTTGAGGCATGACGTTAAGAAACAGTTTGATCGGCGTCCCCGCGAAATAGCGTGCAAAATTTCGAATGTGCATTGCTCTGGATAAAAACTCTACACATAAGCGAAAGTAGGGATCAAGACCATTATTGGCCAGAAACACGTCAGGACGAATTAGGGAACCATCAATGCCACGAATACGCAGTAAGGCTTCCATACCAATAATACGTTGGCGTCTATCAAAAATTGGCTGATAAACACTGTGAAAAGTGAATTGATTGAGAACTACGTAATATTCACCAAGATTATCTTGTTTTATGTATCGCTCGTAGTCGGATTGATTCTTTAACTCCATGAAAAACGCCGAAAATTTAGCATCTTGCCAATGTAACAGGGTGCAATTCTGATTTGAAGAATCAAATGTGCCTAATTACATATGCGGTTGAGTTAATTTGAAATGGCTTCCGATTTTGCTTCAATATGGCGAAAAATAAGTGACAGACCAAAACAAATTAAGAAGTAAGCAAGGCCGACAATCAACCAAATTTCAAATATATACCCTGATGAATTTGCCATCTCTGTCCCAACAAACGTCATTTCTTGTATCGAAATCAGTGAAACAATAGAGGTGTCTTTCACCAAAGAGATGGTTTGACCGGCAAGTGCAGGTGTTATTGATTTAAGCACCTGTGGCGCGATAACAAATCGGTATTTCACCCATCGAGACAAGCCCAATGAGTCAGCCGCTTCCCACTGACCTTGGTCGATACTTTGTAAACCACCGCGCACAACTTCTGCAATGTAGGCAGAAGAGAGTAAGCCGACGCATAACACGCCAGAGGCAAGGTTTTCCCAAAGGTTAGAAGGCCCAAACAGAAAGCGCTGTAGCGCATTTGGTTCGCCGTTGTAGTTTCGTAGAAGATCTTCCAAACCGAGCAACGGGATCAATTGGTTAGAAATGAAAAAGTAGAAAATAAAAACAAACACCAACGGAGGGATGTTTCTCACTAACTGGATAAACGCATTGGCAGGTGTGCGCAACCAAACGGAACGAGAGAAGCGTGCTAAGCCTAACAAAGTGCCAAACACTAATGCGAAGCTGATGCCCCAAATACTGAGCCTTAACGTCGAAATCAAACCTTGGAAGAAGTAGGGCAAACCACCATCTGCTCTAGGCGTGAAAAGTAATTCAAGCGCCTCTTTCCACTGCCACAAATAATGCACACCAACAGCGGACCGATGGTACAGCCAAACACCACCGATACCGCACATAACAAGTAGTACCCAGTCTAGTGTGTTTAATTGCGGTAAAAGGTAGCCTGTGCTGGATTTCGCGGGTGCTGTGCGAGTGGTAGTGTGTTCGCCCAAAAATTTGACTCCGATAAGTTATGGAAAAGTAAAATGGATGATTGGAGAGTATAGGCTCGCGGCGTCCACGAGCCATTTAGATTACTGGCCTTGCGCGACTTGATCTTGCCAATCTAATGTCGAGAACCAGTATTCATAACGTTGTTTTAACCATCCATCTTGGGTTCTTGCTTCAATCCATTTATTGAAAAAGGCCTTTTTATCTTCTTCCCCCAAGCGAACCGCAAAGGCTTCGTTACCTTTTGATAGTCGCTCAGAGAATGGAAGGAATAGCTTGTCACTGTGTTTCACTGTCTCATGTTCTGGCTTTGGGCTAGAGGCAATGACCGCGTGGGCGTTACCATTCAGCACCTCTTGGAAGGCTTGCGCATCGTCATCAAATTGCAGAATCTTCGCTTTCGGGAAGGTTTCTCTGGCTACTTGAACGGTGAATGCGCCGCGACGAGCCGCAATTTTTACGCGTCGTGAGTCAAAATCGGAGAATTTGCTAAAATCAGAGGCGAGTTCTTTGTTTGCTGCTACTTGAACGCCTGAGTGCGAGTAGGCCTCAGTAAACAACACGCTTTTGGAACGTTCAGGCGTAACCGACATGCCACCGATGATCACGTCGAACTTTTTCGCCAGTAGTGCGGGAATAATGCCATCCCACGCAGTTGGTACGAATTCCACTTTCAAACCTGAATCTTGTGCTAAGCGTTTGGCCACATCGATTTCAAAACCGATTAACTCACCTTGCTTGTTACGCATTGCCCAAGGTACAAATGTTGACATACCAACGCGCAAAGTGCCTCGTTCTTTGATTTGATCTACATTGGGTGTGGCGACATCTTCTTTCGCGATTGTAGGCATAGTGATGGCTAGCCCTAATAATGCAGTAATGGTCGCTTTGAATAACTTCATGTTATCTCCTTATAATTTGCGCCAACTGGCTCCGAGTTTGTGTTCTAGCCATGCAGACAAGCCAGAAAGTGACAGAGTGAGAGCAAGATAAATTGCTGCCACGGTAAACCAAATTTCGAACGGCATCGCCGTCTCTGAGACGATGTTGCGTGCCTGTGTCGTTAGATCAAAAATCGCCATCACGCTTACAATGGAAGAGTTTTTGATCAAAGAAACCACTTCATTGGTTAATGGCGGTAATGTGCGCTGTAAAACCTGAGGCAAAATCACGTCTTTGTAGGTGTAAAACGGTGATAGTCCGAGAGTTTGTGCTGCTTCGAATTGCCCTTTAGGAATACTGTTTAAACCTGCACGGAATATTTCCGCGGTGTAGGCACCTTGGAAAAGGGATAATGCCAAAACGGCGGTGCTGAATCGGTCCAAACCAATCACGGGGCCAAACACGAAGTAGAGTAAATAGATTTGCACCAACAACGGCGTGTTACGTATTACTTCGACATAAGTGGTACCAATAACATTGCCGACTTTCGAATCGCTAAGCCTTAGTAACGCGGTGACCAACCCCAACACTAAGGTAAAAAATAGACTAATAGCAGAGATGTTAAGCGTGACCAATAGCCCATCAATAAGTTCTGCCGGCCACCATTCGCCATCTTCATAAAAAGCGATGTAATCAGGTACGCGCTCCCATTGCCATTGATAGCCCATAGCGTCGGCACCAGAGTCCAACACCCACACAATCGCTATGAAGAGGAGCGTCATTTGCAGTAAAGCTTGAAGGACAGGTTTGATTACGCGAACTATCATCAGTAACTTAAAATTTGGTTCAAAAATGCTTGGGTGCGTGGATGCTGTGGTGTCTCAAATAAGGCGACTGGAGAGTTCATTTCCAAGATTTGGCCTTCATCCATAAATACCACGCGGTTCGCTACTTTTTTGGCAAATCCCATTTCATGCGTGACGCAAATCATCGTCATTCCGCTTTGAGCCAGCTCAACCATGACATCCAACACTTCGTTGATCATTTCCGGATCAAGCGCTGAAGTTGGCTCGTCAAACAGGAGTAAATCCGGTTCCATACACAAGGAGCGGGCAATCGCGACGCGTTGCTGCTGACCGCCAGAAAGCTGGATAGGATACTTACTCGCTTGCTCTTCAATATTGACTCGCTTTAGGTAATGTTTTGCGCGTTTTTCAGCTTCTTGTTTTGATAATTTGAGTGTGCGAATCGGCGCTAAGGTGAGGTTTTCCAGTACAGTCAAGTGAGGAAAAAGGTGAAAGTGTTGGAACACCATGCCGATTTTACCGGGCTTGAGAGATTTTGCGTGAGAAGGCTGGTCGAACACATGAAGCTGGCCTTCTTGAATCGATTCAAGATGGTTGATGCAACGAATGAGCGTTGATTTTCCGGAACCTGAAGGGCCACACACCACGACGATCTCGCCAGAATG
>NZ_JAWOQP010000040.1:0-25393 GCF_033337375.1 Vibrio sp. YT-17
GAGTAGTTTTACAGGCAAAGCCGAAACGGATGATAACCACCTACTGAAGTAGGTGGTTTAGGGCTGAAAATAAAAAGGCCATCATAATGATGGCCTTTCTAACTTTAGCGTTTAACAATCGTCGTTTACGTTCGACTGTTTAGACGGTCCTGCAATTACGCTAGCAATTCTTTAGCTGTGTTCACTACGTTTTCAGTCGTGAAGCCAAACATCTCGAATAGCTGACCAGCAGGTGCTGATTCACCGAATGTTGTCATACCGATGATGCGACCGTCGAAGCCTACGTACTTGTACCAGAAATCCGCAATGCCCGCTTCAATAGCGATACGTGCCGTTACGTCTGATGGCAGTACAGATTCACGGTAAGCGGCGTCTTGTTTGTCGAATGCATCTGTTGATGGCATTGAAACAACGCGTACTTTCTTGCCTTCTGAAGTTAGTTGCTCAGCGGCTTTCACTGCAAGCTCAACCTCAGAACCTGTTGCGATAAGGATTAGCTCAGGCTTACCTTCGCTATCTTTCAGGATGTAAGCACCTTTCGCGATGTCTGCGACTTGTTCAGCAGTACGCTCTTGTTGCGCTAGGTTTTGACGAGAGAAGATAAGTGCAGTTGGTGCATCTTTACGTTCAATCGCTAGTTTCCATGCAACTGCAGACTCAACTTGGTCACATGGGCGCCATGTGCTCATGTTTGGAGTTACACGTAGAGACGCCATTTGCTCAACAGGTTGGTGAGTTGGGCCATCTTCGCCAAGACCGATCGAATCATGCGTGTAAACTTGGATGTTCTGAATTTTCATCAGCGCAGCCATACGCATTGCGTTACGAGCGTATTCCATGAACATTAGGAATGTTGCGCCGTAAGGAACGAAACCACCGTGCAATGCGATACCGTTGATGATAGCAGTCATACCGAATTCGCGTACACCGTAGTGGATGTAGTTGCCAGAGAAGTCCTCCGTTTCTAGAGACTTAGAACCAGACCACATGGTCAGGTTAGAAGGCGCTAGGTCAGCAGAACCACCCATAAACTCAGGAAGCATTTGACCAAACGCTTCTAGTGCATTTTGCGATGCTTTACGTGATGCAATGTTCGCTGGGTTTGCTTGAAGATCGGCAATGATTTGGTTCGCTTTTTCTTCCCACTGTGCAGGAAGTTCGCCGTTTAGACGACGTTTAAGCTCTGCCGCTTCAGCAGGGTAAGCTGCAGCGTATGCTTCGAATTTTTCATTCCAAGCTGCTTCTTTCGCGGCGCCCGCTTCTTTTGCATCCCACTCAGCGTAAACATCTGCCGGGATCTCAAATGGGCCGTACTCCCAACCTAGGTATTCGCGAGCCGCTTGGATTTCATCGTGACCTAGTGGTGCACCGTGACAGTCGTGCGAACCAGACTTGTTAGGAGAACCGAAACCGATAATTGTTTTGGTACAGATAAGCGTAGGACGTGGGTCCGCTTTTGCTGCTTCAATTGCTGCGTTGATCGCGTCTGAGTCGTGACCATCGACTGCTGGGATTACATGCCAGCCGTACGCTTCAAAACGCTTAGGTGTATCGTCAGAGAACCAGCCTTCAACGTGACCGTCGATAGAAATGCCGTTGTCATCCCAGAACGCGATCAGTTTGCCTAGACCTAACGTCCCAGCAAGAGAGCATGCTTCATGCGAGATGCCTTCCATTAGACAGCCGTCACCCATGAACACATACGTAAAGTGGTCAACGATATCGTGACCTTCTTTGTTGAACTGTGCCGCTAGTGCTTTCTCTGCGATCGCCATACCAACAGCGTTAGTTATGCCTTGACCTAGAGGACCCGTTGTTGTCTCGATACCAGGCGCGTAGCCGTACTCTGGGTGACCTGGGGTTTTTGAGTGCAATTGACGGAAGTTTTTCAGATCGTCAATAGATAGCTCGTAACCGCTTAAGTGCAGTAGAGAGTAAATAAGCATTGACCCATGACCGTTTGACAGCACAAAGCGATCGCGGTCGGCCCACTCTGGGTTTGAAGGGTTATGGTTTAGGTGAGAGCGCCAAAGAACTTCAGCGATATCAGCCATACCCATTGGTGCGCCTGGGTGGCCTGAGTTAGCTTGTTGAACACCATCCATGCTTAGAGCACGAATTGCATTGGCAAGATGTTTACGAGACGACATGTCTGCTCCTGAGTACATTAAGCGAAACGAAAAGTAGGTCATAATTCTCTCAAAGCCCTGTTGGGTGTGCAAACGTTTTCCAGTCCAAAACCTCACAAATATTGCACCTTTCGCGCCAAATCGTTCGAAGTTCTTAAAATTATCAATAAATCAGGCAAACGTTTGGTTATAACAAAAACCAAAAAAGAGCTTGTAATTCGAGCAATCAAATTTAGAATAGACGTCTAGATGTAGATACACCTACAAAAATTAGTATTAATTTGCGCTGGAGAGTTTATCATTCCCCAGTTTTAAACCAGATATAGTGGAGCTAACATGGCTAAGCACCTGTTTACTTCTGAGTCAGTATCAGAAGGTCATCCAGATAAAATTGCAGACCAGATTTCTGATGCGGTTCTTGACGCGATTCTAGAGCAAGATCCAAAGGCTCGTGTTGCATGTGAGACTTACGTTAAAACCGGTATGGTAATGGTGGGTGGTGAAATCACGACTTCAGCATGGGTAGACATCGAAGAGTTAACTCGTGAAACCGTTCGTGAAATCGGCTACGTACATTCAGATATGGGCTTTGACGCAGATTCTTGTGCGGTACTAAACACAATCGGTAAACAGTCGCCAGATATCAACCAAGGTGTTGATAAAGCTGACCCTAAAGAACAAGGTGCAGGCGACCAAGGCATCATGTTTGGTTACGCTTGTAACGAAACTGAAGTACTAATGCCAGCGCCAATTACTTACTCTCACCGTCTTGTTCAAAAGCAAGCAGAAGTTCGTAAAAACGGCACACTACCTTGGTTGCGTCCTGATGCAAAATCTCAGGTAACATTCCAATACGATCAAGGTAACATCGTTGGTATCGACGCGGTTGTTCTTTCAACGCAACACTGTGATTCAATCTCAACTTCAGACCTGCGTGAAGCGGTAATGGAAGAGATCATTAAGCCAGTGCTACCTTCTGAGTGGATCAACAAAGAAACAAACTTCTTCATTAATCCAACCGGTCGCTTCGTAATCGGTGGTCCTATGGGTGACTGTGGTCTAACTGGTCGTAAGATCATCGTAGATACCTACGGCGGCGCAGCTCGTCACGGTGGCGGTGCGTTTTCTGGTAAAGATCCATCAAAAGTTGACCGTAGTGCAGCATACGCAGCACGCTACGTAGCGAAAAACATCGTAGCGGCAGGCATGGCTGACCGTTGTGAGATCCAACTTTCTTACGCAATCGGTGTTGCTGATCCAACGTCTATCATGGTGGAAACGTTCGGTACTGAGAAAGTATCTCACGACATCATCATTGAAGCGGTTCGTCAATTCTTCGACCTACGTCCATACGGTCTACAAGAAATGCTTAACCTTCTTCAACCTATCTACAAGAAGACAGCGGCTTACGGTCACTTCGGTCGTGAAGAATTCCCGTGGGAAGCAACAGACAAAGCTGCACTTCTACGCGATTTCGCTGGCATCAAATAATCAAGCCAAGCAAGAATCAATCAAGCCCTCGCCTATGGTGGGGGCTTTTTATTTTCAGCAACTTTTATCTAGTCATTTCGACTCATACCGCCCTGCCCCACAAAGCAGTCCTGTTTCTCCCTCATTTTTATACCGAATAAATTTTAAGCAATTATTTGTAAATTATCCCATCTCCGCCAATAGTTAAAATATTGTTAACTCCAATTTAAATAGAGACGTCGGATGCTGGCGACTGTGGAAGCAACACTTAAGTAAAGACATGAGTCAGGCATCTTTATGGCCGATACCAAACTAAGCCAATGCTCAGATGTAAACTTGAAAAAGTCGCTTCAAGTTTGACTGAACAAAAACCGCTGTCAGTTGGTATAAGCGGATAATGTGGGAATAAATCAAGGAGGAGTTATGCCTCGAACTGTTAATCCATCGGACTTCCACAACAAGCGAAAGGAAGTGCCAGACAACGAATACGCCAGAACCATACCGTGCAATACGGTCAATCTTTCTGCACCTTTTCATTGGCTAGCATTAGGTCTGCATGATTTCGTGCGAATGCCACTTATTAGTGCTTTCTATGGCATCTGTTTTATGGCAGCTGCGATAGGCATTGTTTTGCTCGTACAGTGGCAAGGCACACACTTGGTCGTCATGCCCAGTTTGATTGTTTACATGTTAATCGGTCCGTTTCTCGCGCTGGGCTTGTATGATGCCAGTTGGGAGAGAGAGCGCGGACACAAAGCAAGCTTGCTCCATTCAATGAAAGCGATCGGTCGTAACTCAACATCTCAATGGGCGTTCGCCGTGTTACTCGCAGTGTGTATGATATTTTGGATGCGCATTGCCGCTCTACTTCATGCGCTCTACCCTTCTGTTCAAGGGGCACCTTTAAGTGAGTTCCTACCCTTCCTTGTCATCGGCTCTTTAGTTGGCTTTGTTTTGGCTTGTGTGGTGTTTAGCATTTCAGCCTTTTCTATTCCGCTCATGATGGAGCGTCGCGTAGACATGATGACCGCTGTATTTACCAGCTTTAATGCAGTGAAATCCAACATTCCAGCAATGATTGTTTGGGCAGCGATCATCTGTGGCGGTATTCTTATCGGCTTTGCGACCTACGGGATCGGAATGTTGTTTACCATGCCAATTCTAGGCTACGGTACATGGCACGCTTACCATGCCACCATCAAGAAAAAACACACACCATAATTAACTGATGCTATGATCTGGCCCTCGCAAATGCGGGGGCTTTTTTATTTGATTTATCGAGGTGAATTGTGGATATAGAACTCAGCTATAAAGCCAAGCAAGTGATGGCGGGCTGTATCGCGATGGCGGAACAAGCTTTCAAACGTTCTTTCCCGATTCCAACAATCACCTTCGACGTCCGTGGGAAAGCGGCAGGAAAAGCCTACCTTCAATTAAATCAAGTACGCCTAAACCCTGTTTTATTTCGCGAAAACACCCAAGCATTCTTAGATGAAGTCATTCCTCATGAAGTAGCACACCTGATTACTTATCAGGTTTACGGGCGAGTTAGGCCTCACGGTAAAGAATGGAAAGGCGTCATGGAAGCCGTATTTAACGTACCAGCCAAAACCACTCACAGCTTTGAAGTAAAATCCGTTCAAGGTAAAACCTTTGAGTATCGTTGTGGTTGTATGACCTACCCTCTATCGATTCGCCGTCATAATAAAGTGCTGCGCAAAGAGGCGACGTACTCTTGTCAAAAATGCCGCCAACCACTTAACTTCACCGGCATTCAATTATCGTAGCCCTTACCTCATAGTGTTACTTGCGTTCCCAAAATAAAGATCGAGTTGATCAAAACCTTCCCTTCGCCACTTATTGTTAACTTACTCATCACTAAAGCTATTTTATGCGTGTTATCATGAATAAAGTCATACTTTATAAAGACTTTTATCATGAAATACTTACTCTCTCTGTTGCTTATCGCGCTTTCTAGCACTGCGATTGCCGCGCCACCGAGCTCATTCTCAGCTGCCAAACGTGAGGCGGTCAAAATTTATCAAGACCATCCAACAAGCTTCTACTGTGGCTGTAACATTCAATGGCAAGGCAAGAAAGGCTTACCCGATTTAGCCTCTTGCGGCTACCAAGTCCGTAAACAAGAAAAACGGGCTGCACGAATCGAATGGGAGCACGTTGTTCCTGCGTGGCAATTTGGCCACCAGCGTCAATGCTGGCAAGATGGCGGACGTAAAAACTGTAAGAAAAAAGACAAAACTTTTCGTTTAATGGAAGCAGACTTACACAACCTAACTCCTGCTATTGGTGAAGTAAACGGTGACCGTTCGAACTACAACTTCAGCCAATGGAACGGTATGGATGGCGTGAGTTATGGTCGCTGTGAGATGCAAGTGAACTTTAAGCAGCGTAAAGTCATGCCACCAGACCGTGCGCGTGGCTCAATTGCTCGTACCTATCTATACATGAGCAAAGAGTACGGTTTCAAACTGTCGAAGC
The DNA here is from genome assembly GCF_033337375.1 of Vibrio sp. YT-17. NCBI lineage: Bacteria > Pseudomonadati > Pseudomonadota > Gammaproteobacteria > Vibrionales > Vibrionaceae > Vibrio > Vibrio sp. YT-17. Next base: position 6,099 of record NZ_JAWOQP010000040.1, read on the forward strand.
AGCAAACGCAATTAATGAGTGCTTGGAACAAAACCTATCCTGTCGATAAATGGGAATGTGAGCGTGACGAGCGCATTGCAAAAGTACAGGGCAATCACAACCCATTTGTTCAAGAAGCCTGCCGCGCACTGTAACCTCCGACCTCGAAGCGTTTCAATTACTGATATTGAAACGCTTCTTGCCCCTTGTTTTTTCGGTGCAAAGCATCCATGTTAGGGTTTAAGTTTATTCTCTTGCTGGAAATCTCATGCGTACCCCTCGAATTTATCATCCAGAAACTATTCATCAACTTGGCTCACTTGCTTTAAGTGACGACGCAGCAGGCCATATCGGTCGTGTTTTGCGCATGAAAGAAGGCCAAGACGTTCTCCTTTTTGACGGCAGTGGCGCAGAGTTCCCAGCGGTTATCAGTGAAGTCAGCAAGAAATCAGTTTTGGTTAACATCACCGAGCGCGTAGAAAACAGTATTGAATCCCCTTTAGATCTGCACCTTGGTCAAGTCATTTCACGTGGCGATAAGATGGAGTTCACCATCCAAAAGTCTGTTGAACTTGGCGTCAATACCATCACTCCTCTGATTTCTGAACGTTGTGGCGTCAAGCTTGACCAAAAGCGTTTTGAGAAAAAACTCGCGCAATGGCAGAAAATCGCCATCAGTGCCTGTGAGCAATGTGGGCGTAATGTCGTGCCCGAAATTCGTCCAATTATGAGCTTGGAAGAGTGGTGTAAAGAAGAGTACGATGGTTTAAAGCTTAACCTTCACCCTCGTGCTAAATACTCAATCAACACTTTGCCAACCCCGGTTGAAAAAGTGCGCCTACTGATCGGTCCTGAAGGCGGTTTATCGTCTGAAGAAATCGAGATGACTCGAGAATACCAATTTGAAGAAACGCTACTCGGCCCTCGCGTTCTGCGTACCGAAACAGCGGCTCTGACAGCAATTACAGCCTTACAAGTTCGTTTCGGCGATCTTGGTTAAACGGAGAAAAATAATGATCAAACTCGGTATCGTAATGGACCCAATCTCGTCCATTAACATCAAAAAAGACTCTAGCTTTGCCATGATGCTTGAAGCGCAACGACGCGGCTATGAAATCCACTACATGGAAATGAATGATCTGCATCTCGATCAAGGCGTTGCCATTGCAGATACTAAAGTGGTAGAACTAAAAGAAGATCCAAACGGTTGGTACGAGTTCAAATCAGAGCAAACTATCGAACTGTCTGAGCTAGACGCGGTGCTAATGCGTAAAGATCCTCCGTTTGATACTGAATACATCTACGCGACTTACATCCTTGAGCGTGCAGAAGAACAGGGTGCACTGATCGTTAACAAGCCTCAAAGCTTACGTGATTGTAACGAAAAGCTGTTTACAGCATGGTTCCCAGAGCTGACACCTACAACGATCGTGACGCGAAAAGCAGAAAAAATTAAAGAATTTCGTGAAAAACATGGTGATGTCATCCTGAAACCGCTTGATGGTATGGGTGGCGCGTCCATCTTCCGTGTAAAAGAAAACGATCCAAACGTCTCTGTAATCATCGAGACATTGACTAACCACGGTCAAAACTACGCAATGGCACAAACCTTCGTGCCAGACATCAGCAACGGTGACAAACGTATCCTAGTGGTAGATGGCGAACCTATGCCTTACTGTCTAGCACGCATTCCTGCTAAAGGCGAAACGCGCGGCAACCTAGCCGCTGGTGGTACTGGTGAAGCTCGTCCGCTAAGCGAAACCGACCTCAAAATTGCGCAAACCGTTGCTCCGACACTGAAAGAAAAAGGCCTTATCTTTGTTGGCCTTGACGTAATTGGCGACAAGCTAACAGAAATCAACGTCACCAGCCCAACCTGTATTCGCGAAATTGAAGCAGCTTTTGATATCTCAATCACAGGCAAGCTGATGGATGCGATTGAGCGTCGAGTAAAAGGCGAATAACTCAAACTGTATTACAGTTAATAGAGAGCGTAGTACATTAACTTAAGCAAACTCATGCACATACCTAGATGTAAATTGTATGATGTTTGCTTAAGGGCATTTACGAGAGTTAAGGGTCAGTATGAGTATGAATCTCACAAATCACTTTTTGGTTGCCATGCCTGGGATGAAAGATCCGTACTTTCAAAACAGCGTGATCTACGTTTGTGAGCACAACGAAGACGGCGCTATGGGGCTGATGATCAATGCTCCTGTTGATATCACCGTCGGCAACATGCTCAAGCAGGTGGAAGTTCAGCCAGTACACCCGCGCCTATTTGAAGCCAGTCTAGATAGACCAGTCTACAATGGCGGCCCAATCTCGGAAGATCGTGGTTTTATTTTGCATAAACCCAAAGATTACTACGAGTCCAGCGTCCAAATGACCGATGACCTCGCGGTAACCACTTCGCGTGATATTCTTTCGGTGTTAGGAACAGAAGCAGAACCAAGTGATTACCTAGTGGCACTGGGCTACTCCGGTTGGAGTGCAGGCCAATTAGAAAGTGAGCTGGTCGAAAACTCTTGGCTCACCATTGAAGCGACGCCTGAAATTATCTTTAATACACCAATCAACGAGCGTTGGAAGAAAGCGGTCGAAAAGCTGGGTATCGACCCAAGTCACCTTTCAGCAGACTCTGGACATGCTTAGTCCAAATATACAGTTACATTAGATAGAGACACCTTATGTCACGCACAATTATGGCTTTTGACTTTGGAACCAAAAGCATTGGTAGCGCTATTGGCCAAGAAATTACTGGTACAGCTTCCCCATTAAAAGCCTTTAAAGCCAATGACGGTATTCCAAACTGGGACGATATCGAAAAGCAAATCAAAGAGTGGCAACCAGATTTGCTAGTGGTCGGTTTACCGACCGATCTGCATGGTAAAGACCTTGAGACCATAACCCCTCGTGCACGAAAATTTGCTAAGCGTCTGCAAGGCCGATACGGATTGCCAGTTGAACTGCATGATGAGCGTTTATCTACTGCAGAAGCTCGTGCGGAGTTGTTCAGCATGGGCGGCTACAAAGCCCTATCGAAAGGTAATGTTGACTGCCAGTCAGCAGTGGTGATTCTAGAAAGCTGGTTTGAAGCCCTTTGGGGTGAGTAAACACTTCAAGCACAATGAAAAAAGGTTGGCTCCTGCCAACCTTTTTTGTTTCTGGATTGGATTAATCCATATCGATCTTAACGTTTGCCAAACTGCCCGTAGAGAATGCTTCACCACGCTGCGTTTTCAACATCAAGCGCAGATCATTCGCCGAGTCGGCACTATGTAGTGCATCCTCTTCGCTGATCTTACCTTGCATCACTAACTTATAAAGAGATTGATCGAACGTCAGCATACCAAACTCATTTGAGCGAGCCATGGTTGACTTCAACTCATGTAAATCTCCGCGACGAATCAAATCCGACACACGTGGGCTATTTAGCAAGATCTCAAATACACCATGACGTCCCTGCCCATTTTTATCTCGGATCAGCTGCTGACCAACCACGCCTTTTAGGTTCATCGACAAATCGAACAAGAATTGTTCTTTTTGATCTTTCGGTACCAAGTGAAGAATGCGCTCTAAAGCTTGGTTTGCATTGTTGGCGTGCAACGTTGCCATACACAGGTGACCCGTTTCGGCGAAGGTCATCGCGTATTCCATTGTTTCACGGCTACGGATCTCACCAATCAAAATCATATCTGGTGCTTGGCGCAGCGAGTTTTTAAGCGCAACTTCATAGCTTTCCGTATCTAACCCAACTTCGCGTTGAGTCACGATACAGCGCTTGTGTTCATGCACGAATTCGATCGGATCTTCGACCGTCAAAATGTGCCCGGTTTTATTGCTGTTTCGATAGCCTGTCATCGCCGCCATGGTGGTCGATTTACCCGATCCAGTAGCACCGACCACCAGCACCAAACCACGCTTAGCTATCGCCAAATCTTGCAACACTAACGGTAACTTTAACTGCTCAAAAGTAGGAATATTGGTTTCAATACGACGAATCACTGCGCCTGGTAACTCGCGTTGAAAAAAGGCACTCACACGGAAGCGACCACAATCTCTCACAATGGCAAAATTCGACTCGCGACTTTTACGAAATTCCTGACGCCGATCTGGTTCCATAGCGCTATCGAGTAATGCAGCCACATCACTCTCGGTGAGTTTTTCCCCTTGCGGACGCAATTCGCCATCCACACGAAATAGAATTGGCGCTCCAACCGTGATGTAAAGATCCGACGCTTTCAGCGCCAGCATGCCTTCGAGAAATTTATCTAGATCCATCTTCCGTATTCACCATTATCTGTATGAACGTTACGAGAATTGCTGCACTTCTAATCCGATCTTACTATCGACCTCTTCACGAGCAACCATGCCTTGCGCCATTAACTGACGAGCATTTTGCTCCATGGTTTGCATGCCGTGAGCCGCACCTGTTTGAATGATCGAATACATCTGCGCGACTTTGTCTTCGCGGATCAAGTTGCGAATCGCAGGCGTTGCCATCATAATTTCATGGCATGCAATACGGCCACCACCATTACGCTTCAGAAGCTTTTGCGCGATAACCGAACGAAGGGACTCAGATAGCATCGAGCGAACCATATCTTTATCACTACCAGGAAACACATCGATAATACGGTCAATGGTTTTTGCCGCCGAGCTGGTGTGCAACGTCCCGAAAACTAAGTGACCCGTTTCTGCCGCCGTTAAGGCAAGGCTGATGGTTTCTTTGTCACGCATCTCACCAACCAGAATAACGTCTGGGTCTTCGCGCAATGCGCTGCGCAGTGCGTTTTGGAAACTATGGGTGTCACGGTGAACTTCACGCTGGTTAATCAAACATTTATTGTTGTTGTGAACAAATTCAATCGGATCTTCAATTGTGAGTACGTGCTTGTTGTGATTACGGTTAATGTAGTCAACAATGGCTGCTAAGGTCGTCGATTTACCTGAACCTGTTGGGCCAGTGACCAGAACTAAGCCTTTTTCAGCGTTCGCAATTTTTTTGAAGATCTCTGGCGCTTCTAGCTCTTCCAGAGTTGGAATGCTACTTGGAATGGTACGGAATACTGCCGCACAACCGCGAGATTGGTTGAAAGCGTTGACACGGAAACGGCCAACGTTATGCAACTCAAAAGAGAAATCGACTTCGAGTTTTTCTTCGAACTCACTGCGCTGGGCATCGTTCATGATTTCGAAAACCAAACGATGCACTTCTTGGTGTGTAAACGCTGGAATGCCTAGTTTTCTTACATCCCCATCAATACGAACCATTGGTGGGACACCTGCAGAAAGATGTAGATCCGAGGCATTATGTTTTACACTAAAATCCAGTAACTCAGTGATATCCATTTAAAATCCTTAAGTCTAAAGTACAGCTATGAGTAGTATTCAACAAAATATTGAACATATCACCTCTCAAATTCGATATGACGAGCAAAAATGTGGTCGAACTCCAGAGTCAGTGCAACTTCTAGCGGTAAGCAAAACTAAACCTGTCGAGGCAATTCTCGAAGCCTACCAAGCGGGACAAACCGCCTTTGGTGAAAACTACGTTCAAGAGGGCGTCAGTAAAGTTCAGCACTTTGCCGAGCATTATCCAGATAATCGAATCGAATGGCACTTCATTGGCCCGATTCAATCGAATAAATCGCGACTTGTTGCTGAACATTTCGATTGGGTTCACACCATCGATCGAACCAAGATTGCTCAACGCCTGAATGATCAGCGGCCAAGCGAACTTAAACCGCTACAAGTTCTGATTCAGGTTAACACCAGTGGTGAGGTATCTAAATCTGGCGTCACTGAAGCGGAAGTATTCGAGCTGGCGGAGTTGATTTCTCGCCTACCCAACCTCACTTTAAGAGGGTTGATGTCGATTCCTGCCAACGTGTCTGACTACGAATCACAACTCCGTGAATTTCAGAAGTTGGCTACGTTGAAGCAAACACTCGAAGCACAGTTCCCAGAAATCGATACATTATCAATGGGAATGAGTGGTGATATGACCGCTGCAATCGAAGCTGGTAGTACAATGGTTCGTATTGGAACCGCTATTTTCGGCGCACGAGACTACAGCTAAATCAACAAAACGCTCACTCGCGACATAAGTTATGTCGTCAATCGTTAGAGCGTAAATGCGCAATCATCTTACTCGCCAATAGGAGCAGTAAGTAACAGCGGCGCCATTATACACCTGGGCGCACAACAAATTCTAAATATCATGATGGAAATCAGACAAATGGAACATAAAAAAATCGCCTTCATTGGTGCTGGCAACATGGTGAGAGCCATTGTTTCAGGCTTGGTTGCTAACGGATACCCAGCGCAAAACATTACCGCGACAGCTCCTTCAGAGGCTCGCCGCCTTCTGCTAGAACAAGATTTTGGCATCCGTACCACCAGCGATAACATCCAAGCTGCGACCGAGGCGGATGTGGTGGTATTGTCTGTAAAACCGCAAATGATGGCTGATGTCTGTAAACCACTGCAATCGATCGATTTCACTAATAAACTGGTGATTTCTATTGCCGCAGGCATCAACTGTTCACGATTGGATGATATGCTAGCCACCAAATTGAACTTGGTTCGTGTTATGCCAAATACGCCATCACAACTTGGGTTGGGTATGAGTGGTTTATTCGCACCAACTCATGTAACCGAGCACGACAAAGCTTTTGCCGCAGAGTTAATGGAATCGGTCGGTAAAGTATGCTGGGTTGAGCAAGAGTCTGGCATCAATAATGTGATTGCCGCAGCGGGCAGTGCTCCAGCATACTTCTTCCTGTTTATGGAAGCGATGCAAGCAGAAGCGATTGAGCAAGGCTTTGATAAAGAGACCGCTCGACTATTGGTTCAGCAAGCGGCACTGGGCGCGGCCAGTATGGTGGTTAGCAACCCAGAAACTGAGCTATCAACCCTGCGTGAGAACGTAACATCGAAAGGTGGGACAACGGCAGAAGCACTGCGTACATTCAACGAACATCAACTTTCAGATATTGTCGCTAAAGCCATGCAAGCTGCTGTGGCTCGCGCGGAAGAAATGGAAAAACTGTTTTAATTATTTGGATGAACTCCGTTTAGTATCATCCATCACTTGTTAAGGGTACCTTATGAATTCAATGAGTTTTCTCATCTCAACCCTATTTGACCTGTACATCATGGTCGTAATTTTGCGAATTTGGTTGCAAGCTGCGCGCGCAGACTTCTACAACCCATTCTCGCAATTCATAGTAAAAGCGACTCAGCCGGTCATTGGTCCATTGCGCCGCGTTATCCCTTCCGTGGGGAATATTGACCTAGCAACCGTGTTGTTTGCCTACGTGTTGTGTGTGCTTAAATTTGTCGTGCTTATCCTAATAGCTTCGAACGGTTCCGTCTCTTTCAGCGCTGACTTCTTATTCTTGGGCTTATTATCATTAATCAAAGCCGCAGGTGGCCTATTGTTCTGGGTACTATTGATCCGTGCAATTTTGAGCTGGGTAAGCCAAGGCCGCAGCCCTATCGAGTACGTATTCCATCAACTGACCGAGCCAATGTGCGCTCCAATCCGTCGTATTCTTCCGGCTATTGGTGGTCTTGATTTAAGCGTACTGGTGTTATTTATCGGCTTGCAGTTCGCGAACTTCTTAATGGGCGATATCATTGGTCCAATTTGGTTCCAGCTATAATGTCAGCTGCAGTTTGGCAAGATGGTGAGGACATCATCCTGAAGCTCTATATTCAACCTAAAGCTAGCCGCGATAAAATCGTTGGCTTGCATGGTGAAGAGCTAAAAATCGCCATTACTGCTCCACCTGTCGATGGCAAAGCTAATGCACACCTAACTAAGTTCTTAGCCAAGCAGTTTAAAATCGCTAAGGGCTTGGTTCACATAGAAAAAGGTGAATTAGGACGGCACAAACAAATTCGGATAGAATCGCCTACCCAGATACCGACAGAAATTAAAGCCATCATATGATGGCTTTTTATTTACGATTTTGTACCACACTTACTAATACCAACGACTGAGTACGCATTTTTTACCCCCTGACCAAGGTAAAATTGCAGCTATGGTTGTTTTATAACAAGTGCTTTGAGGAAGTAACAATGAGCAAATGGATTACCGCATTACTGATTAGCCTGTTGTCGTTACCAAGCTTCGCCGATCAGTTTAAAAATATGAAAGATATCGAAGTACACTATGTAGCGTTTAACTCAACATTCCTAACACCCAAAGTCGCACGTAGCTACGATATCAAACGTAATGGATACCTCGCAGTGGTTAATATTAGCGTGTTAGATAGAGCTTCATTGGGTAAGCCAGCATTAGAAGCAAAAATTGCTGGACGCGCGAAGAACCTTATCGGCCAAACTCAGACCTTGACCTTTCGTGAAGTCAAAGAAGGCAATGCGATATACTATTTAGCCGAACTACCAATTACCCACGAAGAAACTTTTACTTTCGATATTGACGTAAAAGCTGGAAACAAAGGCTCAGGTAAGCTTAAATTCACCCAGAAGTTTTATGTTGAAGAGTAATTGGGTTGTGATGTTCCAAAAGCTTTTGGATCTAAGCAGGCTAAAAACCACTTATTAATTAAAGAATATCTAGAGGAGAACGATTTGTTCTCCTCTATCACTATTAAAAGAGATTCCCATGAAAAAAATTGTGCTAGCAACTGGTAACCAAGGCAAAGTTCGTGAAATGGCAGATTTATTGTCTGACTTCGGCTTTGAAGTATTAGCGCAAAGTGAATTCAATGTATCGGAAGTAGCTGAAACGGGTACAACTTTCATTGAAAACGCAATCATTAAAGCTCGCCATGCCGCACAAGAAACAGGGCTTCCTGCCATTGCAGACGACTCTGGATTAGAAGTCGATTTCTTAAAAGGCGCTCCGGGCATTTACTCTGCACGTTACGCAGGCGAGAGCGCATCTGATCAAGAGAATCTAGAAAAATTGCTAGCGGCAATGGAAGGCGTACCAGAAGCAGAGCGTACAGCACGTTTCCACTGCGTATTAGTCCTCATGCGTCACGAGAACGACCCAACGCCTATCGTCTGTCACGGTAAATGGGAAGGCCGAATTCTAACTGAAGCACACGGTGAAAATGGCTTTGGCTACGACCCAATCTTCTTTGTTCCTGAAGACAACTGTGCGTCAGCCGAACTTGAACCTGCACGTAAGAAACAACTGTCTCACCGCGGTAAAGCGCTCAAGTCGTTGTTTGCTCAACTGTCTGAGCAAGTGTCTCAGTAATCACGAGCGAATTAGACCATGTTAACGCCCCCAGCACTCAGCTTGTATGTACACATCCCGTGGTGTGTGCAAAAGTGCCCGTATTGCGACTTTAACTCTCACGCGCTCAAAACCGAGATTCCAGAAGAAGAGTACATCAGTGCCCTTTTAGAAGATTTGGATACCGACATTGAGAAATACCGACTTAACGAAGCGCCACGTCCACTGCATTCAATCTTCATTGGTGGTGGTACGCCGAGTTTGATTTCGGCAGAAGGCATCGAGCGTCTACTTAAGGGCATTGAAGCGCGTATTCCGTTCAAGCCTGAAATCGAAATCACCATGGAAGCGAATCCAGGCACCATCGAAGCAGAGCGTTTTGTTGGCTACCGCAAAGCTGGTGTAACGCGTATCTCTATCGGCGTGCAAAGCTTTGAGCAACAAAAGCTTGAGCGTTTGGGGCGTATTCACGGCCAAGACGAAGCCGTCAACGCTGCTCAGCTGGCGCACCAAATCGGTTTGAACAGCTTTAACCTCGATCTCATGCACGGCTTACCTGATCAAAGCATCGAACAAGCCTTGGCAGATTTGGACAAAGCGATTGAGTTGGCACCGCCGCACTTGTCTTGGTATCAGCTGACCATCGAACCAAACACCATGTTCTACTACAAGCCACCAACGCTACCTGACGATGATGACTTGTGGGATATTTTCGAGCTCGGACACCAAAAACTTGCAGCCGCGGGTTATGTGCAATATGAAATCTCCGGTTACAGCAAGCCGGGCTATCAGTGTCAGCACAACCTCAACTACTGGCGCTTTGGTGATTACCTTGGTATCGGTTGTGGCTCTCATGGCAAACTCAGTTTTACCGACGGACGTATTATTCGAACGACAAAGGTAAAACACCCGCGAGGCTATTTAGCGGCTTATCAAAATATGGTCAAACCTTATCTGCATACGGAACATGTCGTCGCGGATGAAGATCGTCCATTCGAGTTCTTTATGAACCGATTCCGCTTAATCGAAGCCTGTCCGAAGCAAGATTACGTGGACACCACGGGCTTACCGCTTAGTACGATTCAAGAAACCATCAGCTGGGCGATAGAAATGGGCTACCTGAGTGAAACGCCTACCCACTGGCAAATTACTGAAAAAGGGAAGCTCTTCCTTAATGATTTGCTCGAAGCCTTTATGGCCGAAGAAAGCGAAGAGTAACGCAACCCCAAAACAAAAAAAGCCTCTCAATTGAGAGGCTTTTTATTTAGAAACTGTGCCGTCCTAAATAAAGTTGACACATTTCTAACATTAGAAAATTGAACGGCCAATTCGCTCTGAGAGCAGCTCAAGCGCCTTAGTACCCGCAAGCGAGTTACCTGAAGGATCAAGCTCTGGAGACCATACTGAAATGGTCATTTCACCAGGTACTACCGCGATAATGCCACCACCAACACCAGACTTACCAGGCATACCAACGCGATAAGCAAACTCGCCCGCGCCATCATACAAGCCACACGTTGCTAACAGTGCATTAAGTTGTTTGGTTTGCACAGGAGAAACTACAGGCTTACCCGTTTGTACCGATGTGCCCTTGTTTGCTAAATAGCTAAACGTTTTAGCCAAATCGACGCAACTCATCTTCAGCGCACAAGCGTGGAAGTAATTTTGTAGTACTGGAATCACTTCATTTTCGAAGTTGCCAAACGAACGCATGAGATATGCAATCGCCGCATTACGGTCACCATGCATCATTTCGGATGCCGCAACGACTTTGTCATACACAATATGGGTATCACCAGAAAGCTGACGCACAAATTCCAACAGGCGCTGACGAGGTGCAGATAAGCGAGTTTGTAACAAATCTGCCACTACTATCGCTCCAGCATTTATAAATGGATTACGAGGAATACCTTGCTCCATTTCTAGCTGGATTAGCGAATTAAATGCCTGCCCCGAAGGCTCTTTTCCCACTCGAGACCAAATTTCTTCTTGCTTGTACAAGCACATCGCTAACGTCAAGCTCAATGCTTTTGAAATAGATTGGATAGAGAAAGGTTCATCGGCATCACCCGCCTTAATAACCTCACCTTCGTTGGTGTATACCGCAATACCTAACTTGTTGCTGGGTACTTTTGCCAGAGCAGGAATGTAATCAGCCACTTTACCTTGGCCGATTAAAGGGCGTACTTCCGCCAAAATATCTGTCAAAATTTCCACTGTCGGTTTCATTCTCTACCTTCTATTTACAAGAGAACTCGTTGAGCTCAGAGGTAAAAAAAGCCAACGTGTCGTTGGCTTTTCCATAGGGTTCGTTCGACTCAAGTCGATTATGGTTTTACTGCCACAATAATATTGCGGTTGATAGATTGATCAACACGGTGAAGATAACCGATGTAAGGCTCTTCTGAAAGTACCTTCCAACCTTGCTCTTCAAATAATGCCGCGACATCTTTCCATTTCAATGTAAATTCATTGAAAGACAACACCACTGAACCTTGTTTTTTCAATACCACTTTCCATGCAGGCAGAGCCTCTTTTAAAAGCTCTAGTGGACTGCGGTTCAGTTTGCTGTCCTTGGCATTTTTGCTGCCGTGCTGCACGCCATAAGGCAAGTCAGACACCATCACATCAACTGAGTTCTTTTTCACGACTTGATCAGCGATACGAGTATCAGCCGAATACAGCTTCATAAACTGAAGATGGCCTTGGTTGTAATCTTCTTTATTTGCTGCAGCTTCAACCACGAAACCATCCGCCACTTTCTTGCCACCCGCAGTGCGCTTTTCTTTGCTCACTTTGTGCTTAAAGCGGCCATTCTTCATGAACTTAACAATAAAGGTCTGGATCTCTTGCACCCACTTGGCGTTGATCTCAACCCCTACCACGTTCAAACCGTGGATCAAGCCTTCAAATAAGGTTGTACCTTTACCACACATTGGATCCATTAAGGTCAGTTGTTCACTTCCCGTATTGGACGCACTAATGCCGATATTCACCATCAAACGGGTAAACTGCTCGTTTGTTTTCCCGGTGTAGCGCAAAATCTGGCTCATACTTTCCGGGAAAGTGTTAAATACGGGCGCTTGAACTGGTCGAAGTAAACCATCTTCGCGCACTTCAAATAGCGCATAGTAAATCGAAGAGGCTGCGATTCTTCGCGCCTGCTCATCGGTTAGCGCTTCCTGACAAGAAAACACCAACGCAGCAGGTAAGCCAACGTCTTTACTACCAATTTCTGTCACATCCACGCCTTGTGAAGCTAAAATTGCTTTTAGCTCAGAACAGGCAATGGTCATTGCGCTATCAAAGTAAATTCGGTTATGACCCGGATTCGCTAATATCGCGTAATGGTACATCCCATGAACTCCTCTGGTTACGCAATACGCTTATATTTGATATCCCAAACACCGTGACCAAGACGGTGACCACGAGCTTCAAACTTCGTTAGCGGGCGATCGTCTGGACGAGGAACGAAATCACCATCTTTAGCAATGTTTTCGAAACCTGGCGCTTGGTTCATCACTTCAATCATGTGCTCTGCGTAGTTTTCCCAGTCGGTCGCCATGTGGAAAATACCTTCATTAGGGATAAGCTTCTCACGCACCATTTCCGCAAAACCTAATTGAACAATACGACGCTTGTGGTGACGCTTCTTATGCCAAGGGTCTGGGAAGAACAATTGCAGTGTCGATAAGCTGCCATTTGGGATCATGTGTTCGAATACTTCTACCGCATCGTGACACATTACACGCAGGTTAGTAATTCCCGCTTCGCGAGCATCGGCAAGACAAGCACCAACGCCTGGGCTATGAACTTCGATACCGATGAAGTTTTTCTCTGGCGCGTTCTTTGCCATTTCAACCAATGAAGCACCCATACCAAAACCGATCTCAAGCACTACTGGGTTATCGTTGCCAAACACCTCTTTCCAATCGAGAAGTTCAGCTTTGAAGTCAATACCCATCGTAGGCCAGCATTCATTCATCGCGCTCTCTTGACCTTTAGTCAAACGCCCTTCACGGCGTACAAAGCTGCGGATTTTGCGGATCAGCTTTCCGTCTTCGTTGTATTCGTTAGTGGTTACTTCACTCATTGATTTTGCCTGCACATTGATTAATCAAAGCGGGGATTATCCAAAGAATTTACTTAGGTGCAAGTATTTGTTGAGCTCTTGGTCTATGGCAACCCAAAAGCAACGACACACCTCTTTATATCCCTACTGTTTATCCGTTGTACTTCTTGCCCATTATGTGGTGCAATTTTGCACCTAACCAATACTAGAATACAGAGCAAGTCGTGACACCTTTCGCCAGTGCCATCCTAGAATGGTATGACGCATATGGAAGAAAAGATCTTCCGTGGCAACAAAATAAGACCGCATACAGTGTCTGGTTGTCTGAAATTATGCTTCAGCAAACTCAGGTCACTACGGTTATTCCGTATTACCAACGTTTCTTGGAGCGCTTTCCAACCGTGATCGATCTTGCCAATGCTGAGCAAGATGAAGTCCTACACCTTTGGACTGGCTTAGGGTACTACGCCCGAGCCCGTAACCTTCACAAAGCAGCACAAGAGGTCGCCTCTACATACAATGGTGAGTTTCCTCTTGATATAGAGAAAATGAACGCCCTACCGGGGATTGGTCGCTCTACCGCTGCCGCCATTTTATCGTCTGTGTATAAACAACCACACGCGATTCTTGATGGTAACGTGAAGCGCACCCTATCCCGCTGTTTCGCAGTTGCAGGATGGCCAGGACAAAAAAAGGTTGAAAACCAGCTGTGGGAAATTGCCGAAACGCACACCCCACAAACGGATGTAGATAAGTATAACCAGGCAATGATGGACATGGGCGCAATGGTCTGCACACGCAGCAAACCCAAATGTAGCCTCTGCCCTGTTGCTGATCTGTGTGTGGCAAAGCAACAAGGTAATGTGCTCGACTACCCGGGCAAAAAACCGAAGAAAGATAAGCCAATCAAGCAAACTCGTTTCGTGATGCTTCACCACAACACCGAAAATGGTCATGAGGTGTGGTTGGAGCAAAGACCACAAACAGGCATTTGGGGTGGCTTATTCTGCTTCCCACAAACCGAACATGTGGATGCAGAAAGCGACATTGAATTGCTACTGGATCAACGCGGCATTCAAGCCAGCAATATCAAACAGAAGCAAACACTGATTACCTTTCGTCATACATTCAGCCATTACCACCTAGATATCACGCCAATTTTGATTGATTTATCAAAGCAACCGGACGTGATAATGGAAGGCAACAAAGGTCTTTGGTATAACTTATCTAAACCTGAAGAAGTCGGTTTAGCCGCGCCAGTAAAACTATTGCTGGAAACGCTACCCCACGAACTTCGTTAATTGAATACAAGGAGTCATTATGAGCCGCACTGTATTTTGTGCTCGACTAAAGAAAGAAGGCGAAGGTCTAGACTTTCAACTTTACCCTGGTGAACTAGGTAAACGCATTTTCGACAACATCTCGAAAGAAGCGTGGGCTCAGTGGCAACACAAACAAACCATGTTGATCAACGAGAAGAAACTCAACATGATGGATCCAGAACACCGCAAACTGATCGAAACAGAAATGGTAAATTTCCTCTTTGAAGGAAAAGACGTTCATATCGAAGGTTACACACCGCCGAGCGAATAAAGTCGCTTGAGTTAAACAATGACATCACAACCATTTGTGGTGTCATTTTTCTATTACCTTCAATAACTCTGATACTTATGAAAAAAATTGTCTTTATCGCTGCCGCACTTTTAATGGCAGGCTGTAGCCGTGAATTCGTCGAAAAGATTTATGACGTCAACTACGAGCCAACAAACCGTTTTGCCAATAACTTAGCTGAGCTACCAGGACAATTTGAAAAAGATACTGCGGCGCTAGATGCCTTAATCAATAGCTTTTCAGGCAATATTCAAAAGCGCTGGGGTAAAAAAGAAATCAAGTACGCTGGCAAGAGTAATTACGTTAAGTACATCGATAACTACCTTAGCCGCGCCGAGGTCGACTTTCGCAAAGGCGTGATCACGATAGAGACCGTATCACCGACCGAGCCCCAAAAACACCTAAAAGACGCGATTGTCACCACCTTATTAACACCAGACGATCCCGCTCACGTCGACTTATTCTCCTCTAAAGGTATCACGTTAGAGGGGCAACCATTCCTGTATAAACAAGTTGTCGACCAAGACAATAAGCCAATTCAATGGTCTTGGCGGGCAAACCGATTTGCGGAATACCTCATCGCAAATAAAATAAAAACCAAAAATGTAGATTTCAAGAAAGCGTATTACGTCGAAATTCCCATGGTTGAAGACCACTTTTCAACTCGCAGCTACCAATACGCCGATATCGTGCGTCGAGCTTCCAAGAAATACGACATTCCAGAAGACTTGATATACGCCATTATTAAAACCGAGAGCAGTTTCAACCCATACGCGGTAAGTTGGGCAAATGCATATGGCCTAATGCAAGTTGTACCTAAAACAGCGGGACGAGATGTGTTCAAACTCGTGAAAAAGCGCTCGGGCCAACCAAGCCCTGAATATTTGTTTAATCCAGAAAACAACATAGATACCGGTACTGCGTATTTCTATATCTTAAAAAATCGTTATTTAAGAGAAGTCCGCCACCCTACCTCTCTCGAGTACAGCATGATTTCAGCTTACAATGGCGGTACTGGAGGAGTTTTAAACACATTTCATCGCAGTGATCGCAAACGCGCAATGCAAGATCTTAATTCATTGCAACCCAACCAAGTTTATTGGGCGTTAACCAAGAAACACCCGAACGCAGAAGCGCGTCGCTACCTAGAAAAAGTTACAAATTTCAAAAAGGAATTTAACCCGAAGCAAACTTTGTAGTGACAGTTGAATAAAAAGCGTTCGAACAACCACTTTTTTGAAATTATTTAAAAAAAGTGGTTGACGCAACGCGGGAAAATCCGTTTAATAGCGCTCCGTTGCCCGGATAGCTCAGTCGGTAGAGCAGAGGATTGAAAATCCTCGTGTCGGTGGTTCGATTCCGCCTCCGGGCACCACAATTTGATTTGTTGGTGTCTTAACGAAATGTTATAACACGGACAAAAGCACAAAGAATAAAGTGTGCCGACTTAGCTCAGTAGGTAGAGCAACTGACTTGTAATCAGTAGGTCACCAGTTCGATTCCGGTAGTCGGCACCATTCTTTTGCCTCGATAGCTCAGTCGGTAGAGCAGAGGATTGAAAATCCTCGTGTCGGTGGTTCGATTCCGCCTCGAGGCACCATATTTGGTGCACTTGCTTCATAAGCAAGACACAAAAAAGAATAGTTCCTCCTTAGCTCAGTTGGTAGAGCGACGGACTGTTAATCCGCAGGTCGCTGGTTCGAGCCCAGCAGGAGGAGCCAATTTCTAGAATCTTACTTAAGTGAGATTTTAAAAACAGAAGAGATAATCTCTTCTAAAAAGAATACAGTGTGCCGACTTAGCTCAGTAGGTAGAGCAACTGACTTGTAATCAGTAGGTCACCAGTTCGATTCCGGTAGTCGGCACCATTCTTTTGCCTCGATAGCTCAGTCGGTAGAGCAGAGGATTGAAAATCCTCGTGTCGGTGGTTCGATTCCGCCTCGAGGCACCATATTTGGTGCACTTGCTTCATAAGCAAGACACAAAAAATAATAATTCCTCCTTAGCTCAGTTGGTAGAGCGACGGACTGTTAATCCGCAGGTCGCTGGTTCGAGCCCAGCAGGAGGAGCCAATTTTAAAGCCGCATCACTTGATGCGGCTTTTTTGTATCTGCTTTATACGTCATTTCTCGCTTTCCCATTTATCTGCACTTCATTTCTAAACATCAGCGAACATTAAATCCTTTCTTCAAAAACACTTATTTCACGCTAAAAATTTAATCCTCATCGTAATTTTAATACGCATTAGTATCCGAGCATATTCATCTTCACTAAGATGCCCGAGTTATTACATTTCTTCTTTTAGCTATGCCTTGCATAGTGATAACACTTTATTTGTGAGCTAAATATGAAACTAAAAACTCAAGCCTATTTATTATCTGCGATCATATTGCTAGCTCTCCTAGCTCTGACCGCAACGGGCTTATGGACACTTCGCGTCGCAAGTAACCTTGATAACAAAGCTCGAGTTACTGAGCTATTTAAAAGTGCGTACAGCATACTTACCGAAGTAGAAAAGATGGCTATCGAAGGCAAAATGCCGGAAGACGAAGCGAAAGCATTAGCCACTCGCCTACTTCGTAACAATATCTACAAAGACAACGAATACGTTTATGTCGCAGATGAAAATATGATGTTCATCGCCGCACCACTAGACCCTCAACTGCACGGAACCAGCTTCCATGACTTTAAAGATGGCAGTGGTAATAGCGTAGGCCAACTCATTCTAGATGTATTGGGGCACAAAACAGGTCAGATCGTTGAATATACCTGGAGCCAAAAACAAGCTGACGGCAGCATTGAAGAAAAACACTCGATAGCAGAAAAAACACCACACTGGGGCTGGGTTGTCGGTACAGGTATTGGCTTTAATGAAGTTAACGCACGTTTTTGGTCGACAGCACAATGGCAGCTTGTGCTGTGTCTGATTATCGCGGGAAGTATTCTAAGTGGCCTGATCATTTCGATTCGCAAAATGCTTAATCTACTTGGTGGAGAGCCTAACGACGTGCGTAAAGCAGTTCAAGCTGTCGCTCAAGGAGACATTCAGACCAGTTTTGATACTGTGGCACCGAGAGGAAGTATCTATCGTGCCGTGCAAGATATGAGTCAATCACTAGCTACCATGGTGACAAACCTAGAGAAGTCTATGCATGCACTGCGCGCAGAGTTGTTTGCCGTAGAGGCTCGATCAAATACGATTGCCGATCTTACCGTATCTCAGCAGCAATCAACGGCGATGATTGCCACTGCGATGACTGAAATGGCATCTTCAGCCAACCATGTTGCCAATTCAGCAAGCGACACCGCAAACAATACGGACGAGGCTGACAAACAAAGCCAACATACTCAGAAACTCATTCATAACACGGTTGAAAACATTCAAGGTTTAGCTTCTCAATTAAATACTGCGAGTAAAGCGGTCGCCGATCTAGATCAGGATGTAAATAATATTGTAAAAGTGCTCGATGTGATTGGTGATATTGCAGAGCAAACAAACCTATTGGCACTCAATGCAGCCATTGAAGCAGCACGAGCTGGAGAACAAGGCCGAGGCTTCGCAGTCGTTGCTGATGAGGTACGCAACCTAGCAGGACGCACACAAGACAGCACAAAAGAGATTCAGTATATGATCTCCAATCTGCAAGAAGGCTCTCGCAATGCCATTCACACAATGGAAATATGTGCAGAAACCAGTGAAAGCACTGTTACAGAGTCTAAGAATGCCTCTGAAGCTCTACAGCAAATTGTAACGGCGTTAGAATCTATCACCACAATGAGCCAGCAGATCGCTACTGCTGCCGCTGAGCAGACGCAGGTTAGCGATGATATTGCGCTACGCATAAACCTTATCGATGAAAGCGGAGGCCAACTCAACTCTGTCGTAACCGAGAGTCAATCAAGTACTCAAAGTTTAGCTTCACTAGCGAATGAGCTAGAAGGTTGGGTAAACAAGTTCTCAGTAAAGCACTAGTTTAAAGTCAATTGTTCAATAAAAAGCACGTTTTCAGACGTGCTTTTTTGTTTTTATCGCCTTTATTTTGCAAGTGAACACACTATCAATGTTAAAACATCGCTTAAAGCATGGCGCATTGCTGCTAAAAACGCATAAAAACAGCCCACTCCGAGCACAAATTCATCAAACGATATTTTATTTTAATTTTATTGTTGACCTGAAAGCCGAAAAGCCTTTTAATACACCTCGTCGCCCGGATAGCTCAGTCGGTAGAGCAGAGGATTGAAAATCCTCGTGTCGGTGGTTCGATTCCGCCTCCGGGCACCACAATTTATTAATTGTTGGTGCTTAGCACGAACAATGTTAAAGAATAAAATGTGCCGACTTAGCTCAGTAGGTAGAGCAACTGACTTGTAATCAGTAGGTCACCAGTTCGATTCCGGTAGTCGGCACCA
>NZ_JAWOQP010000041.1:0-20640 GCF_033337375.1 Vibrio sp. YT-17
GGATTACTTTTAGTAAGGCAAAACCCAATAAACAGGATATGAATGAGTATTTACTCTGTCTTATAATGGGGCAAAAGCGTGTTTTGGGTTTTAGCAACAAGAGTCAGTATCACTTACACTGACTCGATATTGAGGTAGCGTTACTTGGTCGAGGATTTGCTTGGCTTTAAGCCGGGAGTGTTTCCTGGAGTTTTTTTGTTGTCACGTCGACGTTGATCTGGCTTGCCGGTCGACTTGGCTATTGGTTTTGGCCCTGGTTTCAAACCCATGATTTGATCCTTTTTATTTAACGAGGTTATTCCTCGTTGTATAATCTTTGGGCAGTGTTGATGGCTTTCAAGATGTGTATGAAAAACAATCTAAAAATATCCCCAATATTTCTTGTTAGTAACTCATGTTTTGATGCGTTTTAAAATGTACTGCGACAAGTTGGAGGCACAAGATGGATAGAATTACCTCAGGTCCACGACGGCTTAGTGTTGAAGAGATACAAGAACTTCGTCGCGATATGGAAGAATCTTCAATTTGGGCCAAAGCCGAACTAAAACGCCGACGAGACGCAAAAAATCAAAAAAATTCTGCGCATGGTATAGATGATGGTATCGAGAAAGGTGGCATTTCTAACTAGCTGTTATTTAGATGTATTTTGTGCTCGTTGATCTTCGAGTGGGAATAATTTTCCTCTAGACAGTTGAGTTTATAAGAACCAGCCTTCGGGCTGGTTTTTTTGTACTTCAAGTTTGTGAAGAGGAGGCTCAACTTTTTCGTGAGAGATATATACATGCGGTTAAATTAAATATATATTCATTTTAATTGTTTGATTATCATAAATGGTATTGCTATGGAACAGGCTGACGTTACCTCTCTCATTCCCATCCTTATTACTCTTTTCCTCGCGCTGACCACAAGAAATGTCGTTGTTGGTTTATTCGCCGGTGTGGTGAGTGGTGTCGCTATGCTCGAAGGGACATTTGTCGAAAAAGGGCCACTAGACTCGTTTAGTGCATTGATGAAAAGCTATCTACTGCCGCAATTAACTGACAGCTACAATGCGGGCGTCATTTTGCTCTTGGTCTTTATTGGTGGCTTTGTTGCCTTGATGGAGAAATCTGGCGGTGGTGTGGCGTTTGCTAAAAAGGTTACTCAATGGGTTGCGAGTAAATGCCAAGCTCAACTGTCCGCATGGTTCGGTGGTGTGGTTATTTTCTTCTCAGACCTTGGTACACCACTGATTGTTGGCCCTGTTTTTCGCCCTTTATTTGATAAGTTAAAAGTATCACGCCAAAAATTAGCTTTTATTATCGACTCTACTTCCTCTCCCGTCGCAATCTTGATCCCTTTTATCGGATGGGGCGTTTACATCATGGGATTGATTCAAAAAGAGTTTACTGCCCTGAATGTCAGTATGAGTGATTGGGATGCTTTCATTGGTGCGATCCCGTATCAGTTTTACGCCTTTCTTGCGATCGCGATTGTGCCGATTGTCTCTTTCTTCAAATTAGATTTCGGACCGATGGCGAAGGCTGAGCAACTAGCAGAGCAGGGCTCCGACTTTGGGAAAGTGCAGGAGTCCATGAATGTGTTTACGCATAAAAATGCAAAATCTAGTTTTGTATGGGCACCTTTGCTCGTTATGCTGGTGGTTCTATGTACCATCCTCGTGCCACACGGTTTTCCATTTCAAAAAGTGGCAGGATCAACGTTTAGGGCTGCACTTTCTTCTGCATATTTCTTCGCGGCCTTCACTTTAATTGCGCTGATGGCGTTTTATGGCGTAAGAAAGCTTTCGGATGGTATTCAGGTTTATCTGAAAGGGATGTCAAACATGATGTCAGTGGCGGTGATTCTGGTATTGGCTTGGGCGCTTAGCTCGGTTGGGAAAGAATTAGGTGCAGCTGCATACATTGCTGAACAAGCTCAAGCCGGTTTCCCTTACTGGTTATTGCCAGCGGTTGCGTTTTTACTGGCCGGTATTATCTCGTTCGCTACGGGATCATCTTGGGGGACGTTTGCCATCATGATGCCATTAGTGATCCCAACTGCCGTCGCGATTGATGCACCACTGTTGGTTTGTATTGGTGCGGTATTATCTGGTGGCTTGTTTGGCGATCACTGTTCTCCCATCTCTGAAACTACGATTTTGTCGTCGACAGGAGCGGGGTGTGAACAGTATGAGCACTTCCGTACACAATTACCTTACGCATTACTCAATGGAATGATCGCATTGGGGTGTTTTCTTTTAGCTGGAATCAACGCCTCACCAGTGATTGTGCTTGCCGCAATTATTTCTCAGTGTGTGGTTTATTTTGTGCTGTCTAAACAAAAGTCAACCGCGAAGCTAGAGGTGGTTTCGGCAGATCAATAAAGAGAGAAACATCACAAAGCGGAGGCTCACAGGGTCTCCGCTTTTCTTTTGAGTCAAGGTAACATTTTTCTTGTGACAAAATGTGTGTGAGGACCTATTTATTCATTTTGTCTCGCAGAATCAACGTACTTGGCTCGGTGTTTCGTATATATGATCCACTATATGTCTAGTTATTCCTCGTATATTGTATTGTTGAAATCCGGAGACTAGACATGTTTGCACTCAAACATCTTCCTCTTGCATTGAGTTGTGTCTTAGCAGCACAAGTGAATGCGAGTATGAATATTCAGCCCGATCCGCAAAATCCGAATGGTTATGTTATTGCTCGTGGTGACGTTCAAGCCGTAGAGCAAAGCAAAACTTCTGATCCTATGTATGCCATTTGGTCACAAGCATTAGAGACACGCCCGAACTCAGTAGTTGAAGCGATTGTTCCAGGGGCGACAACCAACCCAGAAAACGTGAAGCGTGTAGAGCGTGTATTCCCCGAAAGTGAGTGGGACTTCCTGACTCAAATGGCGGCACCTGAATACACTTACACGCGTTTCCTACGTGCAATTGGTAAGTTCCCTGCATTCTGTGGTGAGTACACAGACGGTCGTGATTCGGATGCAATTTGTAAAAAATCGATCATGACAGCGTTTGCTCACTTTGCACAAGAAACCGGTGGCCATATTTCGATCGATAACGTATCGGATAATCCGCTAGGGTTGGAAGAGTGGCAGCAAGCTTTGGTTCATGTGCGAGAAATGGGATGGTCTGAAGGGCAAGAAGGTTACACAACAGGTTGTGGTCAAAATGACTGGCAAAACAAACGCTGGCCATGTGAACCTGGACAAGGTTACTTTGGACGTGGTGCAAAACAGCTTTCTTACCATTTTAACTATGGCGCGTTCTCTGAAGTGATGTTTGATGGTGATGCATCTGTATTGCTAAAAAATCCAGGCTTGGTTGCGGATTCGTGGCTGAACTTAGCATCGGCTATCTGGTTCTTCCTAACCCCACAAGCACCGAAACCTGCAATGCTACATGTGATTGACCGTACTTGGGTGCCTTCACAGCGTGAGCTTGATGCTGGCATTGGTTACGGCTTTGGTACCACCATCAACGTGATCAATGGTGGTATTGAGTGTGGAGAGCAAAACAAAGATAAAGGTCAACCTGTTAACCGTATTCGCTATTGGGAAGGACTTGCCGCTCATTATCAAATTCCAATTGAAGCCGATGAGACCAATACCTGTTGGCAGCAGACGCCTTACGGTAGCTTAAATCTGAATGGTGCGACAGACGTGTTGTACACCAACTGGGATGGAAACTGGAAATACTACTCAGATCGTCCTGGAGGCCACTCTTTTGAATGTGAACTTGTTGGTTTCCAAACGGCTTACTCTGCGCTAGTTGCAGGTGATTATGAGAAATGTGTAACTAACTTCTACCAATCTCATGCGGGTTGGCCAGAAGTTCGTGTAGTTGACAAGTTAGATCCAGTGGATCCGGTCGATCCGCCTGTAGGTGGTGTGGCAGCTTGGGATTCTGGCAAAGTATATAACACGGGTGATCAAGTTTCTTACCAAGGTGCTGTTTACGAAGCGAAATGGTGGTCACAAGGTAATGAGCCAACGAAAGGAGACCCTTGGAAGCTGGTTTCAGGCACGCCTACGGAGCCGCCTACAACGGAACCTGAACCACCGGTGACTGAGCCAGAACCACCAGTTACAGGCAATTTTATTCAGTGGGAGCCGGGTGTAACGCAAGTCGCTAACGGCGATAAAGTGACGTACCAAAACAAATGTTTTGTCGCAAAAAATGGCCCTGGAGTATGGGAAAGCCCAACGCAAAGCAACTGGTTCTGGGACGAGATTTCTTGTCAGTGATCGAGTAAAAAACAACCTAACCATCTATAAAGACTCTGCTTTTTTGCAGGGTCTTTTTTTATATATGTAGTGGTTTATTTATGGAATCTAAGTTTTCAATAACAGCTTTTCTCTTTTGTTCTGCAGCCCATTAAAATTCGCGCGCATTTTTTATCAACATTTTTGAAGAAAGGTATTTGTACATGTCGACAAAACTGGCTAACCCAGCACCGCTAGGTCTAATGGGTTTCGGTATGACCACTATTCTGCTCAATATTCATAATGCAGGATTTTTCCCAATTGACTCTATGATTCTAGCGATGGGCATCTTTTACGGTGGCCTTAGCCAAGTAATCGTTGGCATCATGTGTTTTAAACGCGGTGATACGTTCGGCACAACTGCGTTTACTTCTTACGGTCTATTTTGGCTAACATTGGTAGGTCTAATCGTAATGCCTCACATGGGTCTTCCTGCAAGCCCTGCAAGCTTTATGGGTTGGTACCTAGCGCTTTGGGGCATCTTCACTGGTTTCATGTTCATTGGTTCTCTATGTTACCCAACAGCGAAGCAAGTGGTATTTGGTTCTCTAACTATCCTGTTCTTCTTGCTTGCTGCTCGTGATTTCACTGGTAGCGAAGTGATCGGTGCTATCGCTGGCTTCGAGGGTATCTTCTGTGGCGCAAGTGCAATTTACTTCGCAATGGCGCAAGTACTGAACAACGAATTTGGTCGTGAAGTGTTACCTGTCGGTAAAGCAAAAATCGCTCGTAAAGTTGAAGCGGTTATCGCCTAAGCTGTTACTCATAATGAAGAAAGGGGGATTAACTATTGGTTAATCCCCCTTTTTTATGTCCTCAATCGGACCACTGCTTTTTCTTATTTATGTGATAACGCTACGTTGATGGTTGCTCAACAGTTTCTGCGCTATTGCTGTCTGCCGTTGGAGCTTTACCCGTTTTACGTCGGTACTTATCTTCCCAGTAATCTGCGCCTTTAATGCCCAGTGCAACAGGGTTAAATGTAAAATCGGTCACACCACGTTTTTGTTGCTCTTCGTAGTCGTTCAGTGCTTTGAGTGCAGGCTTCGACATAAAGAAAATGATCAAAATACCGATGATGTTTAGCCACGCCATCAGTCCTACGCCTACATCACCCATCGCCCATGCTAAGTTGGCGGTTTTCACGGTTCCGTAGAACACGGATGAAATAATGATGACTTTCAGAATAAACATCAGTCCATTTACTTTGAACGTACGACGAATGTAAGCAATGTTCGTTTCTGCAATGTAGTAGTAAGCCAGAATGGTCGTAAACGCGAAGAAGAATAGAGCGATTGCGATGAATGGTTTACCCACGCCAGGTAGTGCGCTTTCGATCGCCATCTGTGTAAACACAGGGCCATTTGCACCAATATCCGCTGGTAGGTTTTGAACCAGGAATGTACCTTCAATCGCACCATTTACGTTGTACGCGCCAGTGATAAGAATCATGAACGCGGTTGCTGAACACACAAGTAGTGTATCGATGTAAATAGAGAAAGATTGAACAAGACCTTGCTGAGCAGGGTGATCAACACTCGCTGCTGCTGCTGCGTGAGGACCAGTACCTTGACCTGCTTCGTTGGAGTAGACACCACGTTTTACACCCCAGCCGATTGCTGCACCAACGCCTGCCATTGGTGTGAACGCGTCACCAATGATCATGCCGAAAATGCGTGGAACCTCACCAATGTTTAGAAGGATGATGACAAACGCAGTAATGATGTAAGCTAACGCCATAAATGGCACAACGACTTGGGTAAAGTTCGCGATACGCTTTACGCCACCAAAAATGATGAAAGCCAAAATGACACAAACAACCGTACCAGTGAAAATTTTAGCAAAACTGAAGGTACCAATAGCGGTTTCAATCATGTCACCTGAGCCAAATGCGGCTTCTACTGCGTTACCGATACTGTTCGATTGAACGCCAGGAAGTAGAACACCACAAGCAAAGATGGTCGCGATAGCAAAGATCCAAGCGTACCATTTTTGTCCCATTGCTTTCTCAATATAGTAAGCAGGGCCACCACGGAACTCGCCTTCGTCTTCTTCTTTATAAATTTGTGCAAGTGTTGATTCTGCGTATGCGGTTGCAGCGCCAAAGAAGGCTACGACCCACATCCAGAATACGGCGCCTGGGCCACCGAAACCGATAGCAGCAGCAACACCAGCAATGTTACCTGTACCTACACGGCCAGACAGTGAAACGGCAAGTGCCTGAAATGATGATATCCCTTTTGTTGAACTCTTCCCTGAAAGTAATAAGCGCCACATCTCAAAGAAGTGACGAATTTGTACAAAACGCGTCATGATTGAATAGAACAAACCTGCGCCAAGGCACAAATAGATCAGTACCGGGCTCCAAATAATTCCATTCAGAAAATCAACTAATGACTGCATGAGTATTTTCCCTGTTAGTTGTGTTTGTGGTTGTTTTTCACACAATACATTACCCTTTATGTAATGCAATTGTTAACTTTTTTAGCTACAAATCCTTTGTAGCGTGATGATGAACACAGAATGGAGAGTAGTTGTTAAAATTTGGTTCTTGTTGCTTATTTGCTCCTTTTAGGTAGAAGATTTGCCTGATGATTAATTATGCAGCACATTGTCATTTAAATGTGCTGCGATTTTGATGAGTTAAAAATGCCAATGGTTATGCATTTTGTGGAGTAAGTGTCTGCCTATTTTTTGTTCAGTCATGTGCTCAGGCGTAACGACAAAGGTTAAGCTCCGCATTATCCATCACTTTTGCTTTTTCACCTTTCATTACGCTTGCTAGCAATTGACCTGAACCACAAGCCATCGTCCAGCCCAGAGTTCCGTGTCCGGTGTTAGTAAAAAGGTTATCGTATTTAGTCGCGCCGATAATTGGTGTGCCATCAGGCGTCATTGGCCTAAAGCCGCTCCAAAACTCAGCTTGGCTGAAGTCACCACAACGAGGAAAAAGATCACGGATGACCATTTCGATGGTGTTTTTGCGCTTTTGTGGAAGGGAAGCATCAAACCCTGCTAATTCTGCGGTGCCAGCTACGCGAATTCGGTCATCAAATCGAGTCATAGCGACTTTATAGGTTTCATCCATCACAGTAGATCGAGGAGAGAAGTGTTCATCTTCCATCGGGATGGTGAGTGAATAGCCTTTGACAGGGTAGACCGGAATATCAATATCGAGTTGCTTGAGTAGCGCTGTAGAGTAGCTGCCAGAGGCCACCACATATTGGTCTGCTTTAAATTGTCCTCGGTTCGTTTGGACACCTATGATCTTTTTGCCTACTGTAACCCAATTGCTTACTTCAGTATCGAACTCAAATCGGACACCGTGTGCCTTAGCAAGCTCCGTTAGTTGTTGGCAAAATTGATGGCAATCGCCCGTTTCGTCATCAGGTAGATGCAAGCCACCAACCAGTTTGTCTTTCACAAGTGCAAGCCCTGGCTCTTGTTCAATACATTGTTCGACGTCCATTAGCTTAAATCGGGTTCCGCTTTGTTCAAGGAGCTGCATGTCCTTTTCAATAGCTTGCAGCTGTTGATGTGTTCGGAATACTTGCAAGGTCCCAAACTGACGCCCTTGATACTCAATGGCGTGTTCTTGGCGTAACTGTTCTAAGCAAATACGGCTGTGGTTAGCGATAGAAAGCATGCGAGCCTTGTTAACTTGATAGCGAGGTAGGGTGCAGTTCGCGACCATTTTACTCGCCCAGCGGATCATGTCGGCATTCAGAGTGGGTTTGATTTTAAGTGGAGCATGCTCCTCCATTAACCACTTAATGGCTTTAACAGGAACACCAGGCGCAGCCCAAGGCGAAGAATAGCCATATGAAATCTGCCCGGCATTGGCGAAGCTCGTTTCCATGGCACTGCTTGGTTGGCGGTCAATGACGGTAACTTGATAGCCTGCTTGAGATAAATACCAAGCAGAGGTTAAGCCGATAACGCCGCTGCCTAATACGATGACTTCCATTGATGCACTCCACACATTTATCAGAGTGCTCAGTTTCTTTTCTTTACCTTTTGTTAACAATCGATATAAATTACACACTGTGTTTAGAAAAACTATAGGCTCAAGGATGAAAAGTAATCTGATAAGTGGTTTGTGCCTATTTAGCCAAGTCGCGGAGTACAGCAGCTTTACTGGTGCTGCAAGACATTTACACCTCACCACTGGTGCCATAAGCCAACAAATTATTCATTTGGAAGCGTTATTAGGTTTTACTTTATTTGAACGCCACTCTCGCGGTATTCGTTTAACCGTAAAAGGCACTCAGTTACACCAAGCGACGCAGTTTCACTTTTCGGAACTGAGCAAATTGCTTGATGAGCTAAAAGTAGAAAAGCAAACCAATGAAATTCGTTTGAAGTTGACGCCTTCTTTTGCTTTCAAATGGTTAGTCCCAAAGCTCGAAAGCTTCCATCATGATAATCCGGATATCCAAGTACAAATCTTTGCGGAAGGTGCGCTGGTAAATAGTGAGATAAAAGACTATGACGTCGCAATTGACTATGGTCTTCATCCTTATAGAAATGCTAACGCGGAGCTGATTTTGGATGAGCATCTGCTACCGGTGATGAGTCCAAAATACCTTGAGGATCATGGCTGGCTAAAAACGTTGTTTGGTGAGCAAAAAAACTCAATGCCAGTGAAGCAATGGCAAGAGGCGACGCTACTACACGATGCGATGCCATGGGAAAAAGCGACGCGTGACTATGAGTGGCTATATTGGGCGTCAGCGATGGGGTTGGATTTTAAAACCGATATCGGACACTTTTTTAATCGAACGGATATGGCAATGTCTGCAGCCGAAGCTGGCGTTGGGATTGCGATGGCACGAATGGCACTGATTGAGGATGAATTGACGACAGAGCGTTTGGTTTCTCCATTCAAACCGATTTCTGCCAATGCAGGGTATTACTTGATCATGAACACACGTACGAATGCGACAGAAACGTTTCGTCACTGGTTACTTGGACAGTTGAATTAGCGTTTTATCTCTGTGATTCATCCCTACGTTATTTGTTGAAAAATTGGGCAATATAAGTTTTATAAGCAAGGTAAGTGCTTTGCTTGCCGCTATTTGAGTGATGAAAGACAGGGAAGAACATGAAAGACGAAACGCTATCCATCCATTTTGGTTACGAAACTGACCCTACCACTAAATCTGTCGCGACGCCGATTTATCAAACAGTCGCGTACGAGTTTGATAACGCGCAGCATGGTGCTGATCTGTTTAACTTGGAAGTGCCGGGGAATATCTACACTCGCATCATGAATCCGACTAATGACGTGCTGGAAAAACGCATGGCGGCGTTAGAAGGCGGCATTGCTGGATTGGTCGTGAGTGCGGGGAGTGCAGCGATTAACTATGCGATTCTGACCTTAGCGCAAGCGGGCGATAACATCGTTTCTACGCCGCAACTTTATGGCGGTACTTATACCTTGTTTGCGCACATGCTGCCAAATCAGGGTATTCAGGTGAAGTTTGCTAAAGATGACAAGCCAGAAAGTTTGGCCGAGTTAATTGATGAAAATACCAAAGCGGTGTACTGCGAGAGCATTGGTAACCCTGCAGGTAATATCATCGATTTAGAACGTGTGGCGGAGCTTGCTCACGCACAAGGCGTGCCTGTGATTGTGGATAACACCGTCGCGACGCCAGTGCTGTGCAAACCCATCGAGTTCGGTGCGGATATCGTAGTTCACTCTCTCACTAAATACGTTGGTGGGCATGGCACCACATTGGGTGGCGTGATTGTGGATTCAGGTAAATTCCCTTGGGCGCAGCACAAAGACCGCTTTCCTGTTTTCAACCAACCAGAACCTTCTTACCACGGCGTGGTGTATACCGAAGCGTTTGGTGAGGCGGCATTTATCGGGCGTGCGCGTACCGTACCACTGCGTAATACCGGAGCCGCATTATCACCGATGAATGCATTTATGCTTATGCAAGGGCTAGAAACGTTACCGCTGCGTATGGAGCGCCATACCGAGAACACACTCAAAGTGGCTGAATTCTTGGAACAGAATGACAAAGTCAGTTGGGTAAGTTATGCCGGATTGCCAAGTTCTGAACACTTCCATCTCGCCGAAAAATACATGAAAGGTAAGCCTTCTGCGATTTTGTCGTTTGGTTTAAAAGATGGTTATGACGCTGGTGTGCGTTTTTATGATGCTTTGAAAATCTTTAAGCGTTTGGTGAACATTGGCGATGCAAAATCATTGGCTTGCCATCCTGCATCGACGACTCATCGTCAATTGAGCGAAGCAGAACAAAAACAAGCTGGTGTGTCTCCAGAGATGATTCGTTTATCGGTGGGTATTGAACATATTGACGATATTCTAGCCGATTTAGAACAGGCACTAAACTCGTAAAACGATTCTGTTTTTAGCTTTGGGTTACCCATAGGCCAGCCTTTAAAAAAGCTGGCCTATTTTTATTTTATTGTTTAAATATCAAGGGTTTTTGTGTTTTTGGTTTGTGGTATTCCAAAAGCTCATAGAGGGTGAGATTTATTCTCTTGTCACGTTTGGGTTTGTTCCTGATGATGTGTGCAAGTATTACACATTGGAAGGGACTCAAATGTCTTACGTATTTCACCGTCATTGCCATGCTACGCTACCAATCATCGATAGAGGTGAAGGTGTTTATCTATTCGATAAGCATGGAAAGCAGTATCTCGATGCTTGTGGTGGTGCTGCGGTATCAAACCTTGGCCACAGTCATCACGCCGTTAAAAAAGCCATGTTGGAACAGCTCGAGCGAGTGCCATTTGCTCATACTGGATTTTTTACTAGTGACAACAGTGAGCGCCTAGCAGAATTGATTTGTCAGCACATGCCTGAACAGTTCAACCATGTGTACTTAGTCAGTGGAGGATCAGAAGCGGTGGAGTCGGCACTAAAAATGGCGCGGCAGTATTTCGTGGAATCAGGTAAGCCAGAGAAAAAGCAATTCATCGCGCGTCAGCAAAGTTATCACGGCAATACGTTGGGAGCTCTGGCGGTCGGTGGTAATGAATGGCGACGTGAACCGTTCAAACCTATCTTGCATCCGAGTCATCACATTGCCCCTTGCTATGCTTATCGTTATCAGCAGAGTCATGAGTCGGAATTGGATTACTCATTGCGAGCGGCGAATGAACTAGAGGCAAAAATTCTTGAGTTGGGGGCTGATAATGTCATGGCTTTTGTCGCCGAGCCCATTGTGGGAGCCACCGCTGGAGCTGTGCCTGCAACGCAAGGTTATTTCAAGCGTATTCGCGAAATATGCGACCAATACGATGTGTTATTGATCTTGGATGAAGTCATGTGTGGCGTTGGGCGAAGTGGCAGTTTTTTTGCGTTTGAGCAAGAAGAGGCAGAGCCCGATCTGGTTTGTATGGCTAAAGGGCTTGGTGCGGGTTATCAACCTATTGGCGCGGTGGTTGCGAATGATCGAGTCTACCAAGCTATTGCCGGTGGAAGCGGTTTTTTCCAACATGGTCATACTTTTATGGCGCACCCTGTGGCGTGCGCTGCTGCCGTGGCGACCATTCAAACCATCTTCCAAGATGATTTATTAACGGCGGTGAATCGGCAAAGTGCTTTGCTGCGTAATGGGCTTACTTCTGCATTGGCCCATTTACCGTACATTGGCGACATTCGTGGTAAAGGTTTGTTTTTTGGCATTGAGCTGGTGGCGGATCAAGAAAGCAAGGCGCCTCTGAGTAAAGCCACATTGGCAGACAAACGCATCAAACAGCGAGCAATGGAAAATGGCTTAATGTGCTATCCAATGGGCGGAACGATTGATGGCGTTAATGGGCACCATATCTTGCTTGCGCCGCCATTCATTATTCAGCCTCACCATATTGATGAACTAGTTGGCAAACTCTCATTAACGCTAAAAGAGGTAGCGAAGGAATGGAATTAGAAAATCGATGTATACGAGAGCCTATCGCTATTATCGTGGCCCCAAACGGTGCAAGAAAAACTAAGCACGATCACGCCAGCTTACCCATGACAACAGACGAACTGGTTGCAGAGGCTATCGCTTGTCAAACGGTAGGGGCTGCCATGATCCATTTGCATGCTAGAGACGCCAACGGACGTCATTCATTAGACATCGACGACAACATGGCAATTTACCATGCCGTGAAAGAAGCGGTGGGAGAAACCATGATGGTTCAGCTCACCACAGAAGCGGTGGGTTTATATTCTCCGCCACAACAGCGGGCGTTAGTCAAAGCTGTGAAACCTGAAGCGGCTTCTTTCGCATTGAGGGAGTTAATCCCCGATCGCGCAAGTGAGAAAGAAGGGCATGCCTTTTTCCATTGGTTGGCAGAGAACAGCATCGTGAGCCAAATTATTCTCTACGATACAACCGACATTGAACGTTATTTCCAACTACGCGATGCGGGCGTGTTACCTAAAACGTATCAGCATGCATTAGTGGTGTTAGGGCGTTATCACCAAGCTCAACAGTCTTCGCCATGGGATTTACGAGGTTTGAATTTGGCGCGTTTTGACGAGGAAGAAATTCGATGTGCCATTTGTGCTTTTGGCGCGCGAGAGCAAGACTGTTTAGCGAGTGCGATGTTACTTGGATTCGATGTGAGAGTGGGGTTTGAGAATAACCACGTCGATGTGGCAGGCGAATTAGCAATCAGTAACGCGGCTCAGGTGGAAGCTCTACGCGATGTGGCGCATCGCTTTGCGATTCCTTTACACAGTGCGCAAAGTTTGCGTTCAGCTTTGAAGTAAATCTGCTCGCGGAAAAGAAAAAAAGAAGAAAGGAAAGTAAAAAGGCTCCATCGGAGCCTTTTCGGTATTTGTCGTTAGTTCTCAGTTTGCGCTACAGGTTGACGAGCGGGATGTTTGATAAACACCGCGACAATAGCCGCTATCGCTAATGCAAAACAGTAGTAAGAATTGGCAACTACTTCAAGTGGCGAGAGGTTGAACACGGAACCTAGCAGCAATACTTGAGCACCGTAAGGCAACACGCCTTGCACCACGCATGAGAAAATGTCTAACAAGCTTGCTGAGCGGCGAGGAGAGACATTATTCTCTTCCGCCAGTTGGCGAGCAACGCTGCCCGATACAATGATGGCTACGGTGTTGTTTGCCGTACAGCCATTGACCATTGATACCAAACCTGCAATACCTAGCTCGCTTGCACGACTGTTCGCATGCTTAGAGTGACTAGAGCCAAACGCGTGGATAAGGCTACTAACGAAATTTGTTAGAAAAGCAAGGCCACCTTGGCGGCGCATCAGTTCACTCAAACCACCAATCAACATGGATAACAAGAAGATCTCTTGCATGTTACCAAAGCCTTTGTAAACGTCTTGGGCTAGATTAGTCAGTCCGTAATTGTCAATCGATGCCAAGCTCACGCCGCCAGCCAAAAGAATGCCAATCGACAGAACCACAAACACATTCACACCAGATACCGCTAGGATCAAAATAGTGATGTACGGCAAGACTTTTAGCCACTCAATATCGCCAGTTTCAGGCACTTGAGTCGCGGTACTGTTGAAAGCGAACACTGCAATCGCGATCAACGCCGCAGGTAAAGCAATACGAATGTTCTCTTTAAACTTGTCTTTCATCTCACAACCTTGAGAGCGTGTCGCCGCGATGGTGGTGTCAGAGATGATAGAAAGGTTATCACCAAACATAGCGCCGCTCAGTACAACGCCTGCGGTTAACGGTAAGCTCATTCCTGCTGATTCAGCAATACCCAACGCTACGGGGGCAACGGCTGCGATGGTACCCATCGAAGTCCCCATTGCTGTTGCGATAAAAGCAGAAATCAGAAAAATGCCCGGTAAAATCATGCTGGTTGGAATAGCGGATAAACCAAGGTTTACTGTTGCATCAACACCGCCAGAGGCTTTTGCTACCGCAGCAAAGGCACCTGCAAGCAGATAGATCATACACATTGCGATGATGTCTGGGTGGCCAACACCACGCATGAAGTGTTCGATTGAGCGGTTAAGCCTCTCTTTACTTAAAAGAAACGCAATGATGATGGCTGGTAATACCGCGATGGGTGCAGGCAGCTGGTAGAAGGCAAATTCCACGCCTTGCAAAGATAAGTAAGTGCCTACGCCAATAAATAGCGCAAGGAATACAATTAATGGGATCAGTGCGACCGCAGACGGTGCAACTGTTTTAGTAGTTTGTTGGGAACCGGACATGTAAACGACAATGTTAATGATAAGAGAGAAGAGCAGACTAATATCACATTTCTACATTGTCAACGTCTAGACGTCTAAATGGCTGCTTAGGTTTTACACGTAAAGAAAAAGATAAAAGCTCGTGTTGCGTATCTCACTGATACCACGAGCTTTAGTTATGCGCTAATGAAGAGACTGTCGTTATTGCATTGATTTGGCTTTTTTGCGTTTAACAATACCTAAAACCATCCACGTAAATAAGACAGCAGCAAATGCCCATACCAGATATTTGTATTCGGTGTACAGGTTGCTCAGCACGCTTAAATGCTCAAATGCAAAGTGAGTTAACAAGCTGAATACCAATACCCAAACCGTCGCCGCGAGGGCGTTACCGAGCAAAAACTCTCTACGTGGCATTTTCGCGATACCGCATGCAAGAGGCATAAATTGCTTCATTCCTTCAATAAAGCGGCTGACGACCAAGCACGTAGGGCCGTATTTCTGGATAGTCAATTGAAGCGTTTGCATCTTCGGGCCGGAAATGTAGCCTTTTTTATCTAACCACCCCTCAAAGTAATAACCGATTAAGTAGCCACAGGTATTACCAAAAAAGCAGCTCAGCCACGATACCATCATTACCATACTTAGGTTCATGACTTGCTCTGACGAGAGCAAAGATGCCGCGATCATCAGTGATTGACCAGGCATCGGGATACCTATCCCTTCTAGAAATATACTGACAATCAGAGCAACGTAGCCGTATTGCTCAAGCAAAGGCTTCATTGACATGAGAAGTTCGTTAATATGTTCCAAAAGCTTTCCCCTAATAAAAGCGGAACGAAGTTGGAGTGATACTCCGAATGTCCTATTGGGTCAATTCTTGTTTCTCACCATTGAGAAAAACTGACATGCCTCTAATAATTGCGCAGAATCAACCTGCAGCAGGCTTTATTCGCCGCCACGCTCTTTGGTAGCGGCGAATTAGGGAGATCCTTATGACTCTTTAGCTTTAGTAAATGCGCCATACAAATCAAGGCGTCGGTGACGTAAGTTGGTTACTGAACCCTCGGTATTAAGTTGCTTCAACTTAGTCAAATCAACATCGGCGAAGATTATCATTTCGGTGTTGGCGCTTGCTTCTGTCAAGGTCGCATCGTGCGGGAAGTAGATATCCGACGGTGAAAATACGGCAGATTGTGCGTACTGGATATCGACATTATCAACACGAGGTAAGTTGCCGACACTGCCCCCAATTGCAACGTAGCATTCGTTTTCGATGGCTCGTGATTGGGAACAGATTCGTACTCGTTGGTAGCCATTTTTTGTGTCTGTCCAGAAAGGAACGAACACAATTTGTGCGCCTTGCTCGGCGAGCATTCTTCCCAACTCTGGGAACTCGCTGTCATAACAAATCAGTATGCCGACTTTGCCTGCATCGGTTTCGAACACTTGAACATTGTCACCACCGTCGATCACCCAGTCTCTTTGTTCATGAGGCGTGATGTGGATTTTATATTGAGCGTTTATTTCACCATCTCGTTGCAGCAAGTAGGCCACATTATACAACTTGCCATCCTCGATGACGGGCATACTGCCTGCAATAATG
This sequence comes from Vibrio sp. YT-17, assembly GCF_033337375.1. Taxonomy (NCBI): domain Bacteria; kingdom Pseudomonadati; phylum Pseudomonadota; class Gammaproteobacteria; order Vibrionales; family Vibrionaceae; genus Vibrio; species Vibrio sp. YT-17. Next base: position 16,028 of record NZ_JAWOQP010000041.1, read on the forward strand.
TTGATGTTGTAGGTGACGGCCATCTGCGAGAAGCGGTTTTTGATCTCTTCTGTAAAGCTAGCCAAAAAGCGAATTGCTTCGACGGAATTTTGGTCGTTTTGCAATCCCATCAGCGGCGCGTTAAAGAATTCAGGGAATAGGGCGAAATCGGCTTTGTAGTTCGCAAGAGAAGAGATGAAGAACTCAGCCTGATCGAGCAAGTCCTCTAAGTCATTCATGGCGCGCATTTGCCACTGCACAACACCAATACGAATCAGCGTTTTTTCTACATCATGGACGGATTGAATATCCTCTTCGTAGAAGAAGTTATCCCACTCCAGTAGAGTTGCGTAGCCTTTAGAAGCACTATCCTCTGGCAAGTAACCACGCATAATACGCTTTACATCGAAGTCATTTGCAAGCTGAAAAGACAAAATAGGATCGTGAAGCTCACGGCGTTTTATCTTGTCGATGTATTCAGCCACGCTCAATTCGTCAGCATATTTGTGGTAATTCGGGATGCGGCCACCGGCCAAAATTGCTTTGAAGTTCTTACTCCGGCAAAGTTCTTTACGCGCATCATACAGACGGCGACCTAAACGCAGTCCACGGTAGTCCGGGTGAACAAATACATCGAGACCATACATGGCGTCACCGGTCACTTGGTTTTGGATGACGTTGTTCTCGGTGATGATGTCGGTGTATAGGTGAGGAAGTGAAAATCGGTTGTAGTCCACTTTGATTGTTAGCGCTGCGCCGACAATTTTTCCGTTATCCTCAATACAGATTTGTCCATCAGGAAACTGATGAATGAGATCCATGATGGTCAGGCGTGGCCATGAGCCACCAACATCAGGAAAAACAAGGTCCATTAATTCCGCGAGCTCTGGGTAATCGGTCGGCTCAATGGTGCGTAAAGAGAGTCTTGGCGTGTTGCTGTCCATATCCTACTATCCATTTATCCTTTTTAAATAGTATGGATGAGAATGCCATAAATTTGAGCAGACAGATACCGAAGTCTTTGAGTTGTTTTGGTTTACCTAAACGAGCTTAAAGAAACAACATTAACTTAGCTTGCTCTTCAGCCATTCGTGAAACACCGCTACTTTTTTAGCCGAAAGGCGATAATTTGGGATCATCACGTAATAACCATAACCGCTCTGTAAAGTTAGGTTGAGAATATGTTGGATATCCCCTCTTAAAATAGAATTCTGCGCCATAAAATCAGGAAGTAAGGCGAGTCCTTTTCCCATTTTGACGGCTTCGTAAGCTAGGTAAAAATGTTCAAAGCCTACAGAGTGATAGGTAACGGTTGATTCTACTGCATGTGCCGCCTTAAATTGCTCCCACAACTGAGGACGAGTGATTTGAGGTATCAGCGGATAGTCGCTAACAGCGTGCACATTCTTGAGTGCAGGAGCGTTAGTACCGACCAATAGTAGTATTTCTTCGCATAGTAAGTGGCTGTATTCATAATGCGTGGATAATGGAAGGCAGCGAATATGTAAGTCACTTTCGTTGCTCGAATCTTTGACGTTCCCATCCCCAGTACAGACTCTTACTCGGATGTTAGGATGTTGCTGGTGGAAGTCATCAATATTAGGTATCAACCAAAGACTGGCAAAAGAAGGGGTTACGTCCACGGTGAGTAATTCTTGCTTTGAATCTGACTGGATTAAGTTGGCAGTTGCATGCTGAATAAGCTCCAAAGCTTCTGTGACTTGCGGCAGATAACGCTTGCCTTCTTCGGTTAACTCAATACCACTCGCCCTTCTTTGTATTAAAGGTAAACCCACCAATTGCTCCAGCGATGCGATTTGTTTGCTTACTGCGCTTTGCGTAATACATAGGGCATCCGCTGCTTTAGAGAAACTGAGGTAATTAGAGACCGCGACAAACGTCCTTAATGCTCGAATAGAAGGGTATTCACTGCCTTTTAACATACTTCAGTTCCATTAAACTCTGCTTAGGCAAAGAGTAGAGTATTCACGGCTTGAAGCAAAGTAAGATGCAACGTATGTGTGATTAGCTTCCTTTCTTATAAAAACTAGCTAAGCGTTTTTTGACTGATTAATCTACAAGAGTATTTTAGATGTTTATTTAATTTCTTTGAAAAATCTACAAATTGACAAGAATCTTTTTCACATCATCGATTAACCTCAATTTAGTATTGTTTATATAAAGTAAACAGACAGATCTTTTTTTCTGTTTTTGTTCGGCGTTCTTTAGAGGATTGTCAGTATTCTATAAAATTAAATATATTTTTCATTAATTTAAAGTTGGCATTGCATTTGCTCTTTACTATTCGAACCTTCAATGGAACTTATATTAGGAGAACGAAATGAAAAGCAATGTTGTTACTTTGATTAGCCTTTTTTCTTTAGCAACGTTTAGTACTTTATCACATGCTGCGGACTCCAACGATCATGGTGTATATGTTGGCGCCAACTACGGTTACTTAAAAGTTGATGGACAAGATGACTTTGATGATGACAGCGATGTTATTCAAGGTTTAGTTGGTTACCGTTTTAATCCTTACTTAGCGTTGGAAGGTGGTTACATTGATTTCGGTAGCTATGGTAATAACCTAGCAAATGCCGAAACGGACGGCTATACAGCGGCTCTAAAAGTTACCGCTCCCATTGCTGATCGTGTCGACCTTTACGCAAAAGGCGGTCAAATGTGGTACTCGACGGATTACAACGTTGCGGGCTTCCAAGGCAACAAAGATGATGAAGGTGTATTCGCTGGTGCCGGTGTGGGTTTTAAAGTTACTGATAACTTCTTAGTTAACGCAGAATATATGTGGTACGACGTAGAACTCAATGCGGAGAATGTCGCGAACGGTGCAAACACGGAAACAGACTTTAACCAAGCATCACTAGGTGTAGAGTATCGCTTCTAATATAGTTAGCCGTGCTGGACTCAATAAAAGTGCGAAGCAAAATAGCTTCGCACTTTTATTATTTATCATTCAAATAATTTAAGACCGATGAAGCGTATATATAAAACGATGGCTAATTTATTTTATTGTTACTCCAGGGTATTTAATACGTTACTAGCATGACTGTCTAGCCTTTTTACTAACCTTGAAAAACAAAGCTTTATTGCTCTACAAGTAATATTAGATAGGTTAATTTCCGCATTGCCTGACATTACATTTATGTGGCCTATAATACCGCGTACGTGTTCGTTACGTTCATTTTTTAGCTCTGAAATTAGCTAATTTAACCCAAGTAGCAAGGCCTACGGTCGCATCTGTTGTATTATATGACCCAGACCTGAAATTCTTAGTAAAGTCAAAGTTGAAGAGACTATTTTACTTACCCAACCATCAGTCATCCGAGCGTTATATCTCTTGTTGAAGTCAAGAAATACGTTGCGTTCTAGATAAGTTTAAGGCTTAGATTGTAGTGCCGATCACTCATTACTTGTAGCGTTATTGACATAACCCGGAACAGATTTTTTCCTAGTCCATGAGCGTGGAAGTCGATACCAGAACCTCCTTCTAACCGATACTCAATGCCCCCGTGAATGAATGGCCAAAGAGGAGGCATAGGAACTGGAGTTGCATCATGAGTGCATTATTTAATTTCCATACAAGTCAGAGTCTATATAACCAAATAAGTTACATTGGCTGTTCACGTAGTAGTCATCGTTTTCTTCATCATCAATTGAAAAAGCAAAGTACTTAAGAGGGTTCTCAGTGTCACAAGCAAGGTTAGCCATGTTATTTTTTACGTAATCCTCTATTTTATAACCATCAAAGCTTCCTTCCCAAATAATAGTACTTTCATCATTGCTGAGTTCTGCGACTAAAACAATAGTTACATAGCGATCAATGAGAGGAGTGCTTATGACGTCTTTATTTTCATAGACTGGAGAAAACTCAAAGCGACCAGTACTGTCTGTGAATGTTGATAAGTCTATTGATTTCCCTGACATGCTTAAACCAATACTAAGGCTAACCTTTAGGCTACTAAGTGGTTTTCCTTTCTTTGTTAACACACCATTGATTTGCGGTGTGTATTGATTAACGTGTTCGTCATTCAATTTACTTTCTTCAAAATTCATTACAATGCTCACTAATATGACTGTAATAATTCCAGCAACTTAATTTTTCACAACAATATTTTCATTTTGAAATTTAAAAATCTATATATGTTGTGTTTCTGTTCAATATCTAAGGTTAACTTTGTGATTAGAGTTACATTATTTTTTGTAACTACTGTTTGTAGTCATTACATCTATAGAGTTGTAATGAAACAAGCGAGTAGGGACTAACAATGAATACATCAATCAATTCATCGAGGGAGATGAGTATAGACTTTAGACTTAGATCTAGTTATCTCTTAGAAAGGATAGGTAAGCAGAAGACTTTTAAGTTGCAGGGCTTTTAGTACCATGCTCTCTGCCTTTTTGATTAGTACTTATGAACTTCTTGTTTACTGATTAATACTCAACGAGTTTGTAAACCTACATGGGCCAAAGGTATGCGGTAATCTATGTAGTAAGATTTCAGAAAGCATGAATGTTTGAAAAAAGAGACCATTTTAGTTTGACCCGTCCTGATATGGGTTGACACTTTTTAACTAAAACGCTCGATGTACTTCATCGGGCGTTTTGTATTTTAA
>NZ_JAWOQP010000042.1:0-20146 GCF_033337375.1 Vibrio sp. YT-17
GTTCTTTTAGTTGTTGATTTCATAACACTCTCCAATTTTGGGGGTGGAAAGTGTCAACCTTATTTAGGACGGCACAGCTCAAACACAAAAAGGGAGTTTATACTCCCTTTTTTAATGTGTGAAAAATGCTAATACCTCTCACATACTTGCCACTTAAAAATTATTGACACTTCAATGAGTTATTAATTAGTACTAGTGATTTTCATACTTGACAATACTACCGCTCTATCTAAATCTATTGCGTATTTCAATAAAAACGACCAAGGGAATGCGATCAGGATGGAGCAGCAAAAAAAAAGAAACGTTATTTTAATCACGGAGGGAAGTCTACAGTCATCTCTGTTGAAAGATGTATTGGAGACCAAACTCGGTATTAGTGTTGCTCTAATCACGCCAGATAATCTGATTCACGGAGTGTTACATGAATCTCTTGCATCAGCCATTATTGTTGATTGCAGCGTGATCACGGATGAAATTTTTCGCCGTTATGCGGAGTTTAAAGCGGCCAAGCAGAAAGACACGCTTGAAATCTTAATTAATTGTGAGCAATCCATATCGACAGAAGATCTCTTTGCTTGGCGTACTTTGGCCGGTATTTTCTATACCTCTGATGATATAAAAACGTTGCAAGTTGGTATTGGTAAGGTGCTTCAAGGAGATATGTGGTTCAGCCGTAAGTTTTCTCAGCAGTACATTACTTACCTTCGTCGACATTGCAAACCTATAAATAAGAATGTTTCCGCTATTCTGACCAAACGAGAGCAACAAATAATTACCTTTCTTTCCATGGGGGCGTCCAATCAACAAATCGCCGAACAATTATTTGTCAGCGAGAATACGGTAAAAACGCATTTACATAATATTTTCAAGAAGATTGATGTGAAAAATAGAGTTCAAGCACTTATTTGGGCAAAGGAAAATATTTCAGACAACTCGTTAACGGTGTAATGCTATTGCAATATTAGGTTGCCTAATTTAGTAAACTCTTAATAATTTCTGTGACCTGAATGTGTTAAAAGTGTTTCTTTTATGAGAAACACTTTTTTTGGTTCTCTTTTTAATAACTTTAGAATTTAAAAAAGTAGCAAATAACTTTACTCTGTGAACTAGCACTTACATATCAAACTAAGTGCTGACGATTAACTACTAATTTAAGAATGTTAAGTCACTGAAAGTATGAGAAACATTATGGAACAGTATATGGAAAAGCCTGAAATCCTAATGCTCACTCAACAAAGTTTACAGAGTGAAAACTTTAAGGAAATGCTTTCTAAAAATACAGAAACTAAAATAACGATCATTGATACTAAAAACCCTAGTTATCATGAACTCATTCCGGAACGCTACTTTTTGCTTGTTGATTTTTCAGTTGAGATTCCTTCCGAAACTTTAGTTTATTTAAAAGATAGTAATAAAGTGCTAGGAACCATAATGCTTAATCTAGGTTATGACTTAGACACAGAAGAACTCGCTTCTTGGCCTCATGTAAAAGGTATATTTGGTCCAGGAGATTCAATGGACAAGGTTTGTCAGGGATTAAAAGCAATAATAAAAGGGGATAATTGGCTGTCTCGAAGATTACTTGATCAGCTAGTAAATTATTATCGAGGCAGAGAAGTAAATAGCATTATCGAACCTGCTATTGAGGTTGAGCTTACTCGGCGTGAAGTTCAGGTTTTAAAAATGTTGAAAGAAGGTGGTTCAAATATGGAAATCGCTGATTCTTTATTTATCAGCGAGCATACTATTAAATCACATCTATACAATATTTTTAGAAAGTTAGAAGTAAAGAACCGTACGCAAGCTACAAGTTGGGCTAAGAGAAACCTGTAGTACTAGTATTAACTTGCTGTAATAAAAAGAAAATACTCTATAAAGTACTAAATTTTATATTTATTATTAAAATGTCAGTCTGAAATATCATCCCATATTCAAACTTATTCCTATTCAGTTGACTATTAGACTTCTCATGTCGTGACGAATCTAGTCAGACGTGGAACAGAAGGTCTATTCAATTAATAAGCTAAGAGGGAATAAAAATGAGCGCAAGTGACAATGACACGTATTTAGGCGATGCAGGTGTAAATAACCAATTTGCTGATTTCGATGGCGGCGATGATTTGTTTATCGGTTTTGGTGGTAATGACTCGTTTGTTGGCGGTGGCGGTAATGATTATGTGATCGGCGGCGACGGCGACGATCGCCTAACTGGTGGTGCTGGAGATGACATCCTTAGGGCTGGTACAGGAAACGACTACCTCGGCGGTGGTACCGGTAATGACTTGCTGTTGGGTTTGTTGGGTGACAATAAATTAAATGGTGGTGTCGGTGAAGATATTCTTGTTGCTGGTTCTGGTGACAACGTTTTAGTTGGCGGCAGCAATGGCGATAAGTTTGTGTTCACGGATAAGTTTGGTGGCCATGGCGAAGCCAAAGTTGTTGATTTCACCATTGGTGAAGACTCTTTGCACATCATTAGCGACTCTGTCACTGACTTTGGTGATTTAAGCTTTAGCTACGATGCAGTTGGGAATGCAGTGTTTACCGATGGGGCTGATCTAACAGTGAAACTTATTGGCGTGACTGAAACTGACATCAACACCTATGGTGCAGATCTGTTCGTAATCTAAACGACTGAAAATAACTCTGGATGGGAATTAGTTTGCGTGGCTCTGCCATGCTGAGGTGAACTAATCGGACACTCTAGAGCGATTTGAGGTTACCTTAAGCTAGGCGCTAGTATTTCTGGCGCCTACAATTTTCACGTTAAACGGAAGTAGTCGTGCAAAAAACGGTTTTCAAAGAAGTGAAACAAAAACTATGCACGCTTGCGGGCTTGCTGATCGTTTTTAGCCTTTTTATCAACTTATTGGTTCTCTCGATTCCGTTGTACATGCTTCAAGTGTACAACCGAGTTATATCCTCCTACTCAACCGATACTTTATTCTTGCTCACTGTCATCGTAATTGTCGCGCTGTTAACCATGTCCATCATCGACATTGCACGAGCACAAATGAGTAAATCTTTTGGTTATTGGATGGACACAAAACTCTCCGCTTTCATGCTCAAGCGCACGATTCAATATCAATCACATACTGGGAAGAGTTATACCTCGCAAACTCTGAGAGACATTCAGAACATCAAAAGCTTTTTGAGCAGTCAAGCACCTTATCCACTGTTGGATGCGCCCTGGACACCGCTATTTATTTTATTTGTGTATTTATTGCACCCGATACTAGGTCACATCGCGTTACTTGGATCTATCGTATTGTTTAGCCTAGGTCTGCTTAATGAGCTAATGACGCGTAAAACAATGCAAGAGAGCGAAGTCAGAGCGATTTCTCATATCAACAACGCAGAATTAGCCACGCAAAACTCCAATTCAATTCTCGCAATGGGGATGATGAATGCATTTTTAGAGAAGTGGCAGTCGCGCGTGAGCGAAGTGAATGTGCTTGAAGAGCGAGTTGCAGGTAAGTCTATCTACATGGCTAACTTTTCTAAGTTTGTGCGTGGCTCATTACAGATATTTTTACTGGGAGGTGGTGCATGGTTAGTTATCCAACATGAGATAACGGCAGGGGCGATGATCGCGAGCTCCATATTAATGAGTCGGGCATTATCGCCGATGGAGCAGGCGATAGGCACGTGGCGAAGCGCGATGTCTGCTAAAGGCGCCTATAAAAGGTTGAAAGAAATCGATGCGATCGTGCGCCAAGATGAATCAGATATGCCACTGCCTAAACCAAAAGGACACTATGAGCTTACCGGACTGGCCTATCGCCATCCTGGAGCAACCGAACCAGTGCTCTCATCGCTCAGCTTATCGATTCCTCCGGGTGTTGCTGTTGGGGTGATTGGCCCTTCTGGTACGGGTAAATCGACGTTTGCTCGGCTGTTATTAGGTACGGTTAAGCCATTAGCGGGTAAAGTGACTCTTGATGGAATGGAAGTCTCCGTATGGGCATCTGAAGATCGCGGCGTGCATTTTGGGTATCTCGCTCAAGAGGTGGAGTTATTTCCTGGCACAATTCGAGAGAACATCGCGCGCTTTAAAGAAGAAGACCCCGCTAAAGTCATCAAGGCGGCTCAACTAGCAGGATGTCATGAATTAATACTCAAGAAAAACAAAGGCTATGATTGCATTATTGGTGAAAATGGCCGTGGTTTATCTGGGGGGGAAAGGCAGAGAATCGCTCTTGCAAGAGCCGTTTATGGCGACCCTTCTATTGTGATTTTCGATGAAGCGAATGCCAACCTCGATGGTGAGGGAGAGGCTGCGTATCAACGTTTGATTGCCCATTTAAAAGCACAGAGTACAACGATTATCGTCATTGCTCACAATCCGAGCACGTTACGACAAATGGATAGGCTCTTGTATTTGGCTGACGGCCGAGTCAAGTTATACGGCGCTAAAGATGAAGTATTAAAACGTTTGATGGGCGAAGAAAGAACAGATATCCCAAGGGTAAGAAATGAGCAATCAACTGCCAACCGTTAATCAGAGTTCTACCGAGATCGTATATCGTTTTAGCCCCAAAGCGAGACTAAACTTTCGAAAACCAATTTTACTCGGTGTGGTGACCTTAAGTGTTTTTCTTGGAGGCCTTGGCTACTGGGCTGCAACAGCCAAATTAGAAAGTGCAGCGATTGCTTATGGTGATTTGTCAGTTCTCACTAAGCGACAAGAAATTCAGCATTTAGAAGGCGGTATTATTGAAAAGCTATATGTACAGGAAGGGGATTTAGTCGAAAAAGGTCAGTTATTAATTCAACTTTCTAAGCGTCAAGCTATGGCTAAGTTGGACTCGTTAAGTGGTCGTTTTATCCATACTCTAGCAAAGGAAAACCGTTTAAGTGCGGAGCTTGATGAGCTTCCAACGATTGTATGGTCTGATGATCTTGAAAGCATTCCCCGTGTCGATATCGTACAAGAAGCACAACTGGTTCAAAACAAGATCTTTGAAGCGAGAAAGCGATTCTTTGATAGTAAACTGAGTATCATTGAGCAGAGTATTTCTGGAGCAAATTTAGAGCTTGAAAACCTTCAGCAAACCAAAGTGATTGAGACGGAACGGCTCAACTTTATTGCTGAAGAAATAGACAGCAACCAAGCCTTGGTGCAAAAAGGTTTCTCGGGAAAATCTACTTTACTTCAACTCAAGCGCTTAGCAGCGGAGGTGAGAAGTACCTTAAGCCAGTTAGATAGGCAGTCGCTCACCGTTAGAAAAAGGTTAGATGAGAACCTAGCGCAAATTGAAGAGTTGAAGCTTGAAAGGCTGAATGAGATTGTCGAGGAACTACGAAATACCAAAACGGAAATTGTCGCAATTCGGGAAGAATATCGCTCCGCTCAAGATATTGTCGCAAGAACAACGATCAACGCACCTATTTCTGGTCGCGTAGTCAACATGCAAGTGTTTACCGAAAAAGGTGTGATTGGCTCGGGTGAAACGTTACTAGAACTGGTCCCGCAAGACGATAAGTTGTTAGTCGAGGCTCGTGTTAATCCTCAGGATATTGATTTAGTGAATCCAGGCCAGCAAGCGCATGTTCGTCTGACCGCTCTGAATGCACGGACGTTGGCACCTTTAGACGGTACTGTGCTGACGATTTCTGCCGATAAGCTCTCGCAAGAAAACCAAGAAGATTTTTATCTCGCTAGAATTGCAATTTCACCGGAAGATGTGACAAAACATCGTTTAACCTCAGGCATGAATGCCGAAGTGCTTATTTTATCTGAGCCACGAACGCCATTGAGCTACCTAATAAAGCCAATTACAGAAAGCATGAATCGCGCCTTCAGAGAGGAGTAATTTCAAAAAGACTTGAGTGAGCACGGACAACAGACAAAATAATTTGTTATCGTTAGCTGTTACTGGGCCGTATTTTTATTCGAGGGAGCCGTGGAATGGAGAAAGTGCAGTTAGTTGTCGATTTTCTTCTCACTCATAAATTGATTTTTACCGCACTGATCTTTGCGATTATGTGGTTAATTCGTCGTGCAATTTTATCGATGATTCGTGGTGATCACGCTTTTCTCTCAGAAGATCAGCGTAGTTGGATGTCCAGAACTAAAAATGGCACCTTTGCTGTTACATTACTGATTTTATTTATTTTATGGCAATCAGAAATTAACGAGTTTGCTCTGAGTGTAACGGCGATTGCCGTTGCCATTGTAGTGGCATCCAAAGAAATCATTTTGTGTTTTACGGGTTCGATTCAAAGAGCAAGTTCACGTTCTTTTCGCGTTGGGGACTGGATTGAGGTCGGGAAGTTATGCGGTGAAGTGATTGAGCACAATATGATGGCGACGGTGATTCAAGAGATCGACCTGCATCACGGGCAATATCATTACACCGGCAAAACAGCGACATTGCCTAATAGTATGTTCTTTACCTATCCAGTAAAGAACCTCAACTTCATGAAGCGGTACGTTTACCACAACTTTTCTGTAGTGGTGAAAGACTTCGTCAATTTGTATCCACTGTTACCGATTTTAACTGATAAAATTGAAGAACATTGCAGTTACTTTGCTGATGTTGCACATCGTTACAATGCGATGATTGAAAAACATGCTGGTGTTGACCTTCCTGGTTCTGAGCCACATATGCATATTTCTAGTAACATTAATGGCGAACAAATTCTGCACGTGATGATTTTCTGCCCAACCGATAAAGCGAACCACTTAGAGCATTTAATTCGTAAGGACTTTATGGAACTTTATGAGCAACGTTTTCCTGTAGTGCGAGAAGAATAGAGCATCGTACTTCGCCTTTAATTTCAAACCCCGCTATCAAAATAGCGGGGTTTGTGTTTCTTAGCGTATTTTTAGGCAGTCAAAATATTCCCAACTTAGCTGAATTTACTCTTCAGCATTAAAAATAGGAAGTAAGTGCTGCCTATAATAGCGACCAACGTGCCAGCTGCGACCTGACTTGGATAAATAGCGATTTGTCCTAGCCAATCTGCCCACAACATTAGGGTTGCGCCAATTAAGGCTCCGACACACAGTTGCTCTTTCACTTTTCTTGCTCCTAACATCATCGCCATATGGGGAGCGACCAAGCCAACAAAAGATATTGGACCAACTGTAGCGGTAGAAAAGGCGCATAACAAAGCAACGATGGTGAGCATAAGCGTATTGGCTACGGTAGGGTTAAGCCCTCGTGCATTTGAGAATTGTCGCCCGATGGAAATTAGTGTTAGCCAACGAGAAATCGAGAATACAGCGGCAAGCAGAACTATTATGGCCAAACATAACATCAGTGCGGTGTCGGCTGTGACTCGATAAATAGAACCAGTTAGCCACAATAAAATTTTGTAACTGTCACCTGAGCCTTGAGCTAGCGAAAATTGAACGAGGGCTTCTAATAGTGCCGTTAGTGCGATGCCGGACAACACGAAGTTAGATGGATTAAAATGGCTTCGTTTACCGATAACCAGCAATAACATCAATACGGACATACTTCCGAAAAAAGCGATACCCCAGCTAAATGCGGAGAGAAGCGACCCAGCGATGACTCCTGTCGTAATAATGGCAAACGTGGCTCCGGAAGACACACCGAGAATATCGGGACTTGCCAGAGGGTTGTAAACTATGCGTTGCAAAATGATTCCGGCAACGGATAGCGCAATACCGACAGAAAGTGCGGTTAACATGCGCGGCCAGCGCAATTGCCATTGGAACTCACCTGGCACAGACCATTGAATTCCGTTTATACCATGGGTAACGAATGAGTAAGCTAGAATCCCAACCAGACTGAATAGCGCAATGCTGCATACCGCGCGTTTAGAAAGCGTCGTTTTTCCTTGGCTCATTGAAAGGTTAAGTTGATCGGTTGCCGTCAGTTTTTTACGAGTAAACCAAATTAAAGCGGGAGCGCCAATAGCTGCAGCCGCTACGCCGCTAGGAATGGTTTCCTCTAACCATAAGCTCAGCGAGATAGCGGCAGAGTCTGTGATGATTAGTAGCATTGCGCCCAAAAGCATGCTGCTGATCAATTCGTCGCGCGGTGTTCTTGCCCCCATCGCTCTGGCAATATTGGGTGTCAGTAATCCGATGAAGCTGATAATACCAACTGCGGTGATGGAGGCAGATACCAGCCAAATACCCATCACCATTAACGCACCAAACGCGGGTAATACCGCTAAGCCTCGGGCTGCTGCGCCTTCTTGTCCTAGTTTCATTAAGGTCAGAATACGTGGTGCGACGATCAAAATTACGATTGCGATAGCGCAGCGAGGCAATAACCACTCAAACCAATCCCAGCTGTATTGAGAGAGGTCTCCTGCTCCCCACATAAAAATATTCTGTGCGAACTGGGCGTTTAAAATAATAATGGCTGTGGCGATAGAACCGAGCAAGATATTGATCACCATCCCCGAAACGACCAACGGCAAACCTGTCATATTACGCACACCGGCAATTGATACGATCAGGCCAAACGCCACTAAAGCCCCAAACATTGCGGCTAATGCAGAGTAATCGGCGACCCAATCGACGAACCAAATGTTTACCACGACTAATGCAAGCCAAGCACCAGAAGAGGTGCCAAGAGTCAACGGCGAGGTGAGGTTATTCTGCGTTAATTGCTGCATTAAGCTGCCGGTGAGACCAAGCATGGCACCAACAAGCAGGGTCATACTTAACCTAGGAAGCTGCGCTTGCGTAAAGAATACGTCACGAAACTCGGTTGCTACCTCTGGTTTTGTTAATAATTGCCATTGTTCGAAAAGTGATAAATTAGTATCAATTTGTAGGCTAAAGACGCTAAGTAATGTAATCAGCGCCAGATAACCAATATAATGTTTCGTTCTCATTGTTCTGGTGCCAACTCTATTAGACTGTCGGTAATCGCTTCAGCGGTGTATTGCAAAGACATGGCACCGCCATACGCCCACACTGCTCTGACTGAATTTACCCGCTGCTTTTTCACAAACGGCATCGCTTGCCAAAGTGGCGACTCTTTCAGTTTTCGTTCTTCTGGGAAAGGTTGTACGTAGAGAACGTAGCTGTTTTGAAGGCTCTGAAGCCGATTGATTCGATCTTGCTTTACTCCCCACGCACGTGGGTCCTCTTTAATTGGAGCCTGTAATCCCAGTTTTCTAACCACGTAGTCAGTGGTGGAGTTTTCGGTTGCAAGTAATACAGTATTCGGGGTTGAAAATCGCATCACAAGAACGCTGAGTGGAGCAGAGTAATAGTGGCGAATTCGCTGGCGCATCTGCGCAAATGAAGCATCTAATTCTGCCAGTTTCTGTTCAGCAAGTGCCTCTTTATTGAATAGCTTGCTGAGTGTACGAAAGTGACGAATGGCCGTTTCAGCTGCGGCCTCATTTTCAGAAAAATTAGGTAAATAGATTACCGGAGCAATTTGTTTGAGTAACGGAATCAAGTCTTGCTGTGGAGACGCAGCAAGGATGACATCTGGTTTCAAACTGGCTATTTTTTCTAAGTTGGGCTCTGCTCGGGTTCCAATATCTTCAATTGACTCTGGTGCAGTTGGATTGACGACCCATTGGCGGTAGCCTGGTAAATTTGGGGCTGCGATTGGTTCTACGTTTAGCGCCAAAACTTGTTCTAAGATGTCCCAGTTTAAGGCAACAACGCGTTGAGGCGCTTGCTCAAAACTATGCTCACCATATTCATCGGTAACGGTGATGACTGCATGTGCATTGGTCATAAAAAATACGAGGAGAAAAGCAGATTGTGTAACCACAGTAAGTAAACGAGCCATTATGCGCATACAACAGCCACCTTTTGGCTCGCTAATGTGTTAGCCGGGCTTGGGTGTTCAATCAGCTTAATTGGTGACTCATATAGTTTAGAAAGGCGTGCCTCGTCTAACAACATGTCGGCGTTGCCTTCAAAGGCAATCTTACCTTTTTTGAGCGCAACAATGTGGGTGGCGTAGCGCAGTGCTAAGTTCAGATCGTGCAGGATCACGATAATGCCTACATTCTCGGTTCGATTCAGTTCTGCCAGCAGCGCCATTAGTTGAAACTGATGGTGAACATCGAGCGCCGAGGTTGGCTCATCGAGAATTAAAATTGGCGATTGTTGAGCCAGTAGCATAGACACCCAAGCACGTTGGCGCTCGCCGCCCGATAAGTCATCCGCCAAAGCTTGAGCAAAAGGTGTAACCCCTGTTCGTTCCATAGCCTGCGTGATGATCTGTTTGTCTTCAGCTTTCCAACGACCAAGTGCCCCACGCCACGGAAAGCGACCTAAGCGCACTAGCTCTTCTACCGTTAAACCAGCCGAAGAGGGCAGCTTTTGTGGCAAATAGGCGATCTGTTTTGCCAACTCTTTGGTTTTGAGTGATGAAAGGGAAGTATCGTTTAGTGTTACCGTGCCTTTATCTGGTGGCATTTGACCAGAAAGCAGGTTCACCAGTGTCGTCTTACCTGAACCGTTATGGCCTAAAACGACCGTTAGCTCATTTGTTGGGATGTTAAGTTGTTCGATGCCGAGGATCTGACGTCCACCTCGCACGATCTCAATATTAGACAGTTGAAACATGGATGGCTCTTAGGAGAAAACTCCCCTCAATAGAGGGGAGTAGAAGTACAATTACCAGCGGTAGTTTGCGTTTAGCATAACAGAGCGAGACTGGCCGTAGTAACACCAGTAATCGCAACCTGAAACAAACTCTTTATCTAGGATGTTGTTCACGTTTAGCTGTGCTTGCCACTGTGAAGTGATGTCGTAAGTGACTGACGCATCCCAAAGAGTGACAGAAGGAACCGTTAGGTTCGAGCTCTTAGGGTTATCTTTTGACTCACCTACGTAGCGCACACCAGTACCGATATTGAGGCCTGGAATCAGGCTGTAGGCGCTGTAGTCTACCCATGCAGACGCTTGATGCTCAGGAATAAGTGCGGCTTGTTTTTTACCTTGGCCAAAGCTCTCATCTGTTTTCGCTTTAGTGTAGGTGTAGCTTGCCATCAGTTTTAGATCGTCGGTTAGCTGCGCCGTGCTTTCTAGCTCAATACCTTGAGATGTCACTTCACCTGTTTGTGTCGCAATCCATGTTGATGGGTTAGTGACCAACGCGTTCTTTTGCGTGATGTCGAACCATGCAAGGTTGATAAAGCCATCCATAAAGCTTGGCTCATACTTTACACCCACTTCTACTTGCTCGCCTTCCAGCGGTTTGTAAAGTTCATTGGTTGCCGCATCAATAGTGCTGATCACTTCAAACGACTGAGAGTAGTTTGCGTAAGGTGACAGGCCATTGTTTGCAAGGTACATCACACCCGCACTTAGAGAGAGCTGACCATCATCACGAGATTCACTTTGATCAACGGTAGCGCCCTTGCCAGAGTTTTCTGTTTTCACCCAGTCGTAACGAGCACCTATGTTACCAATCCACTGTTCATGCAGTTTCAATTGGTATTGTGAATAGAGACTTGCTTGAGATTTCTCAATCTCACGTTTCACGTTGTTGGCAGGATCAAGAGGGGTGAAGTTGCCGTAAACTGGGTTCCACGGGTTGATAGTGCCAAATGCATAGTTGTCTTGCTCGTCGCCATCGGTTTTGTGGAATTGCAGATCCATACCGATAAGCACTGTGTGCTCTGCGTTGTCTGTCATCCAGTTGCCGACAGCATTGTTATCGAACGTGATGCTCTGGTTTTTTCCGTCACGGAATACGATGCCTTGCGTTAACTCTTCTTTCGCTGGATCGTTGTTTGAGAACGCGTAAGAGCTGCGCAAGTACAACTCATTCGAACCGTAGTTGAGGTTTTGCGAGAGTGACCACGTGTCATTGATGTCGTGCTCTAGTAAGTAACCTAGAGAAAACTGCGTGCGTTCGTATTTATCGTAGTTTGGCTGACCAAGGTTAGTCGAAGGATCGATTTTGCCAAAGTTAGAACCAATCAGAGTACCTGCTGCCGGGAAGAATGGGTTAGTTGGTACACCGTCATCATGAAGGTAAGTTGCCAAAACGGTCAGCATTGTACGGTCAGAAATGTCGAACTCGACACTTGGCGCTAGGTAGAAACGCTCGTTATTTGTGCCGTCCAGTTCACCATCTTGGCTTGTCATCAAGCCAACCAAACGATAGCGCACAGTGCCTGCGTCGTTTGCTTCGTCAGCAATGTCAAAACCTACGGATTGGTGTTGGTTGTTGCCAACTTCGACTTTTACTTCGCCTTGAGGCGTAAACGTTGGTTTTTTCTGAACAGCATTCACGATACCGCCTGGTGCCGATTCACCAAACAGAATAGCCGATGGACCTTTAACGACTTCTACACTTTCTAGGCCGTAAGGTTCGACCAACCATGTGTAGTAACCATCGCGGAATAGGCGGTTGCCGTTTAGGTAAGTCGCTGCATCAAATCCACGAACTTTGAACCAATCAGTGTCGTTGTCTGCGCCATAAGGCTGAGCGGTTACACCAGACGTGTAGCGTAATGCTTCATCTAGCTTTTTCGGTGCACGAACACGAAGTTCATCTTCAGAAATGATAGATACGCTGCGCGGCGTTTCTGCTGCAGGGGTTTCTACTTTAAGTGCTTGCGCGGTGACCGTTATGGTCTCCATGGCAATCACGTCATCTTGTACGACGTCTTCTTGAGCTTGTGCTGTGAATGCAACCACTGCTGTAGGTGCTAAAGCACAAACCAACGCGTTGCGGATAGCGATGGTCAGTGAGTTATTCTTTTGCATAAATCTATTCCCGATAATTATGATTAACGCTAAGCTTAATTGTAATTATTATCATTTGAGCTTTTGTTTCGGTATTTTACTGACTTTTGTATCAAAAGATAGTAAAACGTTCGCAAATTCATTCGCGGTACCTAAAGTCATTGTTATGTTCAATTGGTTTGAAAAGCTGACCCAACCCTTTCCCCAGATGGAAACCGAAAAGCCACCGAAGACGCTATTTGGCTTTTGTCGTTTTTACACTCGTGGCTTTGAAGCCCCTTTACTCGTTATGGCTGTGTTCAGTGCGCTTATTGCCATTACTGAGGTGACGCTGTTGCGTTATATGGGCGAGCTCGTCGATATTCTCTCTAATCAAGATCGCGCAACATTCTGGCAAGACCAGGGTGATCGCATGCTAATGATGCTGTTCTTAGTGGCGGTTGTGATGCCAGCTCTCGGTTTTGTCCACTCAATGGTGATGCACCAAACGTTATTGGGTAACTACCCGATGTCTATCCGTTGGTTGATTCACCGTTACTTGCTAAAACAAGCGGTTGGATTTTTCCAGCGTGACTTTGCAGGCCGAGTTGCGACCAAAGTGATGCAAAGTGCGTTAGCGGTACGAGAAACGGTCATGAAGCTGGTGGATGTACTGGTTTATATCAGCGTTTATTTTCTTTCGATGCTCTGGATGATGGGCGAAGCTGATGGTTTGCTAATGTTGCCTATTGTGATTTGGATAGGAATGTACGCGGTTATCCAGTTCTACTTTATCCCTAAAATGAAACAAGTAGCGACGGAGCAAGCGGATGCTCGTTCTGTAATGACTGGGCGCATTGTCGATTCTTACACCAACATATCTACCGTAAAGCTATTCGCGCACTCGCAACGAGAGTTGGAATACGCAGAAAGCAGCATGAAGCAATTTTTGGTGACGGTTTACCGCCAAATGCGCATGGTGACTTGTTTACTGTTTAGTGTGGATGCCATCAACTATTTGCTGCTGATGTCTATTAGTGCCATTTCGGTTTATCTATGGCTAGATCACGCTGTAACAATTGGTGCTATTGCGATTGCCATCAGTATTGCGTTGCGCGTACAAGGTATGTCGAAGTGGATCATGTGGGAAGTTAGCGCACTGTTTGAAAACATCGGTACAGTAGTAGACGGTATTAATACGATTTCAAACGATGTTGAAGTGAAAGACGTACCAAATGCTAAGCCTTTGCAAATCTCTCAAGGTGAGATCTGCTTTGATCACGTAGGTTTTAACTACAGTGATGAGAAGGCAGTATTTGAGAACTTGAATCTGACTATCAAACCGGGCGAAAAAGTCGGCATTGTCGGTCGCTCTGGGGCAGGTAAATCCACGTTGGTCAACTTGTTGCTGCGCTTTTACGACGTAAATAGCGGTAAGATTTGTATTGATGGACAGGACATTTCTCAAGTTGAACAAGAGTCGCTTCGCCAACACATCGGTATGATCACGCAAGACACCTCTTTGCTACATCGCTCAATTAAAGAGAACATTCTTTACGGTGATCCAGATGCTTCAATGGATGCCGTTATCGCAGCTGCTGAGAAAGCACATGCTCATGATTTCATTCAATCTCTACGAGACGAGCAAGGTAACGTTGGTTATGACGTTGAAGTGGGTGAACGCGGTGTGAAGCTGTCTGGTGGTCAGCGTCAACGTGTGGCGATTGCTCGCGTTCTGCTGAAAAACGCGCCAATTTTGATCATGGATGAAGCAACGTCTGCACTTGATTCAGAAGTAGAATCGGCAATTCAAGAAAACCTTGAAGTTCTGATGGAAGGAAAAACAGTGATTGCGATTGCTCACCGTTTATCAACGATTGCCGCGATGGATCGTTTGATTGTAATGGATGACGGCAAAATCATTGAGCAAGGCTCGCATTACGAGCTGCTGCAATTGGGTGGTGTTTACGCTCAGTTGTGGAAGCATCAAACCGGCGGTTTTTTGTCTGAGCAAGGTGATGCTCAACTGCAAGTCATCTAATATGACGCTACACGAAAGAGGAGCAAATGCTCCTCTTTTTTGTGTCTGTCGTTTATACCGAGTAAGTAGGCGTTAATGGGCAACGTTAACTTGTGATTATTCATTGAGTTAGGCCAACTTAATGATGATTATGTTTATAACTCACTGTCGTTATTGAATTTTTTACGCTTTTTTTACGCGAACTCCGAATGGGCTTTTGCTAAAGTTTTCTACATCGAATTTTGGTTGATGTATTTTATGTTTGTTCAATGGCGAGATAACACCTTTCTCTTTTCTACTACCGTGATTGTTGGCGCGGTTGTGGTCTCATGGCTGTTAGACCAACTGTTTGGCTCTACAGCCGCAGTCCTGCTGATTTTACAGTTAGCAGTCGTGGTAGTGGCGTTTCAATGCAACTCGCGATTCGCTTATGCGGCGGCGGTGATCGAAGCGTTGAGCTTCAACTTCTTTTTCACGACGCCTCGTTACTCTTTGCAGATGTTTCGTCCGGAAGACATTTTTAATTTAGTCGTGTTTATGGTGGTGGCATTTATCACCAGCACCTTTGCGGATCTTTATCGTCGCCAGCAGGGAGAATTAAAACAAACCAAGCTGCAAAACAGCATCCTGCTATCGGTGTCCCATGACCTACGCACGCCGTTGGCAACCATTATTGGAACACTGACCACACTCAACGAGTACATGCCCAAGCTCAATGACTTAGAGCGCAAAGAATTGCTCGACAGTGCGACTTCAGAAAGCCACCGCTTGCATCAATATATAGAGAACCTCTTACAGGCGACTAAGCTCCAACACGGCACATTAAAAATTACCAAAAAAGATGAGCCTATTGCGAATATTGTGCGGGATGCGGTTTCTCGTTTGCCGAATTACACCGAGAAAGTATCCATGAATATGGATGATGCCGTTGGCTATTTGTCAGTAAGTCGTTCGCTCATCGAACAAGCGATTTTTAATGTGCTGGATAATGCCATGCGATTTTCACCAGAGAATGAATCTGTCGAGGTTTCACTTTCTAAGCAGGGTTCGTCGTGCGTGATTGATGTTCGGGACATGGGGATTGGCATCAAAGCTGAAGATGCGGAAAAAATATTCAACCTTTTCTATTCCGGTGTGAACAACAAATCGGCCGATTCAGGCACCGGAATGGGACTCGCGGTTGCCAAAGGCATCATCATCGCACACCAAGGAGAGATTCAATCTATGCCAGTATCAGAAGGGACGCTGATCCGCATTCTACTTCCACTCAATCAAGGAGCAGAGCAGGCGTGAGTTACAAAGTTTTAGTCGTGGACGATGAGCCTCGCATTCATACCTTTATTCGAATTTCGCTGTCTGCTGAAGGGTTTGATTACATTGGCGCGAGTACCATTGCAGAAGCCAAAGCGTGTTTCGAAGCACATTCGCCGCACGTCATTCTGCTAGATTTAGGCTTGCCCGACGGCGATGGGAAGGAGTTTCTCACTACGCTTCGTCAGACGTATAAAACGCCAGTGCTAGTGCTGACGGCTCGCGATCAAGAAGAGGAAAAAATCCGCCTTTTAGAAGCGGGCGCAAATGATTACTTGAGCAAGCCTTTTGGCGTAAAAGAGCTCATCGCGCGCATCAAAGTGTTGGTTCGAGATTTGGTGGATGAGCAATCCATCGCTGATGAGCTGGTGGCTGGCCGAGTCAAAATCATCAAAAGTACTCACCAATTTTGGTTAGATCAGAGGGAAATTCCACTCACCAAGAAAGAGTTTTCATTCATTGAACAGTTGATTCTCAAACCGGGAAAACTCATTGAGCAAACTCATTTGCTAGCGGTGATTTGGGGAAAAAGTCATGTCGAAGATACTCACTACTTACGCGTGTTAGTGAGTCAACTACGCAAAAAACTGAACGATAGTGCTGACGAACAGCGGCTCTTAAAAACCGAGCCGGGGCTGGGTTATCGTTTAGTGCTAGAGGCGTCCAAGCACCACTAAATTCCAAATTTAATCAACGTTAATGCCAAGGTTTAGTGCTGGTTATCGGCACTCGAACAGGATTCGTGTTGCCTATTTTCCGTGACGGAAAATCAGTCTAGCCCTTAACGCATTAGCATTTTCTATACATAAAACACAGTTAGGTATTGATATGGCTCACTTTACAGTAATTGGTCTAGGGCGATTTGGCGTTGCCGCCAGCTTAGAACTTATTCATCTTGGACACACCGTAACGGGGGTGGATAGCGACCCGAAAATCGTCGAAAAATACGTCGAGGAGTTAACGCAAGCGGTCATATGTGACGCAACAGACGAAGGTGCACTCAGAGAATTAGCGTTAGCGAACAGTGATGTGGTGTTGGTGGCGATTGGCGAAGACATGCAAGCCAGTTTGTTGTGTACGCTGGCGCTGAAAAATCTGGGTGTGAAATCCATTTGGGTCAAAGCGAGCACCAAAGCGCACCACACCATCGTGTCTAAGCTTGGTGTACAACGCATTATTCATCCGGAAGAGGAGATGGGCGTAAGAGTCGCGCAGGCACTCAACTATCCGATGGTGAACAACTATTTGGAAATGGGTCATGGTTTGTATGTGGTGGAAATCCACGTTAAATCCAATCTGCACGATACACCGCTTTCTAAGTTGATCAGCCGAGGCAGTTACAACATTCAGCCTATCTTGGTGAAGCGCGAAGAAGCCGTCTACACCAATATCAATGATGAGTTTGTGCTTAATGAGTTCGACACGCTGTTGCTTTGTGGTAGTCGCGCTGAGCTGAAATACGTCGCTCCAAGGTTGGTGTAACATGGTTTTGTGGCATCCCTCTATTATCCCGATCGAGCGAAAACCCAAAGCGGGCAAAAAATTGTTGGGCGCACCGCCGCTGATACTTAGCCTCAGCTTTGCGTGCTTGATCATGCTCGGCACGGTCTTACTCAAACTGCCGATTGCCACCACAGAGCCCATCACTTGGATTCAAAGCCTGTTTACAGCAACATCGGCCATTACGGTGACGGGATTAGTTGTGGTGGACACGGGCACGGCGTTTACGCCTTTTGGGCAAGTGGTTATTGCTTTCCTGATTCAATGTGGTGGCCTAGGTTTGATGACGTTTGCTATCGTGACCTTGCTGGCTCTGGGCGGAAAAATTGGCTTTTTGGAGCGAGCAGTCGCGAGAGAGGCGTTCAACCAGACTGATTCATCGACACTCATTGCCACTGCTAAATCTGTATTGATGTTCGCTCTGCTCGTTGAACTTATTGGTTTCACTATTTTGAGCGTTTATTGGAGTGAAGAGCTGGGCTGGGAAACCAGTTTGTTCCATGGTTTCTTCTACACCATCAGTGCGTTTAACAATGCAGGTTTTGCGTTGAGTGCCGATAGCTTAATGCCTTACGTGGACGACCCGGTCGTTAACTTCACCATTACCAGTTTGTTCATTATTGGTGGTTTAGGCTTCTCGGTTTGGATTGACTTAAAACGCAATCGCCGTTGGCATCGACTCACCGTTTACAGTCGAATGATGATCTTAGGCACGATGATCATTAACGTGGTGGCACTTATCGCGATTTATCTGATTGAATATGACAACCCCAACACGCTTGCCCCGTTGAGCGAAGCAGGGAAATGGTGGGCATCGTGGTTTCAAGCGGTGACGCCAAGAACGGCAGGGTTCAACACTTTAGCTATCGATCAGTTGGAAGATGCCACAACGGCGATCATTCTGGTGTTGATGTTTATCGGCGGTGGATCATTGAGTACGGCAAGTGGCATTAAAGTTGTGACATTTATAGTGTTAGTCTTGGCGACTTACAGCTATTTGCGTCGCGATGAAGCAACCTATGCCTTTCAACGCGAGATTCCCAAAGAGACCATCAGCAAGGCATTGGCGCTGACTCTGATCTCGGTGGGGGTGACTTGGTTTGCCATATTCACGCTGTTACTGACAGAGAAAGCGTCTATGTTAGACATTATGTTCGAAGCGGTCTCGGCACTGGGTACGGTTGGGTTATCGCGAGGCTTAACGGGCAGTTTGTCCGAACCGGGTGAGTTAGTGATCATCTTCATGATGTTTATGGGACGATTAGGCCCCCTTACTTTGGCGTACTTCTTAGCCAGTCCAAGAAAGAAAAAAGCGCGTTACGCGAGCACTAAACTGGCAATAGGGTAAATGGGCTAACTCGTACAAAGTGAGCAAAAGGCTAGACAAAAGAGGAGTAACTGCTCCTCTTTTTGTGCTCGTTGTAGCCACGAAACTGTATACGGCAGTCTCTCTCACAACAATTTATGATTCATCTCTATTTTTTATCATTTATAAATTGTCGTTTTTGAGGTGTTGTCCAGAATGGCATTATCCACGTGCAACATAAGATTGCCGGGAATAAAAATAATTACAATACTGCCTTACTGGAAGATACATGAAAATCAAACCCCTCCCACCTTTAAATAGCCTCGTTGCGTTTGAAGCGTCGGCGCGGCACTTGAGTTTTACGTTAGCCGCTGACGAGCTAAACGTGACCCAAGGTGCTATCAGTCGCCAAATTAGACAATTAGAAGAATACTTAGGCAAGGCTATGTTCACGCGAGCCAATCGAAGCATTAATTTAACGCCTACAGGTCTTCAATATTATCAAGCTGTCAGCCAATCTTTGCTCGATATTGCTCAAATCACGGGTGAAGTGAAGAAGTGGCAGGGCGAACAAAAGATCACGGTTGCGACGACAAATGCAATGGCAGCCTTGTGGTTGTTGCCTAAGGTTGCTCAATTTCAAAATGAACATGATGACATCGATATAAGAATATTGGCCTCAGATAATGTGTTGGACTTACGCCGATTAGATTGCGATCTCGCCTTGTTTTATTGTCGCACTCCACCTGCGGAAATGGATGTGACAACGCTATTTTCAGAAGAAGTATTCCCTGTGTGTAGCCCGCTTTATTTAGAGAAAATCGGCCAGCCTAGTGAGCCAGAAGAAATCTTCAATAAAACGTTACTCTATCTGGAGGAGTCTCAAAGAGATTGGGTGAATTGGGAGCAGTGGTTTGCGAGTGTAGGATTGCCAAATATTTCGCCTCGTAATCGCATGAACATCAATAACTATCCAATGCTGTTACAAGCGGCAATTAATGGTCAGGGCATCGCGTTAGCCTGGGGATCATTAGTGGACGACTATTTACAAAGCGGTGCTTTAGTTAGGCCAGTCGAACACGTGCTTTCAACACCTTCCAATTTCTCTATGCTTGAACCTAAAAATAGAGGTTTAATCCCAGCAAGCGTCAAGCGTTTTAGAGAGTGGCTTTTGCAACAGTTGCCAGATGAGGTGGGTGATCGAGGTTTAGCCTAAATCAATAAGCAGAGAAAATAACAGAGTTTGGTCATGTTAAAAAAGCGGGAGTACCAGTTCCCGCTTTGTTTTAATTGATTGTGCCGTCCTAAATAAGGTTGACACTTTCCACCCCCAAAATTGGAGAGTGTTATGAAATCAACAACTAAAAGAACT
>NZ_JAWOQP010000043.1:0-18824 GCF_033337375.1 Vibrio sp. YT-17
CGTTGCGTTGCGTTTAGTGTTGAAGGTGGTATGCAGAAGCATCGGCATTGCGTTGCTCACACCTTAACAGGGCGTTAGTTGCCAAGGGGAAAACGCAGCTAAAGCAGAATGTTTAGGGCTAATGTTCGCACATTTCTGGCTCGGTTTTGTATTTCAAATTTTAGCCTTTCAGTATTGTGCAAATCAGGCTTTGGTTTTCTGTGGTCGGACTTTCCGTTTCAGAAGCCAGTTAGCTTGTTGAGAGTCAACTCTGTGATATTGTCTTTTCAAATGAGCTTTTTGGCGTTGTTAGGCTGTATTCTACGGCGTTGTATATTCCAAGTGGTTTTCAGTGACAGGCGCTTTGAAACTGCGCCTGATTTGAGTTTCTTAAAACACGTAAAACTAGTGTTGGCAAAGCGGCAATTAACATCAAATCAAAGCTTTAGGTTTGGCAACTAACAAAGCATTCAAGAGGGATTCACAACGCTTGGCAGTTTTGGTTTGAATCAACTTTAGTGTTTACGGCACAATAGCTTAGGTTGGGTGGTGGCGTTGTTCACCCCTTAATGCGGCGTTAGGCAAGTGTTTGAATATGCACAGCAAAATGGTAATGTTGAGTGAGTTAATAACAGAGATTTGAATTATGCAGTATCAATTAACAATCGCTTATTTAAATGACAATGATCTTCGCCCTGAGCGCCCAACAATTCCTGAAATTGAAGACGCAGATGTGTTCATCCGTGCTTTTGTCGAAGATATTAATCTATTTGCATGTACAGAAAGTGCTGATCTGGAGGGTATGGTAGTAACAATTACCTTAGCACCAGACTATAGTACAAAAGACTTGCACGCAGAGTTAACCTCTATGAATCCACGTTATGTAGAGATGTTTAAAACTACAGGGCTTTCACAGAGTAATCCTTAAGCAAAGCACCGGCGCTATTTGCCTAACAAAGCATTTAAGAGTGATTCCCAACGCTTGGCATTTTTCATTCTATCGTTAGGTTTCGTGTTTACGGTGGTCTAGTTAAGTTTCGTGGTAGCGTTGCTCACACCTTAATGCGGCGTTAGTTTAAAGCATCAAAATCAAGCAAATCTATAGCCCATGATAGTCCAGTTTTTCGATTTAAATTCAGTGTATTAAGTTGGTTTTATGTCAAAGTCGAGCGACCGAATACTTACCTAAATTGTTGTGCGTGCTTTCAATCGTGCTGTTTTAGTTTTTCGTGAACGTGGTTTGTTGGTGGTCATTTAGTGTCCGTCTAACTCGTGTTAATGTTTGAATGTTGCATCTGAAATCAGCAAATAAAATCTCGGCTTCAGTGGGTGAAGTTCCGTGAGACTCAACGTTTGGTGGTTTAGGCTTGGTTCAAGTCAATTCAAAGGTTATGGCTTGAAGTTATCGGCTACGTGCTAACTTTTCAGCTCAATGCACTGTTTCAAATCCAGTGGTGCTAAGGTTTGGTGAGCTTCGTGAGTAATAAACTAACAAAGCATTTAAGACGGATTCCCAACGCTCGGTATTTTGGGTTTGCTTTAGCTTCGGTGTTTACGGCATCATACTTTTAGTTTGGTGGTCTGCGTTGCTCACCACTTAATGCGGCGTTAGTTTGCAAGAGGAAAAACGTAGCTATATCGCAAGATCTAGCGGTAAAAGCTCATGTCGTATCGGCATTTAATTTCAGCGTTAATCAGCGTGGTAAAAATCCAAAATTGGCATCGTTTCAGCGGTTGATTTGTTCTTTGGTGCTATGACCTTCTGGGTAACTGAGTCGAACTTTTTTGCTGAAACTCTGCTCGTTGAGTTTGTTGGTACAAAAGTCGATTTACTCGCTGCGAGCACGTTTTCTCTGGTGTGGTAAGTTCCACGTGGTTTCAGTGACTTTGTTGAAAGTCCGCATTGTGAGATTGGTTTTCCAAAAGCGCTTTTTGGTGTTGTGAGTTCGTTTTCTGCGGCGTTGTTTGTTCCACGTGGTTTCATTGAGTAGCCGCTTTGAGACTACGCCTGACTTAAATGCATCAAAGCACATAAGGCTTGTTGTTCGCAAAGTTTAAAGTAACGTAAAGTCAACACTTTAGGTTTGCAAGCTAACAAACTGCTCAAGAGGGATTCACAACGTGTGGCATTTTTACTATGCGTTGATTTTAGTGATTAAGGTGGTATGCAGCGGCTTCGGTATTGCGTTGTTCACCCCTTAGCAGGGCGTTAGGCGCAGTGAGAAATTTCGTGGGTCATATCTCTAATTTCTCTCCGGCCATTCGCTCTAGTTTTTCGGCAATCTGGCTTTATCTTCCCAAGTTCTTGAGTCACTCAATCCGTAAAACATGCCAAGTTTCGCAGGTTGCCTCATTCGGTTTTCTGGTCGGTTTGTTGTCAGTTTCTTTGGCTCAAATCGCTTTAAGTTTGTCTGCCTTCGAAACAGGTTTATCGGCTGGAATTTCGTTCCGATAGTCAGCCTTTCCAAATTTCATTTCTATGTGTTGAATTGCCAATTTCTTTAGTGTTTTTGGTTGCAGTGGGTTTCAGAAACTTAGTCGCTTTAGCCTTTGGGTCTTAACCAAATTCAGTGGGTTACGTGCGTTCTTTTTTCCAAAAGGTGGTTTTCTAAATCCCATTCTAACTATTTGCGTGAAGCGCCTAACAAAGCATTTAAGAGTGACTCACAACGCTTGGCGATCTCAGTTTAAACTTGGTTTTAGTGTTTAAGGTGCAATGGTTTGGGTTAGGTATTTAGCGTTGTTCGCACCTTAATGCGGCGTTATGTTCTCTGGGCTAGGAAGGGATATGGAAACAGTTAAAATGCTAGATTTGGGGTTTTCTACTGCAGATGCAGAATATCCTGAAATCCATCAAGAAGAAGGCGATTTAAGAGCTGAGTTTAAAGATTGGCAGGAAAAAACGGTAAAACTATATTTTACCGATTACGTCGCATGCAAGTGGCAGATGGTATTTGATTTACTTGAGGGAGAGCGAGACGACAGCTGTTATGAAATATGCTCATCTCTTTGGCTCAAGCAACATGTCCAATCAGAAATAATCAATTGCGACGAAGGCTACAAGCACTTTCGGCTTAACTTTAATGAGTTAGGGCAACTTGATGTAATTGCGTTAAACATTGTTGTACGAACATAACAAACTGTTTAAGAGTGATTCGCAACGCGTGGCATTTTTACTATGCGTTGGCTTATGTGTTTAAGGTGGTATGCGGAGGCTTCGGCATTGCGTTGCTCACACCTTAACAGGGCGTTATTTTTTTTAGGTGAGTTATGGAGAAAATAATATCAACAGCTTTTGTAGATATGTGTGGTACTTATGAGCGGATGCTATGTTCATTTTATCCAGCGAGAGACTCAACAGGATTTACAGAGCAAAATCAGGTTCACAACTTTGTGAACGCATTAAAAACTGCGTTAGATGATGAAAACTCGGTACATTGGTTAGAGTTCCCGTGGGTCAAGAAGAATGAGCATATTGATGGGATGGTATTTTCTCCAAAATATAAATCAATATTTTACATTGAAGCAAAGCGCCTTTCTAAATCGATTCAAAAGTCACTAGTGGTGAAAGATATTGAAAGGGTAGTTAGTAGTGATCGGTCTTTTATCAATTGCAATGACCTTTATGCTGATCATGAATACATAATTGTTTTGTCTGATGTCTGGCTTGAAGATAAATGGAAAACGGCAATTCCCCATTGGTGGTTGGGCTGCGAAGAACTTCCTGTTCAATTTCAGTCTTGGGAGTTCAAACATAAAAGAAAGCTAGCTAAGCCAAAAAGTACTCTCCAAAAAGAACTACAAACAAGAAACATAGATTGGGTAAACTCAAATTCCCTTGTTTATTTGGTTGGCGAAAAAGTAGATAAGGTAAAGAACTACTGCCTATTATTAGCAAGCAAAAAAATATAACAAAGCATTTAAGAGTGATTCGCAACGCTTGGCAGTTTCGCTTCGCTCAAGTATAGCCAAGCGCCGCTCACACCTTAATGCGGCGTTAGTTTGCAAGAGGAAAAACGTGCCTATATCGCAAGATCTAGTGGTAAAAGCTTATAGTTGAAATTGTCTTATCGGCATTCAATTTCAGTGTTAACTTGCGTGGTGTAAACTCAAAATTGGTATCGTTTCAACGGTTGATTTGTTCTTTGGTGCGGCGACTTTTGGGTTAACTGAGTTGAACTTTTTTGCTGAGATTCTGCTCGTTGAGTTTGTTGGTATAAAAGCCGATCTACTCGCTGAAGTGACGCTTTCTTTGGTGTGGCAAGTTCCACGTGGTTTCAGTGGCTTTGTTGAAAGTCCGCATTGTGAGATTGGTTTTCCAAAAGCGCTTTTTGGTGTTGTTAGTTCGTTTTCTGCGGCGTTGTTTGTTCCAAGTGGTTTCATTGAGTAGCCGCTTTGAGACTACGCCTGATTTTAATGCATCAAAACACATAAAGCTTATTGTTTGCAAAGTTTAAAATAACGTAAAATCAACGCTTTGGGCTTGCAAACTAACAAACTGCTCAAGAGGGATTCGCAACGCGTGGCATTTTCACTATGCGTTGAATTTAGTGATTAAGGTGGTTTGCGGTAGCATTGGTATTGCGTTGCTCACCCCTTAGCAGGGCGTTAGCTTAACATTTAAGTTCATGAACAAGGTAGTCAGGCAATTATGCTATTTATAAATTGCAATGTTGTGTGAAACTAAACAAAAAAGTAGTAAGCATATTTGTGCTCAAGTTCCAATAAGTGTATTAAGCATTATCAAAATCTATATTGGAGGCTTTATGAGAGTGCACAAATCAAAAATTGCCGCAGATCCAGTTAAGTACTACACGCATTTGATTGGTATGGAAAAGTACGAAGCTCGTATGAGACAGGAGCCTAATGCAATTACAATTATTACAGGAATTGTACTTTATAGAGAGTTACCTAAGAACAAACAGTCCGAAGTTTTGAAGCTAATATTGGCTTTGAACGATGGCCAGTTGAAAGCTTCACTATATGGTTTAGTTTCTCAAGTGGTTGCAAATCCATACTGGTTCTCATGGTCACTTTCTGATCGGGAGCTCAGAGAATTTTTTGATACCAATAAGGATGTGACTAATATATTGAAAGGTCTTGGCATAGACTTCTCGCTCCCTCTCACAGCAGCAGGTATATCAGCATTTTTGCTTTCATCAGCGCAACAAGGGGTAAAAAGTGCTTCCAAAGAGGTTGCGACTCAGTTGAAAAAGCAAGTTACAAGCTCACCAGTTGCGCAGATTGCAAATAGACTGGGAGTGACCAAACAAGTTGCAGGCAAAGCATCGGCAATCTTGGTCGTAATGGTCAGTGTAATTGCTTATCAAACACACTTAAATGCAAAAGATGCGCGGAAGGAGCTTCTTCGCAGAGGTCTACTTCAACCGGAAGATTTGTAATGCTAGTTTTAATACTAATAGTGATATTGTCATTGGCAACAATTCATTTCTCGCATGTGCTATTGATGCAGTATATGTTCTCTGAAGAAAAGTTATCGCCGAGTACTACTTTTCTTCGTCCATTATCTTTGTGTGTTATGGCTGCATGTGCCCAGTACTATATTCTTTCAATGATAACAGGCTACAATTTACCCGAGGTTGCGGGATTGGCTCTCGTGGCTACGAATGCATTCTTCTTCGTTGGTTTTTATTTTGCGTACAAAGCAAGAGTAAAAAGCCTAGAAAGTAAAAAGCACTCCTGAGTCTATATTAAGCTAACAAAGCATTTAAGAGTGATTCCCAACGCATGGCATTTTTCATTCCATCGTTGGGTTTTGTGTTTACGGTGGTAAGGTTTAGTTTCGTGGTAGCGTTGCTCACACCTTAATGCGGCGTTATACGCCTAAAAAGTCATGTATCTCAATGATTAATATCAATGTTCCGGTTCTTTTCTGAAGCGTTTTTCTTATTCTGCAGACATTTCAAGCATAATCTACAACTAAAGTTTAAATTTTGTTGTATGACTTCCGTTTTAGTCATAGCTTATGAATCAGAGTGAGTATTTTCTTACTCTCTAGTTACTTAAATATGAGTGTACGGTTATGAATGAGCTAATTGTTCGTGCAATTAAAGAGAAGTTAAAGCTTGAGTTTACTTACGACGGATACCCGCGAGAAGTTTTACCACATTGTTACGGCAGTACAACTGCTGGGAATGATGCAGTTCGTTGTTATCAGATCTCTGGCGGCAGTGCTTCGGGTACAGTTCCGGGGTGGCATTTGATGACAGTAAACAAAATGGTTGGTCTAAAAGCTACCACGCACTTTGAATCAGCTGCTGCTGGTTATAAGCGAGGTGATCGTGGTATGAGCCGAATTTATTGTGAGCTTTAGCTTAGTTAATATATACACTTCACTTTAGATAGTGAGAAAAAGCGTATAACAAACTGTTTAAGAGTGATTCGCAACGCGTGGCATTTTTACTATGCGTTGCGTTTTTGTGTTTAAGGTGTTTTGCGGAGGCATCGGCATTGCGTTGCTCACACCTTAACAGGGCGTTATGCTGCAAATTGAAAGTATTCAATAATGAGGATAAATAATGAAAGTTGGTTTGAAATTAAACGAACAATTTACTATTTCTAAACACAATATTGTTCAGGTAACTACATTTGAAAATGAGTTCCATTTGGCTCTTACGAATAATGACCATTTGGTTATTTCTAAAGATGATAAAGACAACTCTTATTACTATACACGTGAGTTCAACGGCTGCTTGATAGAAGTTTCAGTTAACGAATATCATCGTATTCAGAGAGAGTTAACTGAGTATTTTGGGGTTGAGATCCAGGATGTTTCTAGTGATGAAACTCAGGAGCAAGATCAACTCGAACCTACAGCATAACAATCTGTTCAAGAGTGATTCGCAACGCGTGGCATTTTCACCATGCGTTGGTTTTCGTGTTTAAGGTGGTGTGCGGCGGCTTTGGTATTGCGTTGCTCACACCTTAACAGGGCGTTAGCATTCACTAATAACAAAAAGGAGTATTATGAAAAATGTAATAGGAATGGCAGTGTTGCTAGTTTCTCTCTGGGGATGTGCATCAGCACCTGATAGAGTGGAAGCAAATAAAGTTGAGCCTAATTTTAATAACGGAAAGTCAATCGTTTATATTTTGCAAGGCAACAACAAAGGGCTGTTGGAAAATGTCCAAACCTATCGAGTAAATGGAGAGCCAACAGGGAAGTTGCTGAACGGATCTTATACTTGGTTTTACGCAGAGCCTGGTGAAAAAAATCTTGAATTTTATGATCCTTTAATCCCTTCAAGGCTCTTCTGGGACAAACAGTTCACTCTCAAGCAAGGTCAAACGGTCTATCTATACCAAGGGTGGGAGCTACCGCATGCTTCCAACAAACTAACGACAGATATGGTTTTCATTGATGGTAATGCAACGGTTATTACTGCTCCAAGTCGTGAACAACAAGTTTTCAAACTCGCTGAAATATCGCAAGAAGATGCTCGAAGGCTTATGAAAAAACTGAGCTATGTGTCTAATGACTTGGAAAGTAAATAATTGCAGCGCCAACGTGATTGCTAACAATCTGCTCAAGAGGGATTCGCAACGCGTGGCATTTTTAGCATGCGTTGATTTTAGTGATTAAGGTGGTATGCAGCGGCTTCAGTATTGCGTTGCTCACCCCTTAGCAGGGCGTTATGCGCTAGTGCATTTAAATATCGAGGGATATATGGATAATGAACTACCAAAAGCGATGGTATTGAAAACAATAGATGGTAGACATGTGGGCTTCATGTTGTTAGCTCCCAATTCAGGCGAGTCGGGGGAATGTGTTTTCAGTTTATCTGCGTCATCTGCAGAGGTAATCGATAGCAATTTAGGTGTCGTTCTATCTGAGCTTAAAGTTTCTGGCGAGCATAAATACGTAGTGGAAACCATAAAAGATGGGTACTTAATTAATATTGCACCAATAGGCCTACCTAATGTTCAAGTTCAGCTTAATCATCAGTTCTCCGGAGATATAGTTACTGATATTGAAGGACGAGTCGCTTGTATTGGAACAGCTGAATTAGTGGAGCAAAGCGCATAACAAACTGTTTAAGAGTGATTCGCAACGCGTGGCATTTTCACTATGCGTTGCTTTTAGTGTTTAAGGTGGTGTGCGGAAGCGTCGGTATAGCGTTGCTCACACCTTAACAGGGCGTTATGTTCTTGGAGGTTTATGGAAAACTTCAAAATTAGCAGAATCCACACAAAGTTAGGTATTTTCCGACTATCTGGAATCCTCAACAATGAAAGTGGTATTAAAAATATCAGCTATATTTCTGCTGAATATATGGGAACTGATGGCTGGTGCGAACTTAATTTACAGTCGGAGCATACTCAAAATTTACTGAGAGACATTCAAATTGAAGTGTGGCAGTACCTAGCGTGAGCAAGTCTGTTGCATCGACCAGACATAGTTTTGTAAATATCAGTGGCTTCAAATAGCTACGAACATAACAAAGCGTTCAAGAGGGATTCTCAACGCTTGGCAATTTTGGTTCTAAGTTTAGCTTTTGTGTTTATGGCACAATAATTTAGGTTTGGTGGTTTGCGTTGTTCACCCCTTAACGCGGCGTTAGGTGAATACAGGGAATGATCGAATGGAATTAAAGTGTCACTGCGGAAACGTTAGTTTGGTGTTGAGTTCGTTTCCTAAAGAAGTTGGAGAGTGTAACTGCTCTATTTGTCGTCGCTATGCTGCAACTTGGGCGTACTTTTCTCCAGAACAAGTTCAAATCAGAATGAATGAGAAAACATCTTTCTATTGTTGGGGTGACAAAGAAGTAGAATTTCATCGTTGCAACTCATGTGGTTGTTTAACGCATTACATAACAACACAGAAATGTTCCGAAGATATCTTGGCTGTAAATATGAGAATGGCCGAAAATGAAGTGCTTTCGAGTATTCCTGTACGTAAAATCAATGGCGCATCGTACTAATCACCTAACAATAAATTCAAGCAGATTCGCAACGCTTGGCACTTTCGGTTTGATTCAGCTTTAGTGTTTACGGCACAATGGGTTAGCTTAGGTGGTGGCGTTGCTCACTACTTAATTTGGCGTTATGTGCTCGAGTCCCCGTAAGCGATTGAGTATTCGGTCAATAAGAGCTTGCGTGATAATGTATTCTTATGAAATTAAAAAATATATTTAGTAGTTTTATAAGGATGTCAACAATGAAGAAGTTTACTATTGTTTCAGGACTTGCAAGCATAGTTAGTCTTGGGTTGTATTTCTTTCCGGTTACCGCATCTTCTGATTCTTTTGAGCAGAATGTAGAGGGGCAGAGCAACACTGTTGTCGGGACGCAAAATGGCGATATAACAGTTAACAATTATTCAAATCAAAGTAACGACAATGCGGATACCTTAGTTGTTAATCACCCAAAGGGTGGTGGCACATACTTAATGAAAGAGCCTGATTTGTTCGGAGGTTCGAAAAACTTTATCTGCAATCTGAAACAGGGCGTTAAATTAGCGCCTATTGGCGAAGCCTATACCTCGCCAAATGGCTTTGAGTTAGCTGAAAAAGTTAAGGTCATAAATGGCAATTGCGCAGGTAAAGTTGGTTGGGTTGGTAGTGAAGTCATCATGATCAAATAAGCACATAACAAAGCATTTAAGAGTGATTCCCAACGCTTGGCATTTTCCATTCCATCGTTGGGTTTCGTGTTTACGGTGGTAAGGTTGAGTTTCGTGGTAGCGTTGCTCACACCTTAATGCGGCGTTATATGCTTTAGGCATTCAAACACTTAATCTCGCTCACAGATATATTTCAAAGGTAACGTATTCTAGTTGATTCATATGGTCGGTGAGAGTTCGAGTATGCGTAAACTAAAAATCGATACTTATTCTTGTGATTCAGGTGAGTTGCAAGACAGCTTGTCTATTCCCCTTGGTTTGGCCAAAGTCGTAGCGAATATAATACCTCGGAATATATCGTCTAAATTCGACGAAAATGGTGAACAACTAGAAGCCTTAGTACATGCGTTAAAGGACGCTAAGACGGAAGGGACTTTACTGGAAGTGGAAGATAAAGCGGACAACGAGCGCGTTGTGATTTCAGTGGTCTAAATGAGTACGCATATAACAATAAATTTAAGAGTGATTCACAACGCTCGGCGCTTTCACTTCAAGCCAGTTTAGTGTTTATGGCACAATGCTTTAGGTAGGGTGGTTAGCGTTGTTCACACCTTAATTTGGCGTTATGCTCTAGGAGGGAATTTTGCTCAATTTACTGAAGAAAGTGGTGCTAATCAATCTTGTTGCAGCATTGATTGTTATTCTCTTAGCTCAGTTTGTCCCCTTCTTTGATACTACTCAGCCAGTCGACTTTCTGTTCTTCGTTGTTATCGTGAACTGGGTTTTAGCAAAGCTTATGTGGGAAGGTGGCGTATATAGTAAAACAGCGCATATGGATGATTCTAGAACAGATAAAGTTTACAAAATGGTAGAAGGTCATGATTTCGAAGAAGACCAACGAGAGCAGCATAGAATGAACTTCCAGGCAGGTTTGGTTTTCTTTATTGCAGGGCTTCCAGCGTTTGTCACTTGCTTAATTCTCCAATTTCTTTGAGTACGAGCATAACAAATTGTTCAAGAGTGATTCGGCACGCGTGGCATTTTTACCATGCGTTAGGTTTGGTGATTAAGGTGGTATGCGGAAGCTTAGGCATTGCGTGCCTCACACCTTAACAAGGCGTTATAAAGATTAGGAGACTTTCACGATAAATGAACTTAGTTGTTGAGTTACTAAAAAGTGGTGATTACTGGATTGCGATTGTTGTAGTGATCGTAACTATTGCTATAAATGCTCCTAGAGTAACCGAGTACTACTTCTTACTTAGAAAAAATAGAATGGCTCAAATTTTATCTGCTTTACAAGAACCGAGTGTCTCGGAAAAACTAAAGACTCATTTAAAAAACGAGCTAGATATTGAGTGTTTTAAAGGTATTCATGGTACCCGTGTTAGTTTCCCAATGTTAAAAGCAGTTTATGTACTTAATGAAAGGGTTGGGGCGACGGTCTCTTTCAGACATGTTTTGAAAACAGTCCAACTTTTACCTGATATTTCAGGTGTAGAACTTTTGTCGTATCGGGTCAGATTAAATGTCCTAGATAAGGTTATTGCTTCTTATAATTTGGTGTTTGGATTGCTGATAGCTGGCTTTGGGTTCATAACATTTTTACTATCGATTTACTCCATTGTTACTGGATTTGAGCCGAGCCTTCTTATTTCTGGTGTTATCTTCCTACCATTAGGCTTTTATATGCTCAATGATGGTAGTGCCTTGTTTTCTGTGTATCACATCAATAGAGCACTCAATGACTATGAAAAGGCAACTGAGAAAAAATCTTTATAACAAATTGTTCAAGAGTGATTCGGCACGCGTGGCATTTTTACTATGCGTTGGTTTTAGTGGTTAAGGTGTTATGCGGGAGCTTCGGTATTGCGTGCCTCACACCTTAACAAGGCGTTATGCGCTCGCAGAAATGGAGATAATCAATCATGGAAGATTTAGCTAATTCGTTAAGAAGTTCTGGCCTAAAAGTCAAAATTAAAAAAGGAAAAATTGCAGTTCGGCTTGACGGGCTTTCAAATCCGGTTTCGATAATAAAAGATATACCTGATGATGAGTATAAAGTGAAAACTAATGATTCGATTCTATCGATAATTGCCTGTCTTTTGCTATTTATTGGTCTGTCAGGTATTTATGAGTTTAGTGGTAATGCTTTGATAAATATTGCACTTATCTCCGTTTCTATATTGTCTTTTGTTACAGTGTTACTTACAGAGTTTAAGCTGACTAAATTACGCGCTACTGTAGTTGCGTTCAATCGTGGAGAACGCGCATAACAAATTGTTCAAGAGTGATTCGGCACGCGTGGCATTTTTACTATGCGTTGGTTTTAGTGGTTAATGTGGTATGCGGAGACTTAGGTATTGCGTGCCTCACACCTTAACAGGGCGTTAGGCATCAGGAGGCAAGTTTGGAATTCGAACAACTAGCAAAGCAGTCGCTAGGCTCTAATTACTGGGATTATGGAAATAAAGTTTTATACGATCTTTGCCAAAGTGCTTTTGAACATAAAGAACCGGCTAAAGTAATTGCAAAAGTGTGGCTTATTGGAAGGTCATATGCTGCAGCTATCGAACGGAGAAAGGACAAGACCGAGTACGCAAATGAAGACTTCTATATTGATGTTGTAGCTCCTAAGATAGTTGCGTCAGACATTGATGAGTGGTTATGCGAACTAAAGCAATTTACACGTATTGACGACGATTCTCTATATAAGGTTCTCGAAGTTCATGAGAAGGTCACTCAACTTTTCAAAGATATCAGTGGTTTGGATAAGAGATCATTAGCTTCAAAATATTTGCACTTTCATTTACCTCACTTGTTTTATATCTATGATGCAAGGGCTGTCAAAGCGATTTCTTACTTTTCCCATATCACCGGGCGAGCGAAAGCGTCCAAGACTGGAGATAAAGAGTACAACAAACTTGTTCAGAAGTGCTCTTCATTGCAGAGGCATGCTTTATCCCAATGGCAGTTGGATTTAAGCCCAAGACAAATAGATAATGTTCTACTGATGGCGCACGCAAATGCCTAACAAAGCATTTAAGAGTGATTCCCAACACATGGCATTTTTCATTCCACCGTTGGGTCTAGTGTTTACGGTGGTCTGGTCAAGTTTCGTGTTGGTGTTGCTCACACCTTAATGCGGCGTTATGTGCTTTGGTGGAAATGAATATGGAAATCACAATCAGGCGTATTGAAACAGAAAGCATTGAGGGCAAAAGTATATTCGAGACTCCGTTCAAAGAGTATCTATCTGGATTCTCAGTTGAACTAGATCTCTCAGTAATTGCTCAGCTATTTGCGTTGCCTTATTTCCACGGATTTATCAGTTTTGTCGACAATAAGCCTGCTGGTTTTGCAGTTTGCTTTGAATCGTTCTCAACTTATCGTGCGCAAAGAGTGATGAATATCCATGATTTTATGGTGTCGGACAACTTTCGTGGTAAGGGTGTTGGCAAGGCGCAACTGAACGGTATCGAACAGTATTGTCGTGATAATGATTACCTCAAAATCACATTAGAGGTCGGTGATGATAATTTTGCAGCTAAAAAGCTCTACAGCTCATTGGACTACGAAGATTACAGAGTAGTTTTGAAAGGGCAGCAGCATTGGCAAAAGTACCTCAATTAGCACGCACATAACAAACTGTTCAAGAGGGATTCGCAACGCGTGGCATTTTCACTATGCGTTGGTTTTAGTGTTTAAGGTGGTATGCGGCGGCATCGGTATTGCGTTGCTCACCCCTTAACAGGGCGTTAGTTGCCAACGAGGAAAACGCAGCTAAAACAGAGTGTTTAGGTCTAATCGTTCGTGTGCTTTGCTTTATTTTGCACTTCGAACTTCGGGTTCTTGGTTCGCGGAAATTGAGCTTCGATCTTTTCCTAGTTTGGTTTGCCGTTTCAGAAGCCGATTCGCTTGTTGAAAGTCAGCTTTGTGGCATTGTTTCTCCAAAAGGTCTTTTTGGTGTTGTCAGTTCGTTTTCTACGGCGCTGCGTGTTCCAAGTGGTTTCAGTGACAGGCGCTTTGAAACTGCGTCTGATTTGATTTTTCCAACATACGTAAAGCAAGTGTTGGCAAAGCGGTAATTAACTTCAAATCAAAGCTTTAGGCTTGGCAACTAACAAAGCATTCAAGAGGGATTCACAACGCTTGGCAGTTTTGGTTTGAATTGGCTTTAGTGTTTACGGCACAATGGTTTAGGTTAGGTGGTGGCGTTGTTCACCCCTTAATGCGGCGTTAGTTGCCAACGAGGAAAAGCGTACCTAAAGCAGAATGTTTAGGGTTAATGTTCGTGTGAGTTTGGTTGGTTTTTCGTATTTCAATTTCTAACGATTTGGATTTGTGAAAATCGAACTTTGGTTTCTTGTGTGATTGGATTTTCTGTTTCGTAAGCTTATTTGGGTGTTGAAAGTCAGCTCGGTTAAATTATCTGTCCAAAAGAGCTTTTGGGTGTTGTTAGCCCGTTTTCTACGGCGCTATCTGTTCCAAGTGGTTTCAGTGACAGGCGCTTTGAAACTGCGCCTGATTTGAGTCTTACAAAGCACGCAAAATCATTGTTGGCAAAGCGGTAATAAACTCCAAATCTTAGCCTTGGGTTTGGCAACTAACAAGGCATTCAAGAGGGATTCACAACGCTTGGCAGTTTTGGTTTGAATCAGCTTTAGTGTTTACGGCACAATGGCTTAGTTTGGGTGGAATGCGTTGTTCACCCCTTAATGCGGCGTTATGCCTCCGAGTGCATCAGGAATAGATAGATGAAACAACATGAAATAGAACAAAAAACTTACATACTGCTCAATGGCATAGAAGTTAGCTCAGATATATTACTTTCCGATAGTATGAAGTTGATGCCCGCAGACACATCGCACCTTGATTTTAATACAGCGCTTTCAGCATGCTCGCAAGCGGATGACATAGCTGTTGTTGCAGCATTTATCCCTAGGATTACTGCTCAGCTTGAAATAAAAGCGGCTACACAAAAAGATCTAGCAATTAAAGCTTGGAACTCTTCGTGGGATATACTTCTACTTAGTGCTATCTTCAACTCTGAGATAGGGTTTAATCTTCAATCGAGTTCGGAAGCAAGTCTAATCTCTGAAAAAACTAATCTGCGTGCGACGAACCTATACTTTAAAGGTTTAACTCAAGCTTTACCGTATCAGTTGAGTGCCGAAGACACTGAATGGGTTATAAATCACTTTCATGACGCTCGATTACTATTGGATAATGATAAATTTCAAACGGCTGTACATTGTTTAGCATCTTATAGGTGGCACTCCATGCCAAGAATACAGATGGCTGTTCTATGGGCTGGTATTGAGGGGATGTTTGGGGCTACCTCTGAAATTAGGTTTCGAATTAGCCTTTATATAGCACGTTTTCTTCATCCTAATGATAGTGATTTACGAAAGGAAAAATTTGAACAGGTAAAAAAATTATATAATTCAAGGTCATCTGCAGTCCATGGCTCAAAGACTAAAGGCGATCTTGCACAATCTGTGGGTGTTTCAGCTGAGATTCTGCGAGATCTTATTCGTCAAACTGTATTACATAAAGCACTACCTAAAGAAAATGAGCTTGTGCCATAAATATTAGAGGCATAACAAAGCATTTAAGAGTGATTCTCAACGCTTGGCATTTTTCATTCCATCGTTGAGTATTGTGTTTACGGTGGCATGGTTAAGTTTTGTGGTCGCGTTGTTCACACCTTAATGCGGCGTTATAACTCTTTTGTCAGTTTCATTGTTACACCTTTGATCTTGAAGAGCCTCAAGAACAATTAACTTGTTGTTAGTATGGTTGCTTATTTTGTGAGACCTTTTCGTTCAAACAATTGATGGGGAGGTTTTTAAATGGCAGCACGTCCTAGCTTACTAAAAATGAAAGTGGCTTTTGCAAAGGTTAACCGAGGTGTATCGGACGTTGGTACAATAATTGGTGGTAAAGTGAATCACAATATCAATGTGCTAACACCAGAGCAGGGCCGTTTTGAAAATGCATGTGCAATTCGGATGTCATATGCACTTAATTATGCTGGTTTTAAGGTTCCTTACATTAAAAATAAAACTGTATCTGGTGGACAGGGAAATTGGTATATCTACAGAGTCAGGGATTTGATCAGCTTCTTGCATCAAAAGTTTGGTGATCCTGAGGTTGTAATTGAAAATCCTAACGCGAATAAGTTGGCTGACTACAAAGGTATATTGGTCGTTGATGTGGATACTTGGCTAGATGCATCAGGGCATGCAAGTATTTGGACTGGCTCAAGATGTACGGATAGTTGTTACTTCCCACAAGCAAAGAAGGCGTACTTATGGAAACTAGAAGATTAGTCAGCACTATATTTGTTGCAACTTTTAGCGTGGGATTAAGCGCAAGTCCATTGAGCACTCAAAGTGATGAGCAGTTGTTTAAAAAATATGCGCTTTCTTCTTGTATTGCGACTTATTACAAGGGCTCCGATGTGGCCAAAGATGCGGTAACGGCAATGCAAGGCTACAGAGAGTTTTCTAATTTGCCTTTGGATGCATTTTTTGAGCTCAGTGAATTATTGAGCAATGAGAATATTGACTCTTATAAATCAAAAAGTGGTAGTGCAATAGAATTGGCATATTGTTTAGACTTCGCGAACTCAGAAGACGTTCATAAGCTATTGACTAAGGCAAAATCAGAGTTATAACAAACTGTTTAAGAGTGATTCGCAACGCATGGCATTTTTACTATGCGTTGCGTTTTGTGTTTAAGGTGGTATGCGGCGGCTTTAGTATAGCGTTGCTCACACCTTAACAGGGCGTTATAAAGCTCGAAGAAAAAGGACATTTCGTGGAAATTCGAACAGGTAAACTTGAAGATGTTACTGGTATTACAGACATCTTTAATTTTTATATTGAACACACCAATGCACGCTTTGAGGAAGTTCCATTTACTCTGGAAAATCGTCAGAAATGGTTTTCTCAGTTCTCTAGCAACACCAAATATCAACTATATGTCGCTATAGAAAACGGCGAATTGCTAGGTTTTGCATGTTCCCAACAGTACAGAGCAATTTCAGCTTTTGACGATACTGTAGAAGTGACCGTGTATCTGGCACAAGAAGCTAAAGGGAAAGGTTTAGGTTCTAAACTATATACTCAGTTGTTCTCATCTATTCGTGCTTACGGCGTCCACCGTGTATTGTCGGGTGTTGCATTACCAAACGACGCATCAGTTGCATTACATAAACGGTTTGGTTTCAGAGAAGTCGGAGTTTTCAATGAGTATGCGAAGAAACACGGGCAGTACATAAGCTCGGTGTGGTTAGAAAAGGCGTTTAATGTAGAGTCCGCTTTATAACAAACAATTTAAGAGTGATTCGGCACGCGTGGCATTTTTGGTATGCGTTGGTTTTAGTGGTTAAGGTGGTATGCGGAAGCATCGGTATTGCGTGCCTCACACCTTAATTGGGCGTTATGTACTTTAAGGAAAATTGTAACCAACTCTAAAGGATCGAGAGTGATAGATCATTTTGAAATTAAGGTAGTTGCATTCGAAGAATGTCGTGTGTTTTACAAGAATGTGCTAGAGCCATTGGGTATTGAACTCAAGTGGTCAGATGAAAATGCTGCTGGCTTTG
Organism: Vibrio sp. YT-17; assembly: GCF_033337375.1. NCBI lineage: Bacteria > Pseudomonadati > Pseudomonadota > Gammaproteobacteria > Vibrionales > Vibrionaceae > Vibrio > Vibrio sp. YT-17. Next base: position 17,178 of record NZ_JAWOQP010000043.1, read on the forward strand.
GGCTTTCGTGCGAGCCAAATGTAAGGTTTCTAATTGAAAAAGGCGTCAGTAATTCTAAGTGCCATATTGCTTTTTCTGCATCAAACAAATTACAAGTTTCTGCATTTCATCAAGCGGGGTTATCTTTAGGTGGTAAATGCAACGGTAAGCCTGGTTTACGAAAACACTATGCTCCAAACTACTACGCTGCGTTTTTGATTGACCCTGAGGGCAACAATGTGGAGTCAGTAGTGTACCTTTAGCACGTACATAACAAATTGTTCAAGAGTGATTCGGCACGCGTGGCATTTTTACTATGCGTTGGTTTTAGTGGTTAAGGTGGTATGCGGAAGCTTTGGTATTGCGCGCCTCACACCTTAACAAGGCGTTAGGCTATTGAGGAGAATTTGAGCTTGAAAACAGTTTGCGTAGCTCTAAGTATGTTGCTTATTTCATCGCTTGTATATGCATCAGTCGTTCCTAGTTTTCAGGGGCATTATGAGCGGTATAACAATGATCAATTGGATACTGACACTGCCTTTATTGACTTAACTAAGGTGGGTTCGAACACATACGAACTATCTGGCACATCAGTTTGGGTAGGTGACTCTTCTTCTGGCCTTGTGAATTTTGGAGAAATCGACGGAGTTGTAACGTTAAAAGGTAATCAAATAGACTATGACGTTGACGGCTGTACTCTCCAAGTTTTGTTAGATCAAGATACCCTCGTAGTTAGCAAAGACAACGGTTGTGGCGGGTTAAATGTCACCTTCAATGGGACGTATGTGAGAATCTCAGAGGGTCAATAGCCTAACAAACTGTTCAAGAGGGATTCGCAACGCGTGGCATTTTCACTATGCGTTGGTTTGAGTGATTAAGGTGGTATGCAGCGGCTCTGGTATTGCGTTGCTCACCCCTTAACAGGGCGTTAGGCGTTGTCCAGAAAGTATGGAGAGATAAGATGGATAGAACTTTTCCAGATCAATTGAAAAAACTGCACTCAATAGAAATTGACTACGCGGACGGTGAGGGAATTGATTTTGAACCATATGATGATTTCTGTTCGCAAGAGGAAACATCAGAATGGATTAAAGCATGGACTGGTAATTCTTCACTCAATGGCCATGAATATTTAATTTTTGGTCAAGATGGTTCTGGCGGCTACGCTGCTTTTTGGCTTGTCGCCAATGTTGAAGATCTTTTGCAACAACCTATTGTTTTCTTTGGCTCTGAAGGTGAAGTTGGGGTGGTTGCACAAAATTTTGGAGACTATGTTTGGTTGTTTGCACATGGTCTTGGGCCATACGAGGCTGTTGCTTCTCCTGATTTGAAGCGCCCCCTAAATAGTAAGTTTTTGGACTTTGCTCAGGAGGTTGCCCCGTCAAATGAAAGCTCAGTGTCTAAAATCATAAGTGAGGCCAAATCAAAGTACCCTAACTTTGAGCAAATGATTGACGAACTTTGCCAGTAAGCCAAGCGCCTAACAAACTGCTCAAGAGGGATTCGCAACGCGTGGCATTTTTACCATGCGTTGATTTTAGTGAATAAGGTGGTATGCGGCGGCTTCAGTATTACGTTGCTCACCCCTTAGCAGGGCGTTATGTAGCCGCGAGAGGACGGTAAGTTAAAAGGATTTATATATGTTAAATATTCGGCAAGCTCGCATTG
>NZ_JAWOQP010000044.1:0-18092 GCF_033337375.1 Vibrio sp. YT-17
TGAGTAGTTTTACAGGCAAAGCCGAAACGGATGATAACCACCTACTGAAGTAGGTGGTTTAGGGCTGAAAATAAAAAAGACGCCGAAGCGTCTTTCCAAACCAGTTTAAAAGCAATATTCCGTAAAGTTTAAACAGAGAGGTTAAACGGGATGCTTAAAACACTCATTTAATGTCATTCCTATGGCACGCAGCACGTCTCTTCTTGTGATAACACCAACCAACTTACCTTTGCCATCCACCACTGGATACATTTTCGGCTTTCCAACTTTCATCATGTCAGCCAGTTCAATTACTGACATTTCTGGAGAAACAGATAAGACATCATCATGCATACACTCTTGTACCGTATGTGTATCTTGGCAGTGATAACTTGCTTTCACCAACTTATCTAATAAGTCTTGCTCCGATAAAAACCCAACCACTTTTTCATTTTCATCAATGACAGGGCCACCTAGTGTGACACTTTGCATTACTTTGTTTAAAGCTGCCGAAAGTGACATATCTTTCGTGAAAGTCACCGCTTGCAACGTCATGTAATCTTTTACTTTTAATGAATGCATTCTTATCTCCTTAAGGGCATTTTATTGCGGCCTTTAGATAAGTGTCGCCTAATTTCCTGATTTTACTAAATGGAAAGGAGTAATTTTATTTATAGGCACAGCCTATTGAACTAAAACAAAATTAACTCACCGAACAACATTCACTGTATTTCGTTAAACGCAAGATTCAGCCAGGCTGATTTTTCTAGGCAAAATACAACAAAGCCAGTCAATTGACTGGCTTTGTTATTATGTAATTGTTGCGTTAGCTATGTTGGCGGCGCATGTTGTCTAAAATAATGCCAGTCGCCATCGCGACATTCAGTGATTCGGCACCGCCAAACGCCGGAATCGTGATCTTATCTGTCACGAATTTTGCTGCGGCTTCACGCACACCATGAGATTCGCTGCCCATCAACAAAATACCTTCAGCAGCGAAATCCGTTTTATGAACGCTCTCTCCTTCCAAAAACGCGCCATATACTGGCAATTTGGCGTGTTCCAAGTAACTTGGCAAATCCACCAAACTCACTTGTACGCGGCCAAAGCTGCCCATGGTCGCACTGATCGTTTTAGGATTATAAGGATCAGCACAATCTGTACTCGCAATAATGTGCTTGATGCCATACCAGTCTGCAACACGAATAATCGTACCTAGATTACCAGGGTCGGATACACCATCTAGCGCAATCATCAAGCCTTTCGCTTGAGGCTCTTTTACACTCGGAATTTCAACCACAGCAATGGCCGCATTATTGCTCACAAGCGTGCTCGCTTTGGTCAATTCATCAAGCGATGCTTCAACACAATCAAAACGATTTAGCGTACCAGCATTTTGTTCGAGAAATGCCGCTGTTGCAAAAACCTGCTTCACCTTCAATGAACTACTTGCTAGCTCTAGTACGTTCTTTTCACCCTGAACTAGGAATAAGCCATGCGCTTTACGCTGTTTCTTTTGACCTAAAGCACGAAGCAGTTTTAATTGGTTTTTTGAAATCATTAAAGTATCCCAGGTGAAAATGGTTATTCGGCGAGCGTACCCTAAACAATCTTCACGACAGTTCGGTATCAAGCGGATGAGATTATAAATTATACCTAAATAACCTCAAGAAGCTTGATCATCAGAAGACGTTGAACACCAAGCGTAGCCAAAATAAAAGAAGGCTCAAAAACGAAAAAAGCCCTGCGATAACGCAGGGCTTTCAAAGGGTGGGACCCCAGCCACATCCCGGCACACAAGTCACACGCTGCGGCTGCTTCCTTCCGGACCTGACCGAGTTCACGAGCTATTGTTGCGAGAGGACCAGAGCCCCATAATTCTTTTCGAGAGGTCTTGCCTCAATCGATGGGGCGATTATTCAGTATCAGCTCTCATAATGCAAGAGCAAAAACCTTGAATTTCATCATTTCATTACCGTTTGGACAAAACTCGATCAATTCATTCCTTTATGATGAAACCGTACAGTCACGATAAGAGGAGTCGTGCCGTGAGGACTGCTTACTCATGTACATGTCTTCATCAGCCAAATGCATCGCTTGCTCTAAGCTCATGTGCCGTTCCCTTTTTGCAGAGAAACCAATAGAGATACTTATAGACTCCAAATCACTACATAATTTGCCTTTCACATCGATTCTACTGAGCTCTCTCATTGCTCTAGTTAACTCAGCTTGCGTAGGATAACCCAGTAATATGAACTCATCCCCTCCAATTCGATAACATCTTCCCGACCAGACATAATGAATTTTTAGTGCCAGTAGTTGTAAAACTTCGTCCCCAGCGCGATGCCCATAAGTGTCATTGATTCGTTTGAAATGATTAATGTCTAAGTAAAGTATGGATAGATCTTTGTTTACTCCTTTTCGATACTTTACTTGCAACGCACGACGATTCCTTAACCCTGTTAAGTTGTCAGTGTTAGATTGACGGTAAAGATAAAGCGAAACACAAATAGCAAACAATAACACAAAGATAAACACAGCTTGTGTTTGCGTCGCTAATCGAATCTCATATTCAAGTGCGGTACGCCAATCTGGGCGTACATCGTGCTGAGCAATGATCTTATCAACTTCTAACATCGCTATCGCTCGACTGAAGAAAGGCGCAAGCATGGCTCCTTTTTCATTCGCGACCAATCCAACAGAGAGTTGTGACTCATAAAACTCACCAATAGCGGTATCCTGCTCTATCGGAACCAATTCACTGAGACGTAAAAAATGATTGAGCATCGCCGTATCCATCGGAATGTAATCGACTTCTTCATTTAATAGCCCCTGAATGAGCTCTTGTTGAGTACGATAACGTTTGAGTTCTTTTAGCGGTAACAGTTGCGTCATCATTTGATCGAAAAAGTCATCCTTAACTACGCCAATCTGCTCAGATATCAACTGTGAAACATGAGAGTATGTGCTCGGTTTGTAACCTAAACGCTTGACCATCACCGATGCTGGCGCGTAATGGGACTTTGGAAAGTAGCTAAATGCGCGCCGCTCACGGCTGACCGTTAACGGCGCCAAAATTTCGAAATTACCTTGGATAAACTCATGGTACATAGAACCCCAGCTTTCACCAGGCTCACTAATGATCAAGCAGTTTAAAGCCAAGATCTCACAACTTCTCAGGACTACATCAGCCGTCATCCCTTCGACACTACCATCTGCGTTGTATACAACATATGGAAAGATAGATTCGAGCTTAATCCGTATTGGTTCATTAAAATCAAGGGGTAATAAACGAATAGAATCACGCAACGCTGCTCGCCTTAATTCAAATTGATACTGGGAAATTTCTTCGCGAAGCTGCTTTTGCACCGCTTCCCCGTGAATAAACGTAGCGAACGTGTCCAACTCCTCAAGATGATGATCTTTTTTACTGATGATGGATACGGGCTTTATCGAAATCTGATCATTGAGCATCTTGGCGTCAAACCCCTCCATCAGCATCGGCTTGAGCTGGTTAATGGCATCGACAACGCCGTCCACAGCACCTGAACGTAGCAGTGTTACTGCTTGTTCGTGACCTTGATAAGAGATCTGTTCTAGACCAGGGTAGTGTTGTTTAAGTAATTGGGCATAAACTGTATCTTTGGGGACGCCAACACGCGAAATATCACTCAACGTCGAATCTTTTAAGCCAAAGAGGTAGGTATATTCGATATTTGTTGGGCGGGAATAACTAAAACGTTGAGCACGTTCTTGTGTGTAAGTGATATTCGCAGCAAAGTCCGCTTCCCCATTCGCTACTGAATTTAGAATGGCATCAAAGCTGGAGTAGTTTACGTATTGAACGGTAAAGCCAAACTCCTTTGAAGCAGCATTGAAAAGAACACGAGTGACGACATCATCCGCTTCAGTCGCGACTTTATAATGAGCAATTAAAGGGGCTTCGGCTTTTACATTCAAACTCAAGAGGCAACATGCAAAAAGCAACAGTGTTCGAGCAAAAGTTGTCATGACAAACTTATCTTAAATCAACCACTTATATTGTGGTTATTATTATTGGAAGTGTAGTAAATATGAAATGAAGAACATATACTAATCTCCATTTTGTTCCACAACCAATTCGATACTCTGCCGCACATGTCACTTTTTACCTGACTAAAAATTCATAATTCAGCCTGTTCATCGCTACTACGTAAAATATAGTCAGTCATCCAAGCCGTCCCTAACAAACAGATCCAAACCACGAAAACAGGGTTTGGCACATCCGTGGTCGGGCTGACGACTAAAGCGGCAAAACCCACAGTCGGCAATGTCCAACATAATAATTTGCTCCAACGAATGGTATGTTGAAGCTTCGCAAGTGCTTCCATTGACGCTAACATTCCCGTCAAACTTAACGCCATAAGAACGGCGTACGGTAGGCCTGCAATCCACAATGGGAGCAACAAAAACAACGGCCACCAGCTGTGTTTATTGGATGGCGTCCAATGCGCAGCCGACCACCACATCGCCATAACCGCAATGGTTTGAACCACTGTAACCCAAGCAGACCCATCCAGCTTACCGCCTTGCTGTGTGACCATAAGACCAACTTGCAGTGTAAGTACAATAAGACCAGCGGTGAGCAACACGCCTAAAGAGCTTCTACGAGAAAACACCACCATTAAAAGTGGGAAAAGGATCAAAACACCAACCGACAAAGCAATTGGCTGCATTGAGAGTGTCGCACCAAAAGCCATCATCGCGCCCAGCAATACTAAGCCAGCGAACCCACCTTGTGGCAGAACCCACAGCGCGGGGATCATAAGTGCAAGAACGGGAATGTCACCCTCGCTCAAACTCATCGCCCGAACGCAGACAACAGCGAGTAAGGTCGTAACGAAAAATTGAAGTGTCGATAAAATCATAGCGCCTCCTGGCTTCCCCACCTACTTGGTAACTCAACGGCAAAAACTGGGATTGAAAGTCGTTGAGAGGGTCTAGATTCAAGCTTAGCTTGCGTTTGCTTCATGCTGTTTAAGGCTCATCAACCAACGACACTAAAGAACAGAAAATGTAATTCTTCAAAGTGAGTCGCTGACAACACAAGGGTTAAGAACCGTTAGCAATATACAAGTCCAATGGTTTACCATTCCTTAGTAATCCAAAATAGACACTTTTGAGTATGGACCAATTTTTAGCGCAAATCTTTGCTGTAATTCACCAAATTCCAAAAGGAAAAGTCTCCACCTATGGGGAAATTGCAAAAATGGCCGGTTATCCGGGCTATGCGAGACATGTTGGTAAAGCACTGGGTAACCTACCAGAAGACAGCAAACTCCCCTGGTTTAGAGTGGTAAATAGCCAAGGAAAAATATCTTTAAAAGGCAGAGACTTAGAGCGACAAAAAAAGAAATTAGAAGCAGAAGGGATTGAAGTCTCGGAAGTTGGCAAAACTTCACTTAAAAAATACAAATGGCAGCCTTAAGCTGCCATTTTTTGTTCTCAGTACGTCGTATTAACGTGTTCCAACTAGACGAATATCTAATTGGTGAGTTTGTGCTTCATCTGTAATAACACCGTTATGTGTGTCGCTGATAAAACGCAGCTTTCCATCTACCTCAATGCGAGCACGAACGCTGTAACGATGGTTTGGTTTGATTTCATTGCTGTCGTAACTCAACTCAAAAGAAAGAGGAACTTGCTTACCTTCCGTTTCGAATGTCTGTTTCGCCAACACTTTTGCTGGCGCATCCGCCAAGGACACATCTTCTAACGCAATAGTAACCACTGCGTTTGGTGGCAAGGCAATCCGCTCGCGATAAGCCACTGTACCTGTAATCGTCTTCATTGACGCCTCTGTAGATTCCATTTCTGTATTTTGAGAAGTTTGGCAACCCACTAACGCAGCCCCAAAGAGTAGAGAAGTAACAAGTAGTAGTGTTTTTTTCATATATTCCTCGAAAAGAGCATTAAACCGAGGCAATTATAGGTGTGGAATATAAAACTGTCTGCTTCCTGTCAGTTTATTTGACAATAGTTTGACTGAGTTAGAATTTATCAAACAATTGATTTTGTTTCATAATTGGAACAATACTATTTCTAAGTTACTCAATAGTTCTTAACTATGCCACTTCACAAGAGTGAGGCTGTTGAGGTAACTTGGAATGAAAGACAACGGTGAGGAGACACAATGAGTAAACCACTACGAGAATTGCTCAGCCTACTACAACTCGAAAAATTAGAAGAAGGCTTGTTTCGTGGCCAAAGTGAAAACCTAGGTTTGCCTCAAGTTTATGGCGGTCAAGTAATTGGGCAAGCGCTTTCTGCTGCGCGCTACACCGTTGAAGAAACACGCACGGTACACTCCTTCCATAGCTATTTTTTGTACCCTGGCGATCCAGAAAAACCTATTATTTATGATGTAGAAAATCTGAGAGATGGCCGTAGCTTTAGCACTAGACGCGTAAAAGCAATTCAAAATGGACGCCCTATTTTTTACCTAACCGCATCCTACCATGGCGATCAACCTGGGTTTGATCATCAAAAAGAAATGCCAGATATCCCTGGTCCAGAAAACTTTGCCTCAGAGAGTGAGCTCGCAAGCCATATTGCAGAATTTCTACCCAAACGCTTACGCAAAACATTTTGCGGGGAAAAGCCAATCGAAACTCGCCCCGTTACGGTTATCAACCCTTTGAAGCCCAAAAAAGCAGAACCCAAACAGTACCTTTGGATTCGTGCTAATGGTGAAATGCCAGAGAATCAGCTAATTCACCAGTACCTTCTGGCCTACGCATCCGATTGGGGATTCCTTGTGACAGCAATGCATCCACATGAAGTCTCATTAATGACGCCTAACTTTCAAGTGGCCACCATTGACCACTCTATCTGGTTCCATCGTCCGTTTAAGATGGATGAATGGCTTCTATATGCGATAGAGAGCCCAACGGCGAGCAATACTCGTGGGTTGGTCCGTGGCGAAATATACAACCAGCAAGGTCACTTAGTGGCGACCGCCGTGCAAGAAGGGGTGATGCGCTACACGAAATAGCTCGTGTTCGCCAGACGAAAAAAGGAGTGCTGTTCCGCACTCCTTTTTTAAGGGGTATCAAACGATGATTAATTTGGTTGATACTTCATGTTAATAACCGACCATTCGTAAAGTGATTTCGGGTAACCATATTCGCCTTTCCCGTAAATGACATTTGGGTCGGCATAGAATCCACCTTTATTCGTTGCTAAAAATTCACGAACCCCACGACGGTAAGTAATCACAGGTGCTACTAACTCATACTCTACCTTTTCCATCTTCGAGTCATCAATTATTAAGAACCGAGTCATACGAATCGTGCTGCCGTTGGTGCAGTACCCTGGGTCATCATAGTCAATTGCTTCAAAAGGCTTGAGATCATCTTCGAACAGCTCTGATGTACATCCATCAAATCGAGCTAAGTGTACCCACGCTCCTTTTATTAGAGTTTGGTCATCGTTACCCACCGGCTTGAATGCAAGTAGTGCAATCTTACCTTTGCCGTATAATTTCAATTCTTCGTCCGTTGGCTCACGCACTGAACGAACGTTCATCAAACCAAACTCACTTTCTTCTAAGTTAGAAAACTCACGTGCATTTAGCGTGCTAAACAATACTGTTTGTTCAGTTTCAAGCAATGTATATTGATCCGCAACACCTTCATCTGCAAAGCTTAGATACAGCTGGACTTTCTTACTTTCCAACGCTTTGTAATCTCGAGATTCTCCTTCCGAAACGTCGAGAGAAATCCAACGTCTTTTTACTGGTGGGAGGTCAAGTAACGTCAGCTCTTCCTTATCAACATCTAATGAAGCGACTCCTTTAATTGTTGAGCTGGATATTTGATAGCTGCGGTTTCCTATTGGTGTACCAAAGTCTAGCTTAACCTTTTTAAATGGTTCAAATTCCACCTTCATTGTAGAAGCACTTAAACCAGGGTGATTCGCTTTGTTAATAGTGCCATTTACGACGATTGTTTTAGCTTTGTAGTTGCGTCCAGTAAGAGTAACCTCTACTTGGTACTCGCCTGCGTGCAAAATCTTCAAACGCCCCGTATCAGGGGAAACTAGCTCGACCACAGGATCTTTTTGGTTAATAAGACGGTAACTTGCCTTCGCAGTCCCACCACTCATCACTGGTGAGATAACACTACCAGCGGAGAATTCTACCGTTGGGTAAGTAACCGATACAGGGTTTGTGCCTTGTTTAATCGTGACCGAGAAACTACTTTCACCCGGATCCACTTTGTCGTCCCCCGCATCCGAAACAATAATTTTTGTGCTACCCGCGTTAAGAATTTGCATGGCACCCGTTTGGCTGTTTAAGGAAACTACATCTGTTGCTGCGTTGTCTGCAAATCGGTACGTAACTTCCCCAACCGTACCAGAGATTTTCGGCGCAACAAATGTTTGGCCAACCTTCCAAATCTCTTCCACATCGGATTGAACTTCAATTCGGCTCGGCGCACTCAAAATTGTCACGTAGACTTTTTGATCAGGACCAACAGTATAATTCGCGCTCTCTTTTCTGCGCACAGTTAGCGTCGCTTTACCCGCTTTATACACATGGAGACGTCCTTCACTAAAACCACCGACAACATCTGGTGCGGTGTTATCTACAATCTCAATTTGCTCGTCAGCACTCAAACCAAAATCACGATGAAGATCAAAACTGTATTTGTTGCTGTATACAACGTCATAATCGTGCGTTGCCATGGGTTGGCCTTCAGCCTTTGCAACTTTAATGACGACATTAAATTGAATAGGTTGGTAGAACTCCCCACCATCGTCTTCAAACTTAAGGTCGTACTCACCCGCAGTCACTACCTCCAACTTGCCGTCAGTCATTCGTAAGCCATTAGGTAAGCTGCTAACTAGATTTACGTTACCTTTTTGCCCTTTAAACGCCAGAGGGATTGAAAGATTTGGTTGATAGGTAAGCGGCATTTCAATGTCTTTTATAACGGGATGAGGCGCGCGATTAACTTCAAGATCAAAGCGAGTTTTGCTTGCAGGATAATTACGCATGTCATGCTCGTAAATTTCCACTTCAGCAGCACCAACACCTTTGATCAGTAATGCTTCACCATTTTCAGTTTTAGCGACAACGTCTTCACCACGAATGATTCTCAGCTCATAGTCACCGTAGGCGTTCGTCACCTTAGGGAAAATTCGTCCACCTTCCTCATAAGTTGTGACGATATCCGCTGCCCTGATTTCTTGACGCTTGCCTTGTTTTACATCCACAAAAAATTGCGCTGTTTGCTGTTTATCCAGAAACGCGTCGCTGTAAGTTGCAGTCGCTTCAACCGTTAATCGACCAACATTATGAACAAGAAGTAAACCCGTTTCAGGGTCTAGCAACTCGGCCACCTTGCTGTCTGGTACGCTATTTATAATTTTGTAAGAAATACGTTGCGTTTGAGCTTTATCTAGACGCACTGGTTCTAACGTCAACCCTTCTCGATACTCGTCTTCAAGCAAAGCGAACTGTAATTGCCCCGGAGCTACTGCATGCAGCTTAACCGTAGCGCGAACTTGTTTCGGCAAGTAAAAGTCGTTACCTGAATCAGTAATCAGCACCGATGCCTGACCAACTGAACCTAATGAATATACCGAACCGTTCTCATCAACACGAATCAAGTTATGACCACTTTCTACCTCATAACTCAGTTCGCCTTTTTGGCCACGGACGATCAACGCTTTTCCTTCTGACTCAATCGCATTGAAATTCAGATCACTCACTGAAAGTTCAGTATTGATGCCTCGCTCTACAGTGACAGAAAATCTTGCTTCAGAAGATTCATAAGCAGAGCTACTATCTGTAGCAAGAATAGTCGCCGTTCCTGGGCGCAGAATTTGTAGTATTCCTGAGTCATTAATTTTCACGACATTTGGCGGATTAGAATCAATGACTTGGTAAGATACCGACCCATGTACATTGCTCAGTTTTGCTTCAGTAACCGTTCCCACTCCTTCAAACTTCAACACCGTGTCTTCCACTTTTAATTGCGGACGGTTCTGCTTTGTTATCGTAGTTGGTGTCTTCGTATTGTTCGGCTTAGAGTCTCCCCCACCGCCACAGCCAGCGAGTAAAGCTGCGAGAAAAAGCAAATAGTAATTTCTGTTCATTTTTAGTAATACTTTGTTACATACAAGATGGGGCGATAATAATACGATGTTTTATTAATCACTATCCCCATTTTTGAGTACTTTATTACTTAAGTAATTGCTACTGTATTAATCCTAAAAACAAATAATCAAAAATAGCGACCAAATTACATGAAAACACAAAAAGCAAACGTTTAAATCAAACTCTTCCATTAATTTAGTAAAAATTAATATTCAATAAAATAAAACATGAAAAAGAAAGAGAAAAAATTGCGTTATTTTTTCTTTCGTTATGATGTATAGGATTAATGGACTGCAAAAACAAATGGTTAATGAAAAATAGAAGAGAGAATAAATATCGTTTATATTTATAAAAATCTGGTAGGAAATAGTTTTAAAAGCATAATCAAACTACCTTTTAACATTTAAAATACTAAAAGGTAGAATTAACATTAGATAGAATTCTTATAGGGCGAGTTATTTTAGGATTGGTAACTCTGTTGTGTATTTAATGGACTCCATAGCAAATGTTGAAGTCACATTAGATAGCCCTTTTACGCTATTAACTAACCGCTTATAGAATTCGTCAAAACACTTCATATCTTTGACTAGTACTTTCATCATGTAGTCATACTCGCCAGCCATACGATAAAACTCCATTACCTCAGGAAAGTCACTCACAGTTGTAACAAAATGGTGATACCAACCTTCGGAATGATCAATCGTTTTTAACTGAACAAATGCAATGAAAGATAGCTCGAGCTTTTCTGTACTTAACAACGCCACGCGTTTTTCGATGTAGCCCTCTTCTTCCAACCTTTTCAAACGCTTCCAACATGGCGTCGTTGTCAGATTTACCTGCTCTGCTAACTCATTTAATGACAAGGTGCTGTCGGTTTGTAACAACGCAAGCAGCTGTTTATCGACCCGATCCAAACTCATCCTATAAAACCCACGAAGTGTAGAAAACTTTTCTATCAAAATAGTCATTACCGGCAACTATAGCAAAGTTTTTCTCTCGTATTATAGGTAAATTATTCCCATCTAATGCTTATCTATCGATTTCCAAGGAGAGACGCCATGTGTACTGACCACAACTGGATCAACAATGCAGTGCGTAAAATTGAAGCAGACTTTCAACGTTCTGCTGATACTCATTTATTTAAACTTGAACTGCCTTCTCTTGATGGTATCGATATCTACCTAAAAGATGAGAGCACGCATCCAACAGGCTCTCTTAAGCATCGATTGGCGCGCTCATTGTTTCTTTATGCTATTTGTAATGGATGGATTGGTCCTGAAACCACTGTAATCGAGGCGTCCTCAGGCAGCACTGCCGTTTCGGAAGCGTATTTTGCGCGTTTACTTGGCTTACCGTTCATTGCCGTCATGCCGAAAACCACTGCACGTAAAAAGATCGAACAAATTGAATTTTACGGTGGTAAAGCGCACCTTGTTGAACGATCAGATCAGATTTATGACGAGTCTCGACGCTTGGCTCAAGAACTAAATGGTCACTACATGGACCAGTTTACTTATGCTGAACGCGCTACTGACTGGCGCGGTAACAACAACATCGCGAACTCTATCTTTAGCCAAATGGAGTTAGAAGATCACCCGATTCCTAGCTGGGTAGTGATGAGTCCTGGAACAGGCGGCACATCAGCAACCATTGGCCGTTTTATTCGTTACCAAAAATACGACACTAAGCTTTGCGTGGTAGACCCTGAAAACTCAGTGTTTTACGATGCTTTCCAGTCAGGAAATCACTCATTGAAAGGCGATACTGGCAGCAAAATTGAAGGTATCGGGCGACCACGTGTCGAACCAAGTTTTATTGCTGGTGTCATTGATGAAATGCGCAAAATTCCAGACGCAGCCAGTGTGGCAACCGCCCATTGGGTATCTCAGCTGATTGGGCGTAAAGTCGGCGCATCAACAGGCACCAATCTTTACGGTGTGCTGCAATTGGCTTGTGAGATGAAACAACGCGGTGAGAAGGGTTCTATCGTGACGCTTCTATGTGATTCTGGAGAGCGTTACCTAGATACGTATTATGACTTAACATGGGTAAAAGAGAACATCGGCGATATTCAACCTTACTTAGCTCAACTCGAAGTCATTCAAGCAAAAGGTTGCGTTGAGCCAGCTTGTTGCGGCTCAACTAACGCTTAACGTGCAAACTGGACTTTAAAAAACAGCCCAACTTCATGTGGGCTGTTTTTATCGCTGGGTTTTACTTTTTCTGGCGCGCTTCAAACGCAGCCAATTGTTCTGGCGTTGCCGCTGGTTGATGATTTTGTTTCCATTCATCGTAAGTCATGCCGTAAACACGTTCGCGAGCGTCATCAATATCTAAATCCAAACCGAGATTTTCAGCCTCAGATTTATACCATTTGCTAAAGCAGTTGCGACAGAAGCCCGCAAGGATCATCAGGTCGATGTTTTGTACGTCTTTGTTAGCATCTAAATGCGCCAATAAACGGCGAAATGTCGCCGCGTCTAACTTATCTTGTTCTTCTTGAGTCAAGTTTTTGTATTTGAATTCAGCCACTTTCCTTTCCTTCTCTCTTATTTAGCTAGCTTTCGTCACCATATCTAGTTAGTCGGTAGTCATGAGTAAGAAGTATGCTTTAGCGCAACAATTCCCATTCTAAAATCACTACCTTTGATAAAAGCTGATATGATAATTACCATCCATCCTATTGATTAAATTAACATTTAAACAAATCATTACAACGGTCTTTTACCAAGGTTATCGTCTAGTTATGAAAAACGCCATTCTATTATTGTCTGCCTTGACCATTAGCGTGCCAACTTTAGCTGCTCAAGAACAAGCTCATCAATCTTATTTTTATCTGGGTACTGGTAACGTTGGTTTTGATACACCGTATTTCGGCTCGGATAGAGACAATGAGTGGTCAACACCACATATCACAGTTGGCTGGGGTTACCATATAAACCAATACCTCGCGTTTGAAGGGGTTCTGCGCTATTCACAAAATGAACTTAAGAACGATGCTCTAAAAACTGACTTAGATCTTCACTATTACCAAGCAGGTATGTCTGCTGTTGTAACAAGTGATAACTTAGGCGATACGCCGCTGTCACTGTTTGGTCGCGTAACTGCGCTTGGCACTCAAGCTGAAATGTATGTTCCAAACGAACAAAAAGTCACAGATGATTCAGGCGCGCTATTCAACATCGGTGCTGGTGTCCATTGGGATATGAGCAAAGATATCTGGTTACGCGCAGAGTACATTTATAATGTCGCGGATATGGGTTTTGAAGATTTTTACGACAGCTACGAAGGTGTACAAATCAGCCTAGGGAAACGCTTCTAATCGAACGCTTCCGAGCTAACTTTAAACCGATAAAGAGAAGCCGAGGTTATTACCTCGGCTTTTATGTTTTAACGTTTGATTTAAGGGTGCGCTATACGGCCCTTCGTATCATGGCTAATTGCTTTGTTTAACTCTGCTTCTACATGACCTGGTGCTTGTGTTTTCGCCGAAATCAATCGGTACATTGCCGGGATAACAAACAAGGTCACCAATGTCGCAAACCCCATCCCGAAAAAGATTACCGTACCCACGGCAATACGGCTCTCATAACCCGCCCCTGTCGATACGATCAACGGAATTGCGCCAGCAAGTGTGGTAAACGCAGTCATCAAGATTGGACGTAGACGTCGCGCAGCTGCATCAATGATCGCTTTTTCAAACCCAACGCCACGATCACGTAGCTGATTGGCAAATTCTACGATCAAAATACCGTTTTTCGTCACCATACCAATCAACATGATCATGCCGATCTGGCTATAAATGTTCATACCTTGGCCCATAATAACTAAACCAAGGAAGCCACCAAATACACCCATCGGCACCGTAAACATGACCACTAACGGGTTTACGAAGCTTTCAAACTGAGCCGCCAACACGAGATACGCCACTAGCAGTGCCAATGCAAACACAACAGCAACACTCGCTTGGTTCTCTTTAAAGTCTTTCGACTCCCCCGAATAACTCACCGAAATGTCACCCGGTAAGTTGTCGATGGCTTCCTGGTCTAGGTAATCCAGCGCATCTCCTAATGTATAACCTTCCGACAGGTTGGCAGTAATAGTGATGGACTTCTGTTTGTTGTAGTGAGAAAGACGAATAGAGGCCGCCACTTCTTCAATTTTTGTGACCGCATCTAACGTCACTAGCTGACCGCTATTCGTGCGCAGATAAATCTGACTTAAATCTGCAGCATTATTAAAGCTATTTTCATCACCGCGAAGATACACATCGTACTCTTCGCCACGCTCAACATAAGTCGTTTCGCTTTTACCACCGAGCATGATTTCTAGGGTGTCAGAAATGTCTTGAACACTGACTCCTAGCTCTGCGGCACGCTGTCGGTCAACTGTAACCAATAACTCAGGCGTTTTTTCCGAGTAATCTATCTCTGCTCCTTCCATCATTGGTGATTCTTCTGCTTTGTTCTTTAGCATTTCAGCCCAAACAACGAGCTCATCGTAATCAGAGCCGCCTAATACGAACTGAACTGGCTCACTCGAACCACCTTGGAAACCTGGCATAAATGGGAACACTCGAACATCTGGGATACCTGCCAATTCTTTCCGTACTTTGTTAAGGGCTTGCTGAGCCGTGATATCACGTTCGTTCCAATCTTCTAGAATCATGATCACAAAGCCTGTCTGGTCTCCTGCCTGGCCACCAAACGCTGGCGTTTGGATACTGAATGACTTCAGATAACCTTGCCCTAGTAATGGCATCAATCGGTCTTCGACAATATCCATATTGGCTGACATACGATTGTATGACGTAGCATCTGCACCGCGCACAAACGCGAATATAACACCGCGATCTTCTTGTGGGGTCAGCTGGGCCGGTACCTGATTCATCAAGAAATAGCTACCGCCCAAACAAGCTAGAATCACCAGCGGAGCAGCCCAACGTACTTTCAATGCGCCTTTCAATAATGCGCGATAACCACTCTCAAGCTTGCTAAACAAGCGATCAACCGCTTCATTGAATCGATTTGGTTTTACATTCGCTTTCAAAATCTGACTACCTAATACAGGAGTCAGCGTCAGGGCAATCAAAGAGGAGAATATGACCGACATAGCCAGCAATACAGAAAACTCTGTAAATAGTAGACCTACCATGCCATCCATAAAGGAGATCGGTAAGAACACCATCACCAGCACTAATGTTGTTGCTATAACAGCAAAACCAACCTCTCTTGTGCCTTTATATGCGGCGAGTAATGGCGATTCACCGCGTTCAATATGGTGGAAGATATTCTCTACAACCACAATTGCGTCATCCACCACCAAACCAATCGATAATATCAACGCCATCAAGGTGATCAAGTTGATAGAAAACCCAAAGTAGTACGCGGCAATGAACGAAGAAATCAGAGAAACAGGAACCGTAACCGCAGGAATTAAGGTTGCACGAGCTTGGCCGATGAAAATGTACAACACCAAAATCACCAAGCCGCCCGTGATAAATAGCGTGCTGTACACCTCTTCGATTGAACGCTCGATAAATACTGTCGCGTCGTAATCTATCGCAAGGCGTGTACCTTCTGGTAAGAACTTCTGGATGTTATCGACTTCAGAACGAACCAGCTTAGCAACCTCTAACGGGTTTGCGTCTGACTGCGATACCACACCAAGACTGATGTTTACTACACCATCACTTTTGAAGGTTGAATTTTCGTTTTCTGCACCAATGAAGACATCTGCTACATCTTTTAAATAGATAGGTGTATTGTCGCTTGCGCGTTTAATGACAAGATATTGAAAATCTTCAGGCGTGTTATAAGTACGAGCCGTACGCACGGACATTACTGTTGAGTCGTTGCGAACTTCACCACCTGGGCTTTCTAGGTTCTCACTTCGTAAAGCTGATGTAATGTCCGAAGCTGTAACTGAACGTCCAGCCATTAGTTCTGGCTTAAGCTTCACGTACATGACCTTGTACAAACCACCGGAGAGATCAATGGAGCTAACCCCAGAGATCAGGCTAAAGCGGTCCATCAATACACGTTCGGCATAATCCGTTAATTGAGTACGGTCCATCTCTGCAGAACTGAGATTGATGTAGAGCGACGCCTCTCCCGAGCCATTGTTCTTATAAACAATAGGGTCATCCGCTTCATCAGGTAGCGAGCGCTGAGCACGAGCTACGGCATCACGCACGTCGCTCACACCTGTGTTGAGATCGTAACCTAACTCAAACGTGATCGTGATACGCGACATGCTGTTACGAGTAGTGGAGCTAATTTCATCAACCCCACTGATCCCAGAAAGCTGGTCTTCCAAAACGGAGGTAATTTGACTTTCAATAATAGTCGCAGATGCACCCTCATAACGCGTACTGATAGAAACGACTGGGCTTTCTATATCAGGCATTTCACGAACGGCTAATTTGGTGAATGACACAAAGCCAAACACACACAACAGCATGCTCAGAACCAACGCCGCGACAGGGCGTTTAACTGAAACGTCGGACAGTAACATTAGTTTTCTTCCTCATCCGATTCACTGTCATTGCGTGTCACATCCGTGGTGTTCGCTTTTAGTGGCGCGACAATTTCTTTCACTTCGACACCATCACGCATGTTAACAATGCCTTGAACCACAATCTTGTCACCAATCTCAACACCAGATTCGATCACCACCTCGTTACCAACACGAGCACCTAGCGACACTTCTTGACGAGTAGCTTTGTTATTTTCATCAATTACATATACAAAACGTTTAGTTCCGGAGTATTCAAGTGCTTGAACAGGAATGATTGGCGCCTTAATAGCAGGAAATGCTAGTGAAGCGTTCATCAACATGCCCGGCTTCAATTGATTTTCTGGGTTATCAAACTCAATACGCACGCGAAGATTCAGTGTTTCGGCGCTGATCCGCGTATCAATACCTGTGACTTGACCAGTAAAGGTCTGGCTACCCCATGCACTGGTTTTAGCGATGACTTCCATACCAATAGAAAGCATCGATAAATAGCGCTCCGGTACTTGTAAATCCAGTTCCATGACGGAAAGATCATCCAACGTCAAAAGTTCAGTACCCGCACTGACCATTTTGCCGCGGCTAAAATCGATAAAACCAACAGTGCCAGAAAATGGGGCAGTAATATGGAGGTCAGCTAAATTGGCTTGAGCAGCATCAAGCCTCGCTTGTGCTATTTCAACACTGGCTTTTTGTGCATCGATTTCAGTTTGAGTAATCGCATTCCGCTTAACCAAACGTTGGAACTCTTTTAACTTACGCTGTTCATCTTTTAGATACGCCTTTGCCTCAATCAAAGCGGCTTGAGCCTTATCGTCATCTAACTTAATTAATAGCTGGTCTTGCTGGACATTTTGATTCGCTTTAACAGCGATTTGATTCACTTTGCCGGCGACTTCCGATGCGACAACCACAGACTCCGCTGCCTTTAATTTGCCGATAAGAGTTAAGGATTGATTGATCTCGTGCGTTTCTACTTGTTCAGTCACAACGGTAACCGCTGAGCCTCCTCGCATCGCAGCGCAAACCGATGGAGAACTCAGTAATATAGAAAGCGTTAAAACAGATAACGATAACGTGGCTTTCATGCTCATGATATTGACTTCTAAACGAATAAACTTATGTCATTAAACTGCTTACAGTTTATCAGTAGATACGGTGTTTAACGTCAAGTAGTGTAAATTCAAGTAAAAAGCGCGCTTCTCTTCTGTTCAAAGGACAAACAAAACGCTGACTTTCTACCATCTTTGCCCAAAAAGACAGCATTCAACGTAAAAACGTAAGAAAAACGCTTTACAGCCTGAGCGAGTTTGCTATGATTCGCTCCGCACTTGGGAGATGAGTTGGGAAAACATCTTACTAAGTATAAAAATCCTCTGGAGGGGTTCCCGAGTGGCCAAAGGGAGCAGACTGTAAATCTGCCGGCACTGCCTTCGATGGTTCGAATCCGTCC
>NZ_JAWOQP010000045.1:0-10698 GCF_033337375.1 Vibrio sp. YT-17
AAGAGCTGTGGTTAGAAGTATATTCTTTCAATGAATCAGCTCTAGCTTTGTATCGCAAAGCTGGTATTGAGCCCAAGCTCCAAATTGGACAGAAAGCACTAACCTGAAAGTCGGCTACATAACAAATTGTTCAAGAGTGATTCGGCACGCGTAGCATTTTTACTATGCGTTAGTTCTAGTGGTTAAGATGGTATGCGGAAGCTTAGGTATTGCGTGCCTCACACCTTAACAAGGCGTTAGGCGACATGAGATAAACGATAGAGTAGTGATAGTATCTTGGCGTGAATCTAGCTTCAGTTAATAGAAAAGGAGTGGATTAATGAATGGTAAAGCATTTGATAATTGGCAAAAATCGCGAAAGAAAGGCTGTTTAAATTGGCTTTTCAGAACAACTTTCGTCACAGCCATTTTGTACATAATTTTTAATGTTATTTTCCTATATCCGTCTTCTGATGCGGCAAGCATTACGATTTTCTTATCGGATAATGCTCTTAATTACTCAATTTACACGATCGGGATGTTTTTCGCATTTTGGGCTATTTGGCTATACAACGAATCTTCGTATGAGAAAGAAGTTAAACGTAGAAATGTCGCCTAACAAACTGTTCAAGAGGGATTCGCAACGCGTGGCATTTTTACTATGCGTTAGTTTTAGTGTTTAAGGTGGTATGCGGCGGCTTTGGTATTGCGTTGCTCACCCCTTAACAGGGCGTTATGTAGCTAGGTAAGAAATGGAGTATAAATGCTTGGTTTAGTTCGATTTGTATTGGTTGCGAATGTAATAGCAGCCGTAATAGTTGTTGGTCTAGAGATGTCTACAGGCTTCTTTGGACTTAAGTTTGTATCGGACTATGCATTTTTCATCGTAATGCTTATATGGGGAACGACAGCCTTATTTTTCATGTATCCACCTCTGGGTGGTATGGGGCAGTCTGACGACAAGGTTGATAGGATTACAGACTCAATGGTTGACCGTATTGTTGCGGACGAAATCGATGATGAGCGGTTCTCAGAAAATACAGCCTTTTGTATCAAACTGCTCATAGCTGGCGTGCCTGCATTCTTGGTTTGTGTCCTTGCGAACATCGCTACATAACAAACTGTTCAAGAGGGATTCACAACGCGTGGCATTCTCACTATGCGTTGGTTTAAGTGATTAAGGTGGTATGCGGCGGCTTAGGTATTGCGTTGCTCACCCCTTAACAGGGCGTTATAAGTTAAAGTGAGATAGTCATGAAAGTTCAACCATATCAGATTTATCAGTCTATGATGCTTGAAGTCAAAGTGAGGATTAGAGCTGTGGATGAATGCCTTTCTAAACATTCAGAAAAAAGCTCTTTACCTCCGCTGGATACTGAGTTCTGCTTTCTTCAATTAAGAAAAATTGTCGAACAAGTTTGCTTTAGCTCTGTTTTATGCGACAAAAATAGATATAAAGAATTTAGACGAATTGAAGGTGAAGAAAGTGACATCAATGGTGATTTTACAAAGGACTGGAATGCGAGAGTTATCCTACAGAAACTTAACTCTATTAGTCCTCACTTTATGCCAATTCCTTTAGGTCAGAGCCAATTTAGTGATGGCTTACATCAAATTCAGCGCAAAGACATTAAAGCTACCCATGGTGAGTTGATTAAGATTTACAAAAAATGTGGTGACTTTATGCATATACCGAAACCATTTTCTGAAGATTATGACTCACATATTTCAAGGTATAAGCAAAAGTACGCAAGCTCAAAAAATACAATTGAATCGTATATTAGCTATTTAAAAGACCTTTTGTGGAATCACGCAGCAATAGGTTTGGAGTTTAATCCTGGCGAAAATCCGCTTACTCCAGGTAACCCAAAGAATGCATGGCTAGTAGATTTTGGTGACTATAGTAGCGATGACATTTCAATTGCTATAGCTATTGCGGATTAACTTATAACAATCTGTTTAAGAGTGATTCGCAACGCGTGGCATTTTTACTATGCGTTGCGTTTAGTGTTTAAGGTGGTCTGCGGCAACATCGGTATTGCGTTGCTCACACCTTAACAGGGCGTTAAGTTTATAATGGAGTTCAATAATTGGTCGGAAAATCAAGGTTTACAGTCGTATATGTTTCAGCCATAGTCTTAATCTCGTTTGGGCTCCTGGTTGGGATAAACTTTCCAAGCAAAGGTGATATTAAATGGACAGACATATTGTCCTCAGTTTCCAATCTTGCTATGGCAGTAATTGCATATTTGGCATTAAATGTATGGAAATCTCAATTAAAGCACTCCAAGCGGGTCGAACAAATTGAAACCTTAAGAATGCAACTCGATGTATTAATAAGTGCGTTTAATACAAAACTATTGAGGATATATGACCAAAAACGAAATGACACAGGCGCTTTACTAGAAAGTTTCAATCCTTGTGAGCAATATTTGAACAACAAGAAAGAATATGAGGACAATCACATTTATGAACTTAATGAAGCGATTAAAGAGTACACGTTCAATTTAGATAACTATCAGTCATCGT
Organism: Vibrio sp. YT-17; assembly: GCF_033337375.1. Lineage (NCBI taxonomy): Bacteria > Pseudomonadati > Pseudomonadota > Gammaproteobacteria > Vibrionales > Vibrionaceae > Vibrio > Vibrio sp. YT-17. Next base: position 2,509 of record NZ_JAWOQP010000045.1, read on the forward strand.
TTGGAAATCCACTTCCAGAATCATTGATGTTTACAGAAATTAAAAAACATCTAGATGAGCTTGAGCAAGAACTCTATTGTTGTTATTTGAATCAAGAGAAAGCATTTCCAGTATTTTACAATTCAGTTTCATCCAAATTATCTAACTATCGGACCCAAATGCAAGCTGATCTGAAAGATGAAATGAGTGCGCTTTGGAAATAAACTTAACAAACTGTTTAAGAGTGATTCGCAACGCGTGGCATTTTTACTATGCGTTGAATGTAGTGCTTAAGGTGGTCTGCGGCAGCATCGGTATTGCGTTGCTCACACCTTAACAGGGCGTTAGGCATCAAAGGTTACAAATGTACAGCTCGATATTGATAATATTGTTTGGTCTTTTGGTTTCACTTGGTGCAGTTTCGGGTACTTGCACACAGGGAGATGATGGACGTTTTTATGCTTCGATAATGTATGGCTCAGTACTGTTCATTCTCATCATAGTCAGGCTTCTTCGAGAAAATAGAGGCTCAATATTTATATGGATTAAGCCCTTAATTGCCTTGTTGGCTGCTATGTCGGTAACTTATTTCTGGGCTCCTTTTGTAATTGAAACGACCATTGAAGGTCATCATTTGTGTGGCAAAGAATTTGATTATCATTTGGTAGCGTCTGATGTCTGGTTTAGAGGCATACCAACGCTTCATATTGTTTTCTCGTTGGTTATTTTCATGCTTTCATTTTGGAAGTTAACTAGGTGCAAAACGGGTAAGTAGTTTGTGGTGACAAGATGCCTAACAAACTGCTCAAGAGGGATTCGCAACGCGTGGCATTTTTGCTATGCGTTGGTTTAAGTGATTAAGGTGGTGTGCTGCAACATCGGTATTGCGTTGCTCACCCCTTAGCAGGGCGTTAGTCGCCAGAAAAAGCTAGCGGTCAAAATCATGTTTCTAAGCTCAAAACTTGGCTACTGGTTGTTTGATTCATAGCTCCATCTTCGACGGTCAAAGCTCAGTTTCATCGGTTCTGAATCAATGCATTGCTAATTTCCAAGCGGTTGTTTCGTTCTTTGGTGGTGATAGAGCGGGGCAATCGAAAATCTGTTTTTGGTTGCAACTCCGCTCGGTGAGTTTGTTGGTTTAAAAGCTTATTTACTTGCTGAAAGGACGTTTTCTCTGGTGTGGTAAGTTCCACGTGGTTTCAGTGACTTTGTTGAAATTCCGCACTGTGAGATTGGCTTTCCAAAAGTGTTTTTTGGTGTTGTCAGTCCGTTTTCTACGGCGTTGTTTGTTCCAAGTGGTTTCATTGAGTAGCCGCTTTGAGACTACGCCTGACGCAAGTGCATCGAAGCACATAAAGTTTGTTGTTCGCAAAGTTTAGTTCGGCTTAAAATTGTCGCTCGGTGCCTCGCGACTAACAAACTGCTCAAGAGGGATTCGCAACGCGTGGCATTTTTACTATGCGTTGAATTTAGTGATTAAGGTGGTTTGCAGCGGCTTCGGTATTGCGTTGCTCACCCCTTAGCAGGGCGTTAGGTGCTAGGGAGAAAACTGGAAGTCTTATGAAAATCAGAGAAGTGTGTGTAAGTGATGCTGAGTCTATGTTGGAGCTAATGCTTCAACTCGACAGCGAAACTAAGTTTATGATGCTAGAGAAAGGTGAAAGGGAAACAACCATCGAGCAACAGAAACAAATTCTTGACTCATTTGTCGAAAATAATACGAAATCTATGTTTGTGCTCTCTGATGATTTTGGTGTTCATGGTTTTGTTGCTGGTATCGGAAACTCAGCGAACCGAAACCGTCATTCAATGTATTGTGTTATGGGTATCAAACAGTCTGCATCTGGGAAAGGGTATGGCAAAAAACTGTTAGGTTGCCTTGAAACTTGGGCTGTTGAGCGTGATTTTACAAGACTTGAACTGACAGTGATGTGTCACAACGAAAGAGCATACAATCTGTATTTGTCACAAGGATTCGAAGTTGAGGGTACAAAGCGCAACTCTCTCAAAGTTGATGGTCAGCATGTAAATGAATTTTATATGTCCAAATTGCTTCGCACCTAACAAACAGTTTAAGTGGGATTCAGCACGCGTGGCATTTTTGGTATGCGGTGGTTTTGGTGTTGAAGTGCAATGCAGAGGCTTAATCATTGCGTGCTTCACCCCTTAACTGGGCGTTAGGAGTTTGCGCATGAAATTGATTTTTAGTGTCGTTTTAACATTGTTTGCATTCAGCTCTAACGGAGCAGAGCAAGTAACCACAAAAGATTTGTACGAGAAATTCAACATGAGAACTGTCTATAGCTCTTATGGTCAGAATTTAAAGTGGTATTGTGAAAGTTATCCTAGAGAGTTCTTTTCTACAGAAGAGGCTTCGTTTGTTTCTGATAGTCGACTTGAGTTAGTGTCAGGTGACAATGTTTGGATTTTCACTATTTCAGAGCCAAATATAGTTACTATTGGAAATCAGATAACATCGGGTACATATAACAGCGTCTCAACGTATGAGCTTTACTTTGACCCTCGGACTCAGGACTGGAGGGCAAATGAAACATATATAGACATACCGAAAGATTGTGAACGCTATGAATAAAACTCCTAACAAACTGTTCAAGAGGGATTCGCAACGCGTGGCATTTTTACTATGCGTTGGTTTTAGTGTTTAAGGTGGTATGCGGCGGCTTCAGTATTGCGTTGCTCACCCCTTAACAGAGCGTTAGGCATCAGGAGGTAAGTCTGTGGCATTAACACAAATTCAGGTAATTCAATCACTAGGTGAGTCGATGTCTTGGCTTGAACGCGAGTTAAATTGGGGCGTTCCTATTACTGAGCTCAGGCATTTGACAGGAAGAATTGGTGAGCTGTATTCAGCTTTGATTACCAATGGTCAAATGGCAACTGAAGTTAATCAATCGGGATATGATGTAGTCAGCGGGGACGGTGAAAGAGTCTCGGTCAAAACCACCGGACGTTTGGCTAATAATGGGCAAATTTCATTTAATCCAAATACACTCAATAGTGTTGACCGAGTTATCGTGTTGCGGGTTAACGTTGAAGAAATGCAAATCGAAACCTTGTTCGATGGAAGTGTTGAACAAGCCAAATCGCTCATGTGTACTTCTGGCTCAAAGTACACACTTGCTTTGAGCAAACTAACAAAATCTGACAGCATCGATCGAGACATTCCAAAAGTTAAAGAGGCTGTCTGGGGTAATTTAACTATTGCTGAGCGTGAGAATGGTTCAATAGAGGTTATTGAAAATGGCTCTCCTCTTGTGCCAGCTAAACCATACTTGAGGCAAGTAGCTAAAGCGCTTGGGGTCTCAATACTAAATAGCAATGGTAACTACTACAACACAAGGCAGTTAGGTAGTTTACTCATCCGTGAACTGAGTGCCTAACAAACGCTTTAAGACGGATTCGCAACGTTCGGCGGTTTTGGTTTGATTTAACTTTAGTGTTTACGGTGGAATAATTTTGTGTCGTGGTAGCGTTGCTCACCACTTAAGCGGGCGTTAGTATTCAGGAGGAAAATTAGTGCTTCATCAGATAGACAAATATCAGTGTTCTGCTTGTAACATTAAATCCAAACATATTACCGTATTGATTAGGAACCCAAGTCCTTTTGCTGGTGTAAAACATCAAAAGCGTAAAGAGTTTATTGCTGGGTTAATCAAAGGTTGGGCAGTTGGTCCATTTTTAGCTTCTATGGATGAGTTTTCTCGGCATACGATCTGTGAAAACTGTGGGATCAAAACGATAGAGAACTGATAAGTAAGACTTCTTTCTAAGTTAGGTGTAACAGGTTGGGTCTGAATACTAACAAACTGTTCAAGAGTGATTCGCAACGCATGGCATTTTCATCATGCGTTAGTTTAAGTGATTAAGATGGTATGCTGCGGCATCGGTATTATGTTGCTCACACCTTAACAGGGCGTTATGTGCTTAGAGGGAAAATGGCATTGATTAGAGAAATGGATATCTCGGATTACTCTCAAGTTATTGAGCTTTGGTCTGAAACAGAAGCTATGTTGCTGCGTGATGCAGACTCTAGAGAAAACATAGGTAAATACCTAGAACGTAACCCCAATCTCAGCTTTGTCGCTGTAGATGGTGGCACTATTGTAGGTGCAATTTTAGTGGGTACAGATGGTCGTCGAGGCTACGTACAACATTTGGCTGTAAACGCGAATTGTCGAGGCAAAGGCATTGGTGCCAAACTCATATCCTCAGCGGTCGATGCATTATCGAAAATTGGTATAGCTAAAACTCACTTATTTGTTGCCAATGAAAACCTGAATGCTCAATATTTCTATGAAAAACTAGGTTGGTTTCCACGTGATGAAGTACGTATGTTTTCTTTTAACTCGTCTTGCAGTGGTAATGTTTAGTACGCACATAACAAAGCATTTAAGAGTGATTCCCAACGCTTGGCATTTTTAGTTCAAGGTTGGGTTTCGTGTTTTCGGCGCAATGGTTTAGGTTCGTGGTAGCGTTGCTCACACCTTAATGCGGCGTTATAACCCAAAGCGTCCATTTCACAATAGTAGTATGATAAAATTTCGGGAAAATAGGTTTAGGTAGATAATTGATGCTAAAAGGTTTTCTGAAGAAAAAGTCTGATGTAGTGGAACTCCTTTCTGTCGCGATGGTCGCTGCGGTTGGTGCGAGTCTTATTGCAACTTACTTATCTGAGTCGGTAGATTTTTTTGGGGAGAAATCCTCACTATACTTGGGGTTAGTGCTTATATCAGCCGTTGCCATATATTTGTTCAAAAAGTGGAAGCCTGTTGAGCCTGTAGAGGAGCATATTCTAGGATTCTTCTGTTACGATCCAGAGGTGAATTTTCCTGTTTACGTTCCTAGGTATAGATTCTCTCACAACTTATCTTCTTATCTAGAGTCTGCTTTCAACGAAAATGAAGAACTCGCTAAGCTGTGGCATCTTGAACCGCTTTCGCGGGTTCACGAAGTCTTCGAAGGCGAAATTCCGTCATTAAAAAGTGTATCGTTGGTAAGAGAAATTATTGAGTATTCCGTTCTGGATATATTAAGTCGGCAATTTTTAAACTATATGTATAAGGAAGATAATGATCATTTTAAACGATACAAGCACAATGATGCAGAGATACTAGCTCTTAATAACCGCTTTCTAAACCTTTTCGCTAAACCAATGAACGAAAGGGCATGCTTCCTCGACCAAGACGAGCTAGATAGTGAGCACTGGGTTATTGCTGAGTGCAATGGGGCATTGTATCAACAATTTGACTTTGCTCTCCCTAAGAACAGTACAATCAAACGCATTGAAGATGATACTATTTTAATTGATACACCAAGAGCTAAGATTAAAATAATATCTATGTTTGACGGTAGTAATGCTTATATAGCTGAAAAATTCAGTGAGCTATATTTAGGTGTGGAGGATTTTTTGGCAGTTTCAGATCATGCGCTTGCAATCAAAGTGGAAGTTGAATTTAAGCCTCTTTCAATTATATCTATTTCAGATTGGGACAAATATGAGTGGATTGACTCGTTTATTAAACGGCTTAAAGAAGAGTTCTCACAAGAACTGTTCTTAAAAAATATAAATTGGGAAACAACTCTTACTATGATTCGTGGGATTTCAAATTGGCAAAAATTGGCAACACAAAAGGAACTTAATAGCTCAAAGTCCCAACAAACTGAAGTAGACTTAGAAGAGAGCTAGTGGGTTATAACAAACTGTTTAAGAGTGATTCGCAACGCTTGGCATTTTTGCTATGCGTTGCGTTTTGTGTTTAAGGTGGCATGCGGGAGCTTCGGCACTTCGTTGCTCACACCTTAACAGGGCGTTATGTGCTTTGGTGGAAATGGATATGGAAATCACAATCAGGCGTATCAAAACAGAAAGCATTGAAGACAAAGGTATATTCGAGACTTTGTTTAGAGAGTACCTATCTGGATTCTCAGTTGAGCTAGATCTCTCAGTAATTGCTCAGTTATTTGCATTGCCTTATTTCCACGGATTTATCAGTTTTGTCGACGATAAGCCCGCCGGTTTTGCGGTTTGCTTTGAATCGTTTTCAACTTATCGTGCGCAAAGAGTGATGAATATCCATGACTTTATGGTGTCGGACAACTTTCGTGGTAAAGGTGTGGGCAAAGCGCAACTGAATGGTATCGAACAGCATTGTCGTGATAATGATTACCTCAAAATCACACTAGAGGTCGGTGATGATAATGTTGCAGCTAAAAAGCTCTACAGTTCATTGGACTACGAAGATTACAGAGTAGTTTTGACAGGGCAGCAACATTGGCAAAAGTACCTCAATTAGCACGCACATAACAAACTGTTCAAGAGGGATTCGCAACGCGTGGCATTTTCACTATGCGTTGGTTTTAGTGTTTAAGGTGGTATGCGGTGGCTTTGGTATTGCGTTGCTCACCCCTTAACAGGGCGTTATGTTTTTAATCAACTCCAAGGATTTAGGAGGGTAAAGTGATAAGTCTATTTGAAATGGAACCTGGTTGTTTTGACCTCTTTCGTGAAAACTTTATACGAGAATACGCTGGTTCTATCAGCTCCAATTATGGCTACTCTGAAAGGAAATCTTTTGAGTTTGCTTCCCTAGACTTCGAGATGAGACTACCCAATAAGCTTGACACTGACGGTAACTATGTCTGTTCGATTAAATTGGGGGAACTATCTATAGGTCATCTTTGGTACATAGAGAGTGTAGAAGACTCAACCGCTTTTATTTGTGACTTCTTCATAGAGCAAAAGTATCGCAACTCAGGTTATGGCGAATTAGTAATAAAAAACCTTGAATCCCGCCTCAAACAAAGTGGTATTACAAGGTTGAAGCTCCATGTTGCAAATGGCAATAATGGTGCTTTAAGGCTGTACACTCGTCTTGGGTACGGGATCACAGGGCATAATCTATTCAAAAAGTTTGATTAGCTCGATGAACACAAAACATAACAAACAATTTAAGAGCGATTCGGCACGCGTGGCATTTTTACTATGCGGTGGTTTTAGTGATTAAGGTGGCATGCGGGAGCATCGGTATGGCGTGCCTCACACCTTAATTGGGCGTTATGTTTTCGGAGGGAAATTGTCACTATGAGCATAGAGCTAAGAAGAATTGACCATGATAACTTCTATGAAATCTGCCAGTTAAAAGTCGCTAAAAATCAATTAAATCATATTGATAGCAATGCTATTTCATTGGCTGAAGCGAACTTTATGGATTTTCCTTGGTTTCGTGGCATCTATGCCGAAGATAAGCCAGTAGGTTTCATCTTGGTAAACGCAGACATTTACGCAGATAAATTTTTCCTTTGGCGATTCATGCTAGATCAGACACAACAATCAAAAGGTTATGGTCGTAGAGCCATCGAGTTGTTAAGTTCAGAGTTGCTTAACGAGTTTGGAGCATCGGCTCTTTATACAAGTGTTGTAGATAGCACAGGTGGTCCAAAAGATTTCTACTTAAATTGTGGTTTTATACCTACTGGAAACTTAGTCGCAGGTAGGGAAATAGAGTTAAGCAGAACTCTTGAGCCCCAAACATAACAAACTGTTCAAGAGGGATTCGCAACGCGTGGCATTTTCACTATGCGTTGGTTTTAGTGCTTAAGGTGGTATGCGTCGGCATCGGTATTGCGTTGCTCACCCCTTAACAGGGCGTTATGTTTCGCATTGACTTATAAGCAATAAATGGTTTCTGGCTTACATCTTTGAATCTTCTGGCAATTTGGTTTCAAGGTTTCCCCAATTAAATATCAGTGCCTGGATTCTTGGATTTTTCAGCCGACTTTAGGTTTCAAATTTCAGGGATACTTCAATTGAAATTATGTATTTACGCTGAAAAATTATCTTGCTTAATGCCGCTTTGGTATTGGTGAGAGGTCTAACTTATTACGCGCTTTGCGTTTGTCGCACTTGTCGTAATGGTTGGTTGACTCGTGTGATGTGAGTTGAACAGTTTCTTGAGCATAGCAGTTCTTTGTCAGGGAAGTGAGTCGTTTGTGGTAAAACATAACAAACAATTCAAGAGCGATTCGCAACGCATGGCATTTTTAGTTCAAATCGGCTTTAGTGTTTACGGTGCAATGGTTTAAGTTCAGTGGTGGCGTTGCTCACGCCTTAATTGGGCGTTAGTACGGGTTTGAAATCAAAGGTCATAAGTTTTGGTGTTTATCTGTTTTTGCGCTCGTCTTTACACCTTT
>NZ_JAWOQP010000046.1:0-7977 GCF_033337375.1 Vibrio sp. YT-17
GGGGGGGGGGGGGGGGGGGGGGGGGGGGGGGGGGGGGGGGGGGGGGGGGGGGGGGGGGGGGGGGGGGGGGGGGGGGGCGTGACAGTTATTGCAGGGGTCAGCCTGCCGCCTTGGGCCGTGCGATGTCGTACTTACCCGCCGCATACTCGTTCACCGTCCAGCCCAGCGCGATCAGCTCCGGCAGCGCCTCGCGCACCCGCTGGCGTCTCTTGCGCATGGCGGCCCCACTGGCCTCTGACGGCCAGACGTAGCCGCACAGGGTATCTATGGCCGCCTTGCCGGTCTTGCCGGGGTCGATCCAGCCACACAGCCGCTGGTGCAGCAGGCGGGCGGTTTCGCTGTCCAGCGCCCGCACCTCGTCCATGCTGATGCGCACATGCTGGCCGCCACCCATGACGGCCTGCGCGATCAAGGGGTTCAGGGCCACATACAGGCGCCCGTCTGCCTCGTCGCTGGCGTACTCGGCAAGCAGCCGGAAGCCCTGCCGCTTGCGGCCATTCTGGGCGATGATGGACACCTTCCAAAGCCGTTCAATGCAGTCCCTGATGGGCTTTGAGTCCTCGATATTGGCATAGCCTATTTCACGAGCCAGCGCCCGATAGCTACCCTTGACCACCATGGCGTCAGCGGTAACGGCTTCCCATTTGGGTTCCAGGAACAGCCGGAGCTGCTGCCCGCCGGGGGTCTCCGGTTCTGGCTCTAGCACCAGACCACTAGGCCCGGCCATGGCCACCAGCCCCTGCAGGATGCGCAAATCATCAGCGCCCAGCGGCTCCGGGCCGCTGAACTCGATCCGCTTGCCGTCGCCGTAGTCATACGTCACGTCCAGCTTGCCGCGCTTGCGCTCGCCCCGCTTGAGGGCACGGAACAGGCCGGGGGCCAGACAGTGCGCCGGGTCGTGCCGGACGTGGCTGAGGCTGTGTTTGTTCTTAGGCTTTGCCACGAGGCACCCCCTTGCTCTTGTGCTGCTTTTCCAGCACGGCGGGCTTGAGTACCCCGCCGTCATGCCGCCTGAACCAGCGGTCTTTGAACGGTGCCCCATAGTTGGCCTTGCTGACTCCAAAGCGGACGAAATAGGGCCGCTGCGTGTCGTCTACGCCCCATTCCTCGGCCTCACCGGTGGTCATGCCGGACAGGTACGATTGCCAGCGGATGTTATCCACCAGCACGGACGATCCCCGGCTGGCCTGCTGCTGGTCGCCTGCGCCCATCATGGCCGCGCCCTTGCTGGCATGGTGCAGGAACACGATAGAGCACCCGGTATCGGCGGCGATGGCCTCCATGCGGCCAATCACTTGCGCCATGGGGCCGCTGGCGTTCTCTTCCTCGATGTGGAACCGGCGCAAGGTATCCAGCACCATCAAGCGGCGTCCCTCAGCGGCTCGCTTGAGGCCGTCGAACCACTCCGGGGCCATGATGTTGGGTAGGCTGCCGATCAGCGGCTGGATTAGCAGACCGTCAGCCACGGCTTGCCGTTGCTCGTCGGTCAGGCGTTCCCCCAATGCGTGCAGGCGGTGATGTATGGCGGTGGGCGGGTCTTCGGCGGGCAGGTAGATCACCGGGCCGGTGCGCAACTCGCCCACGTCCAGCAGGTCGGGGCCGCCTGCGATCTGTGCGGCCAGTTGCAGGGCCAGCATGGACTTGCCGGCCCCACCGGGGGACACCAGCGCCCCCACGGTGCCGGCCACCATGTTGGGCAGTACGTAGTCAATCGGTGGCGGTAGCTCTGTGAAGCTCGCCAGAATGTCGATAGGCTTATGGGTAGCCATTGATTTGCCTCCTGTGTAGGCGGTTGGTGGTTAGGCGCTGGCGGGGTCACTACCCCCGCCCTGCGCCGCCCTGAGTTCTTCCAGATACAGCCGCAGCGCCTCGGCCTCTGCGTCTGTGGCCCATATCTTCCGGGCCTTGCGGCCCATGGCTCGCTGCTGCTCGGCAAAGCGGGCCTGTCGTATAGCGTTGGGGGTGGCCAGCAGGTTGCCGGTACGCTTGTCGTGTTGGTCTTTCATATTTCCTCCGCATTAGAGCTAACACCATAACAGGCATTAGCTCTAATGCAAGTGTTTTATCCTAATGTCGGCCCTCGGTACTGCTGTTTCTCGGCCTGCTTCGCCAGCTCGGCGCGGGCCTCCTGCACCTGCGGCAGCTCCATCACCTTCTGCACCGTACGCTTGATGTAATCGGCCTCATGGCCCGTCTTGCGCTCCATGATGGCGGGGCTGGCCTCGGCCATGGCCTTGCCGATCTCGTCCGGCTCCCGGCCCTTGCTGGCCAGCTTCATGGCCGCGATAAAGTCGCACTTGCTGAGGTCGTCACCGTACCGCTTGACCAGCCCGGCCATTTCGCTGCGGTAACACCTGAGTTAAGCCGCGCCGCGAAGCGGCGTCGGCTTGGACGAATTGTTAGGCCGCATATCGCGACCTGAAAGCGGCACGCAAGACCTCAACCTTTTCCGCCCCGAGTGAGGTGCATGCGAGCCTGTAGGACTCTATGTGCTTTGTAGGCCAGTCCACTGGTGGTACTTCATCGGCATAGTAAAAGTAATCCCAGATGATCGCCTCCCAGCTGTTACAACGGACTGGCCGCCCGGCGATGACGCCCTCAGCCGCCTCTGGGCACGAGCCCTGCGGAGCCTCCGCGATTTCATACGCTTCGTCTGCCCACCAAGCAGGTTCGCAGTCAAGTAACTCATCCCCGATCTCCGCTAAGAATCCATAGTCCAACTCCTCCATGACGCGCCCGCCGAGCATTTCAACTATTGCCTCGAGCTCGCCGCGCCTCTCGCCGGGAAACGTCAGATCAATATCATCGTGCTTGCGTGTTACACGCCCTAGCCGTGCATCGATCGCCCAGCCCCCACCGATCCAGAGCGGCAGATTTCGCTCATCTGCCGCAGCTAGAATTTTGTGTATCAATGTGACCTGCGTTGTGTCCATGCGGCCTAACGGTTTGGGCTATGGGCAGTGGCGGTTTGCGTGAGCCTTTCCTGTCAAACCGAGAAAACGCTCGGGCGGGCTACCGACTTTGCAAATTGCACTTCAACCCGCCATTGCCTATGAGCCAGTGTTAGCGGTAGTTTTTTATTTATTCAAATAGTAATCCCACGTTATTTTTGCAATGTCTGAAATAATCTTTTCATTAATTTCCGAAGTTTCTTTGGACTCTGCAACAAATACGCTTATAAAAATTAATTGTCCATTCGGTAAAGTAATTACCCCAACATCATTAGTGGCTGCTGCAATTCCATTATTTATTCCGGAAGTCCCTGTTTTATGAGCAACAATTGTATTCTTTGGTAATTGTCCTTTTAATCGGTTACTTCCTGTTGTTGTTTCTCTCATAATTTTCCAAATAAAATCATAACTTTTTTTAGAAAGTAATTGGTTCTTATTATTATAAGTATCTATTAACAGTTTGTTCATCGCTGTTGGGGTTGCCCAATTTTGATATTGGGTATTCCAATCCTTGTGCATTTGTTCTTCGTTTGCTTTGATTGAAATATCAGTGAAATGATTAGCATTCAAGAATTTTTGAACAGAATCAGTTCCTCCGATTAATTTTAGCAAAATATCACAACCAATATTGTCGCTCTCTGATACTGTATAATTTAGTATTTGTTCAATCGTCAAAGTTGTTCCATTAGGGAATTCCTCTTTAATCGGACTCCACATTTTAGGCAAAAGGTCTTGAGGGGTAATCTCTATTTTTTGTTCAAAAGAAAGATTCCCTTTATCTATCTCAGACAAAACGGCTAAAGCAATCGGAAATTTCATAACGCTTTGCATCGGGAAATGGAAGTCGTTATTAATCTTCAAAGTATCCTTCTCATTGCTGTTGAATATTGCTACTCCTATTCTGGCATTTTTTGCCTTTAAAACATTCTCAATTTTCAAAGTTAAGTTGTCAGTTTGAGCATTTGAATACGCAATTGTAAAAAATAAACTTAACAATACTAATAATATCCTTTTTACGATTTTCATATGTCTGTACTCCTATCTGGTTAAATTACCGCTAACACCTGAATTAAGCCGCGCCGCGAAGCGGCGTCGGCTTGAATGAGTTGTTAGGCAACACCGCGCTTTCTCTCGAAGGCTTGTCGTGTTTGAACCATGTAAACCGCCGGCCCGTCAGGCGTGGTGATGATCTTCTCCCGCACGAATCCTGCCTTCTCATAGCAGCGTATGGCTCGATGGTTGTTCGGAGTCGGGTCGGTCTGAATCTTCGTCACGGTGGGGTCCGAGAACAGTAGTTCAACGAGAGCGCGGACAAGCCTTGTTCCTAGGCCTTTGTTCAACTGTGTCGGGTCAGCCAGAGACTGGTCTATTCCTCGCACTCCTGGATCAGTTTCATCTTCCCACCAGCCATCACCGCTTCCGAGCGCGACGTACGACTGAGCATAGCCGATCGGTTCCTCGCCCAGCATTGCGATGTACGGTGTTACGGACTCTTCCGCCATCGCTCTGGGCAGGTAGTGTTCCAGCACTTCATCAAGAGTCGGTCGCTCTTCGTCACCACCCCACCACTCAACGATGTGCGGCCGGTTGAGCCAATCATGGAGCATCGGCAGGTCGCGCTCGGTCATGAGGCGAAGAGTTATGGGGGGGGTGCTCGCGGCCTTGCGGCCCATGGCTCGCTGCTGTTCGGCAAAGCGGGCCTGTCGTATAGCGTTAGGGGTGGCCAGCAGGTTGCCGGTACGCTTGTCGTGTTGGTCTTTCATCTCAAACCCTCCATTAGAGCTAACAGTATACCACCAGTTAGCGCTAACGCAAGCATTACATACTTAAATCTGGCCCCCGACTGCGCTGCTTCTGGGTCTGCTTCGCCAGCTCGGCGCGGGCCTCCTGCACCTGCGGCAGCTCCATCACTTTCTGTACCGTGCGCTTGATGTAATCGGCCTCATGGCCTGCCTTGCGCTCCATGATCGCGGGGCTGGCCTCGGCCATGGCCTTGGCGATCTCGTCCGGCTCCCGGCCCTTGCTGGCCAGCTTCATAGCCGCAATGAAGTCGCACTTGCTGAGGTCGTCACCGAAGCGTTTGACCAACCCGGCCATTTCGCTGCGGTAGTCGTCCACGGCGCTGCGGCGATACCGGCGCACACTCCGCGGGGCGGTGATCTCGGCCAGTCGTGCCGTCCGTTCCTGTTGGCGCTTAATGCTGTCCAGCACCTGCCCGGCCTGCTGCATCAGCTCCGGCCCTGCGGTGGCGGTCTTGCCCTTGGATTCACGCAGCAGCACCCACGGCTGATAACCGGTGCGGGTGGTGTGCTTGTCCTTGCGGTTGGTGAAGCCCGCCAAGCGACCATAGTGGCGGCTGTCGGCGCTGGCCGGGTCGGCGTCGTACTCGCGGGCCAGCTTCCGGGCGATTACGCCCCTGTGACCTGCTGGGGCGTCCTGAGCCACTTTTACCCATGCCTGATAGTTCTTGGGGCTGGTCTCCACGATCAGCGCCGGCTCCCGGCCCTCGGCTTTCATGTCATCCAAGTCGAACTCACTGAGATCGTCCACCAGCACCAAACCATGCCGCTCCTGCTCGGCGGGCCTGATATACACGTCATTGCCCTGGGCATTCATCCGCTTGAGCCATGGCGTGTTCTGGAGCACTTCGGCGGCTGACCATTCCCGGTTCATCATCTTGCCGCTGGCGGCATCCCGTATGCCGATGTCGTACCGGTCGCAGCCCATGGCCTTGAGCTGCCGGGCGATGGCTTGCGCGGTGCGGTCACCCTTTACTTGAGCTTGAAAACCAGCCATATACCCCCCTGTTGTTCGATGATTTGCGGCTCCAGCCAAAGCCATGATGCGATCAGCAGCGCCAGAATAGGCGTCACGGAAGCGATCAAGACCCCGGCCCACAACTTCCATGTCCAGCCACGGGCGGCGCTCCGGGCGCTCTGCGCGGCGCTGCTCACCTCGGCGGCTACCTCCCGCAACTCCTTGGCCAGCTCCACCCATGCCGCCCCTGTCTGGCGTTGGGCTTTCAGCCACTCCGCTGCCTGCGCCTCGCTGGCCTGCTGAGTCTGGCTCATGACCTGCCGGGCCTCGTCGGCCAGTGTCGCCATGCTCTGGGCCAGCGGTTCGATCTGCTCCGCTAACTCGTTGATGCCTCTGGACTTCTTCACTCTGTCTATCGCGCTCATGCTCGATAACCTCCCGGTATTCTTGTAAGTCGATGATCTGGCCGTTGGCCGTGTCGATGGCTAGGGCGGTGTCGGCCCGCTCGGTGCGGATGCCCCGGCCCTCCATCTCCACCACGTTGGGGCCAAGATGGATGCCCGGCAGGCGCTCGATGCCCTGCGCCTCAAGTGTTCTATGGTCAATGCGGGCGTCGTGACCAGCCCGCTCTAATGCCCGGTTGGCATGGTCGGCCCATGCCTCGCGGGTCTGCTCAAGCCATGCCTTGGGCTTCAGGCTCTCGGACTTCTGCGCCCCGCCCCGCTCTGGCTGTTTGGCGTTGTACCGCTTGAACCACTGGTCAGCCGGGCGCTCGATACCGTCGTTCTTCCGCTCAGAGATCATCAAGTGGCAATGGGGGTTCTCACCTTTACCGGCATGAATGGCCAGCGTATACGGCAGGCGCTCGCCCTCGGTCAGATGCCGGGCGAATTCGTCCACCAGCTCCCGCTGCTGATCTAGGGTCAGTTCGACCGGCAGGGCAAACTCAACCTCTTTGAACAGCCGCCCATTGGCGCGTTCATACAGGTCGGCAGCATCCCAGTAGTCGGCGGGGCGCTCGGCCCACTCGGGCAGGTGGCCGGACTGAGTGTGCAGCACCTCGTCACGGTCGCGGGAGTAACGGCCCTCCCGCTGGATGTAATCGGCTTTCGCCTTGGCCGACTGGCCGCCGTTCCGGCTGCCGGTCTTGGCCGTAAGGTGATAGATGGCCATAGGGGTTTAGCTCCATGCAATGGCCCTCGGAGAGCGCACAGCCCCAAAGGGGTGCCCGCAGGGCAGTTTCTCGAAGAGAAACCGGTAAGTGCGCCCTCCCGTTAGAATGACGGTCGGGGTTTGCGGTGTCTGTGCTCCGATGATAGCATGATGGCAAGCACATAACCAAGGGGAATGTCAACATGGCAAAAGCAGCGGAACGGCTCGCCAAGCTGGAAGAGCAACGGGCACGGATCAACGCCAAGATCCAGCGGGTCAGGGCACGGGAGCAGCAGCAAAAGCGCAAGGAGGACACCCGGCGCAAGGTGCTGGTAGGCGCGTGGATACTCGGCAAAGTCGAAAGCGGCGAGTGGCCAGAACAGCGCTTGCTCGATGGGCTGGACAGCTACCTAGAGCGCGACCATGACCGGGCGCTGTTCGGACTGCCACCCAAGCAGGAATAGCAGCCACAGGAGCATGGCCAGCCGGAGCCGCAAGAGGGGCAAGGGTGAGCTTCTACCGGCTGACACCTGCCGAGATCGAAGCCCTGCAGCAAGAGATGCGAGAGGCGGGCGCGACCATCAAGGCGGAGATAGCCAAGCGCAAGGTGGCCAGCATGGCCCCTGCGGGGCTTCACACGCGCACCCGCCCTGCGGGCAGGGGTAAAGGCCGCTAAAGCGGCTAAAGGCGTCTGCGGCTTCCTGTGGCGTCTGTGCATGGGGTTTGGGTTTGCGGGCCTTGGCCCGCCTTTTCCCTACCGCGGAGCGGTGGGGGCGGTGTGTAGCCTAGCGCAGCGGATAGATCAGTTATCCGGCCTCTGGCCGGGCATTTTGGGCAAGGGCAAACAGCGCCCCACTAGGGCGCTGTTAACCGCGCCTAGTGGATTATTCTTAGATAATCATGGATGGATTTTTTCAGCACCCCGCCAGCCCCCGCCCCTGCTGGGTTTGCAGGTTTGGGGGCGTGACAGTTAACGGGGGGGTTCGTGACAGTTAACGGGGGGGGGCGTGACAGTTAACGGGGGGGGCGTGACAGTTAACGGGGGGGGCGTGACAGTTATTGCAGGGGTCAGCCTGCCGCCTTGGGCCGTGCGATGTCGTACTTACCCGCCGCATAC